>CAIKOL010000139.1 GCA_903829085.1 uncultured Anaerolineales bacterium | reverse complement strand
TGCAAGCCGGCAAGAAGCCAGGTCAGCACAACCAGCGCAACGACCAGCAGGGCAACCACGGCAGGCGGGAACCAGTTCATGTCAGGATTTGCATAAAAAGCGATAAGTCAGGCGGACGGAAAGAATGGTGAGCAGCCAGTTGACTACCAGCAACCCCGTTCCGCCCGCCAGGATCAGCCCCCAGACCATGGTCTGAGTGACTTCAAAACCGAGACCGAGCATGCCGCGCAAGTCGCTAGGTGTGGATGGACTCGCCAGGGCGAAAAAGGCCGAGGCAATGCAAACCAGGGCCAATAGCCCCGTTGTCAGGATGCAGGTTTGCCGGGAGTCGCGGCGAACACGGGTTTGATCCGCTGTTTCATGGGCCAGTTTCCCGCCAACAACGAATCCGGCCGGGATTGCCAGTGCAGCATTAGGAACCGGCACACCCATAAAGAAACCGAATACTCCCACGGTGTAAAAGAGGAAGACCGCTATCCAGAACACCATCCCCAGTTGGTCGGCGCGGGCGAGTAGTTTTTTCAGGATGACGAGATCGACCAGGATCCCGAGTGCAAGACCGCTGAGGGCGCAAACCGGGATCCACTTTTCCGACAGAAGTGTGAATGACAGACACCAGAATCCAAGCAGCCCGGCAATGGGAGCCAGAGGAGCGAGGATGCAACCGAGAATAAGGTGTTCAATTTTCGTTTTCATGGCTGGAATTTTAGCCCAGGGAGGCTGTCAATACCTTTCACTGCCTGTCAAATCCCTATCGGCAGGATGAGAACCTGCCCGGCGTTTGCGTTATCCCTCGAAGCGGTAGCCCCCGCCGCGCACGGTGACAATGCGGACCGGTGCAGCCGGGTCGGCTTCGATCTTCTGACGCAGCCAGCGTACATGCACATCCACCGTGCGGCTGTCGCCAACGTATTCCCAGCCCCAGACGCGTTCCAGGATGAATTCACGCGAGAGCATCTGGCGTTTGTGCTGGGCGAAGAATAGCAGCAGGTCATATTCCTGCGGCTTGAAAGGAATCACCTGTCCATCCAGGGTAACCTCGCGCCGAGTCTGGTCGATGACCAGGTTATTGAAACTCAATGTTTCCAGAGGCGGGGCTGCATCGGGGCTGTTGGTCTTTTCAATTTCATCACGCAGGAGTCGGGTGCGGCGTAACTGCGCCTTGACGCGGGCGAGCAGTTCGCGCATTGAGAAGGGCTTGGTCAGATAATCGTCCGCGCCCACTTCCAACCCAACCACCCGGTCAATTTCATCATCGCGGGCGGTCAGCATCAGGATGGGAACGGTCATCTCGCGCCGCAGGATCTTGGTGACTTCGAAGCCGTCCAGTTCGGGGAGCATAATATCGAGCACGATGAGATCCGGCTTCAGGCGGCGGGCTGAATCGAGCGCCGCGCGCCCATCACCGACTGCTTCGACGGTATACCCCTGTTTTTCGAGGTTGTAGACCAGGGTTTCCTGCAAAGAAGGTTCGTCTTCGACAACAAGAATAGTCTCGGGCATGTATTTATCTTATCACAAGCAGCAGGTAGAATCACATTCCAGGGATTACATTTTGCCCTGCTGCCTGATGCACAGGGCAAAATCATCTGAAGAATGAAGGGAAGGAAGGCAAGTCGGTCTTAGACGTGGACTTCCTGGAAATTGTGGAATGAATTTTGGAACAGGTTGCTTGTCTCATCGAAGAGCAGTTGCTCAACTACCGGATTCTTTGGCAGGACGATCTGCTGGCTGATATTAAAGGAGTGACGACGTAATGTGACCAGGTAGACAAATCCATTCTGATCCCAGGAGGGCGACATCTCGATCTTCTCTATCTGCCAACCTTTGTCGAGGGCAGATAGAAGCAACATATATCCAGTGGGCAAATAGACCGGGCAACGGGGTTCTTGCACTGTGTTCCAGATCTGTTCGGCCTGATAGGTTTTTTTCAACATGGTTTCACCTTTCTACTATATAAAAATAGTATCAACCATATAGTAGTGCAGGATGATTGTGGTCAGTTTAAAAGCATGTTAAGATTGTGTAAAAGGGGTCTTTGCCAGCCACAGCGCGGCGCCCAGCGCGGGCAACCCGGCGGAATCAAAGGCGATGAAACGCAGCAGGGAACCAACCAGCATGGTGTGACCGGAGGGCAGGCCCAGCAGGATGAAAGTCTCCCCCAACACCCCCAATGCCTGCATGGCCAGAGCCTCCCACAGCGAGAGGCGCTGGCGGCGCGGTTGCCAGCAGGCCACCAGGTAAGGCACGTTCCACATCACGAACAGGACCGCCATGCCGCGCAGCGCGGCAGCCCCCGCGATGCCGCTCAACTCGAAGGCGGAAACATAGGCCTCCGGGTTAATCAAGAAGACGAAGGCCGCCTGTAGATTCCAGGCGATGACAGCGGCGATCAGCAGGCGGGCCAGCCAGAGGCGACCGTCGACCCGGCTCACGGCTTGAGTTCCACCTCCGCCCGCACAACCCCGGCGCGCTCGTGGCGGGCTGCCAGTTTGACCTTCCCGCCTTTCGGCGCATGGATGACCCACTCCACTTTCAAACGGTCATCGCTGCTGCCTTCCCAACCCTCGTTGTAAGCCGCCTTATAGGCGCGTCCTTCCAACTGGGCCAACTCCTCGCGCAGCTTGCCGGACTGCAGCGTGGCACCTTCCGGCAGTTCGATCTCGCAAATGACCCCACGGGAAACCTTCTTCTCCACTGCTTTCCTGGTAACGTAAGACGGCAGCCAGCCGGTATTCTCTACCACCAGGCGCAGGCGATATACATCCTGGTCGATGGCCTTGACACTGGCCTCGCGCAGGGAAAGCCTGGGCGAGATCAATGTATGCCAGATGATCCAGTCGGGGAAGGCCTGGATCTCTTTTTCGAGGAACTCCACCGGCGGGTTGCCCCAGGCTTTGAGCGAGTCCCACCCGCCCAGTTCCACTTTGCCCAACTGGGGATGGTCAAAGGCATACCAATTCACGTAGCCCTTACCGCCCAGCTTTTCATCGTTCCATTGCAACAATTTGAGATCGTCCTCAAGTGGATGCTCGCGGAACCAATCGATATACTTGTAATCCTTAAGCCCGGCCTGGTGCATCGGGCTCCAGAGTTCCACCGTCCAGCTGAAGACCCCGATATGATCGTACATCCAGGTATCGAAGGCGCCGGTGGTGACCTGCTTGGGATGGTAGCGGAAATCGTGGTAGCAGGAGAGGTTGGGATAGCCGGTCATGCGGGTGCCCTGGTCGCCAATCTTCTTGTAGGTCCACAGGTCCTCGGGCGGGAACTCATCGTCGGAGCGGTCGTCGTACGGGCGCAGGAGCACGCCGCTGTAGGTGTGAAAAGTGACCACGCCGGTCAGGTTGGGATGCCGGACGATGAAGTCCACAATATTGTGTGCCTCAGGTTCGCTGACCGGGTAGGGGCCGGCTCCGGGTTGTTCATTTTCCTGGCGCCAGCCGACCGGAAAGTTGCGGTTCAGGTCAAGCCCTTCCTTCGCACCCCGTACCTGGATGGTGACCCCATCGAAGTTGCGCAGCAGTCCCTCGGGCAGCAGCCGGTAATAAGTAGCGCCCGAATCGACCGGGTCGCGCCGGATCATCAGGCGCGGGTCAGCAGAGTGGGCTTTCCAGGCGCCGTTCGGATCAAGGATCCGCATGGTCAGGATGCGCCCATCGCCATCAATATCCTCCTGGAGCAGGCCATCCAGCGCTTCCTCGTTATAAGGATAGGGCCGCGTGCTCGAGCGGACGATGCGGGGCTTATCAGCCAGGGCCCACTCGGCGCCGTCAGGACTGACGCGCGGGACGATATAAAAGGCACGCGTATCCAAGGCGGTGGTGGTAGCGGCTTCCTGCCCATAACGGGTGACGAGCGTGTTGATGAAGTACAGCGCGGCCATCGACCCAGCCACTTCGGAGGCATGCAGGTTGCCATCCACCCACAGGGCGGGCTTCTCGGTATCCGGGCCGGTGGCAAAATTGGTGGCGGTCACCAGCCAGACATCGCGACCCTCGTGGCTTCTGCCGATGCTTTCCAGCCGCAGCAGGTTGGGGTATTCCTCCACCAGGGTTTTCAGCAGGCGGGCCAGGTCATCGTAGCGGTAGTATTTGTCGAAGGCGATAGGGGGCATGATGTTTTGGCCAGGGAACGTTATTCTGTCAAGGATAGGAAATGGATGGATTCAAGGGGGAAGCGCTGCCGGGCGTCAGGGGTCAGGTTGTCGTAGTATTCTATCCACAGGTCAACAAACTGTTCCAGATCCAGCAGAACCACGTTACCGGGTGCCTGGGCGCTGGCGAATTCGGCCGCTTTCTGTGTGAACCCGCCAGAGGATACGCACAAAACCATGGTTCCAGCCCGGGTGTCAGAGACCAGCGCTTCCAACCCTTCGGCGGTAACGACCTGGCTGGAAGATCTTACCTGTACCATCAAATGCTGGGGATCAACCCTGAGAGGGTCGGGGACGGCGATCATATCCACATGACCGCGGTTTTTACCGGGAGGGGCCACCCAATCCAGGTAATATCCCATTGCCAAGAGCAGATCCCGAACCAGGAATCGAAATTCATAGTGGGTGAGATGCTGGAGATACCAGCGAATCTGCTCCCAGGCCTTTTCGCGGGCATATTCAAGGGTCAGATAAATGGATGGCCGGTTCAGGCGCCAATTTTCATATATTCTTTGGGACTCGACATAAAATTCCGCGGCATGCCGGAAGTCTCTGCAGGCAAGCTGACCTTCCTCGGTGAGCAGCCAGTGGTTCTTATCCCTGGCGAGCCAGCCTGCTTTTTCCAGGGCGGTCATGGCTGAACGCGTGGCCAACTCATAATGGTAAAACCCGGCAGTCCCCGGAACGGGGCTGGTCTCTTCATTGGTGAGCTGTGTTGACCTGGCGATGGCCTCCATAATTTCCCGGGTGGAGGCGCCGGAAGGTTTACCCCACAGGAATAAAATGGCAATGCGCAGGAATTCACCCATCCGCCATGGAGTACTCTCAGTCATATAGGAAACTCCCATGCCAACAGGACAAAAGGAAGCCTGTATCCTTTCAACAAGCGGGGAGGATGAGTGGATGTGCGGGCGGCTTTACAACCCGTACAGTTCCTCCCCCTGATTTATTAAATTGATATCTCTGGCTTGATTATACATTTTTCCAGGTGAATATGGTAATGTCCGGGTAAGGTTCCTGGGAACGATCGCGAAAAGCGGGATTTATTTTATCGAACTGTTCAGGATGTCCAGCAGTTTTTCAGAAATTATCTTGCGGCTGAAATGTTCTTCCAGGTATTTCCGACCTGCCAGGCCCATCATCCGGCTGCGCCCGGGGTCGGCAGCCAGGGAGCGGATGGCCTCAGCCAGCGCGGAGGGGTCCCCGGGTTTGGCGAAAATGCCGCAGCCGGCGGCCTCAACCACGTCCCGGATGACCCCGTCAATGGCGAGCACCACCGGGCGGCCGGCTGCCATGTAATCGAAAACCTTGTTGGGATAGGTGGTCTTATATTCTTCAAGCGGTTTCAGGATGGCAAGACAGGCGTCGGCTCCTGCCAGAGCCTGGGCCATGCCGGTTTTAGGGATGGCAGGGAGGAACAGGAGGTTGACAAGTCCCATCCCGGCAGCCTGCTTTTGCAGGGCGGCTTTTTCCTTGCCGTCGCCGAGCAGAACGATGCAGACCTCGGACCGGTCTTCTGCCAGCTTACCGGCAGACTCCAGAACCACCCCCAGGTCGTTGGACATCCCATGTGCACCGGCATAAAGCACAACGAATTTATCTTCCAGGTGGTTGGCTGACCGAAAGGCGAGGCCAGCCTCCGACGGGTTGAACATCTCCGGGTCGGCGCCGTTGGGGACGAGCTCAACATTCCGGGCGCCGCCTTTGGTCACGTGGGCTACATAGCCGGGACTGTTGACGATGACCCGGTCAGCATGGCGGTAGAGGAAATGTTCCAGCCAGAGCGAGAGACTAATGAGCACGGGATTGCGCAGCACACCCACGGCGATGGCAAACTGCGGCCACAGGTCGCGCACTTCGAACAGGAACGGGATGCGCTTGAGACGAGCCAGCAGCCAGGCGGTGAAGCCCTGGAAGATGGGCGGCGAAGTACCCCAGACCAGATCCACGTTCCTGACGCCCAGGCCGATAAAAAAAGAAGAGCTCATGAATGAGACGAATGCAAAGACGCGGTGAACAAAGGATTTATGAAGAGCACGGTAGGTATAAGCGCGGATCACTTTCACGCCATCCCCACTCTGCTCCTGCGCGGGAAAGGGGGCGGGGGCAAGGGTGGAGCCGGTCAGATAACTCACCGGGCTGGCGATGACAGTGACGCGGTGTCCACGGGCGGCGAGGAATTGGGCGAATTCGTGGTGACGCGTTCCACCGGGTTCATCGAGGGCAGCAAAGGCCTGGTGAATCAGCAAGATGTGCATCAGTGGGATTCTTCCCGGATCACAACTGGTTGTTGCGGCCAGCCCTCCCGCGCGGCGCGCGCAACCAGCTCGGCCAATGGACGCGGTTTTACAGGCTGGTCCAACAGGTCAGCGACCGGCATCCACATGGGAAGGTAGGTACCTCTTTCTGGGAGCGGGTTCAGCATTTCTTCGCCGGTGCCGGAACCGAAGGTTCCCCCGGTCGCTTCGGCCAGGAAGTAATACTGCCAATTTCCAAGCCAGGCGAACTTGGCGATCAATTGTTTGAGGCTCACCTGCAGGCCCAATTCCTCTTCGGTCTCACGGACGGCGGCCTGTTCGGGGGTCTCACCTGGTTCCACATGGCCGCCGGGGAAGGAGAAATAATGCAACCCGAGGCGATGACGTTCGATCAGGGCGATCTTGTTGTCTTGCAAGAGGAGAATACCGGCGCGATAGGTCATTGGGGGAAGATAAACTTCGTGGTGAATTTTACTTCATTTGTGGATCCTGTTTCGATAGCCAGCGACAAAGCCGGGAGCCGGGTGCCATATTCAGGCGAAACCCAGCCGCGGGTGGGGCCAGGGGTGGCTTCGCCAAGCAGAGTCTCGCCGGCACGAAAAAGCGAAAATTGAAATTTGTCATCCGTAATTGGTAACCCGGGGTTTATTCCAAGGGTCACCCAGCCATGCGGTGACAGCAGGCGAATGGAAAATTTCGATTCACCCTTCACGATCTCCCATTCCCAGTCCGGCAACAACCAGTGCAGGCGGAAGGTGAGTGGTTTTTTCTCCCAAGGCATGCGCAACGGCAGGATCTCGTCCTCCACCAGCCAGCGGTCGTCGTTGAAGACACTGACGATGCGCGTATGGCGATAGCCGTGCGCCCGGTAGCGGCCGAGCGCCTGTTGAAGCGTGCCCGGGTGTGTGGCCATGGGGGTCCTGCGGTAAGCATTGACCCAGTCCAGGTATAAGAAACGTCCGGCGCGGGTGAACTGGTCCCTGCCATTCACCGTGACCGTGTTATGTACCAGGGCGGTGGTCAGGTTGTTATCCCAGGGAGGAGGGGCATTGTAGAGATAGGTGCCGGCATCCTGGGCCACGTTCAGGCCGCGCCACCACAGGTCGAGGTGCAACTGGTCGGCGTGGGAAGGGCGGGAGGTAAACTGCGCTGTTCGTAAGTAGGCCCAGGATTCTTTCCCGTAAAGCTGGTCGCCCAGGTAGCGCGGCAGAGCAATGTTCCTGGGGCCTGCGGCCAGCGCGCCGAACCAGAGGGCCATCTCGTCCCATGCTCCGTGCGGCAGGTCGTAGTCGAGGAAGGCACGCGCGGCAGCGTGCAGGACGGGACGGTAGTTGTTGAACGGGAGAACGGTCAGGGGGAAGATGTAAGCCCCGTCATTGGCGCCCAGGTTCGGGGCCCGGCCTGATTCGAAATCCATCAAGGCCAGCAGCCAATGGACCGAACGCCTGACCGCTTCCTGATTCTGGTGCGGCCAGCGGTAACGGCTGAAGTCGTCACTACGGATCAGGGAGTTCGCCCACAGGGCAACCTGGAGCATCAGGCGGTGATAGTTGGTGCTGTGCTGGTTGTATTCACCGTAGCCGTCAATCTGCGACCGGAGTCCGTAGTTGAGCCAGCGCCAACCCAGGCTGCGCCAGCGGGAGGCGTGTGGATGGTCTGGCAGGGCCAGCCCGGCAGTGAACAGGCCGGCGGACTCAGTGAGCAGGTGGTTATTTTGCTGGGAGCGGGCATACACCAGCGTGGGCGGAATCCGGGCAGCGTGGGCGGCCACCGAGGCGACCAGGCGGGTCTTGCGCTCCGGCGTGGAGGCCGGGGCGAGGTCGAAAACCTGTCCGGCCCAGACGAGGGTCATTAACCGCAGGGCCACTTCCTGCCCACTCATCCAGTGGGGACCGAGGCAGGGAGGGTTGGCATCCGTGAAGGTTTCAAAATAGCGCCAGAAGGCCAGGGCGTATTTTTCGTCCCCAGACAGGTGGTATGCTCTTCCCAGCGTAAAGGCCCAGCCGAAGCGGGCGGGTTCCCAAAGAAACTTGATATCCGGTATTTGTAAATGGGCATTCGGGATTTGAACCCGACCGATCTCGTAAGCCGTCCAGTGTTCCAGCTTTCCGGGGATGGTGAGTTGCAGGTCAACCGGTTGTGCGTCAAAGAGGCGAACTTTGCCGGCGACGATTTCATCCGCTTCGGCGAGCAGGGCGGCTTTCCCGTCTTTGCCGAGCACGGCCAGGAGTTCCTCCGGGTCAGGCAAAGGCAGGACGGCTTTTAAACATCCACTTTTTACGGATGGCTGATCCCGGGTCACCCGCCGGTAATGACCTGTTACCAGCCCAAACCGGTAGAGGGCATTCAGCGCCACTGGCTGGACTCCCAACTGGTTTACGGCTTTGAAGGCGATGGTCAGCCTGGAAAAAGGATTCATCAGGAGATCCTTTCCAGATAGGCCAGGACAAAAAATAGCGTACTCACCTGCATTGACTGGAGCAGTTCACCATTCTTTGCCATGGCAATGACCTCATCCAGTGGTTTAAGAAAAACTTCGATCTCTTCCGTCTCGTCAAGTTGCTGACTGCCGTTCTTTTCGACATCCAATGCCAGGAAGGAATAGATCAGGTTGGTTTGGTTAGCCGGGTTGGGAGAGACACAGCCCACCTGGATGATCCGGTCGCTGGTGTAGCCGGTCTCCTCCTGCAGTTCCCGCCGGGCCGCGGCCAACGGACTTTCATCTTCCACGTCCATGGCTCCGCCAGGCAGTTCCACGATCACTTTTTGCACACCGTGGCGGTACTGCCGGATGAGTACCACTTCCTGCTCTTTCGTCAGGGCCAACACCGTTGCCCATGTGCCGAATTCAAGAACCGTTCCTTCAATGATTTTCCCGTTTGGGAGTTCACAGCGGTCAAGACGGATATTTTCCCGCAGGTGGGTTGAAGACAGAATTTTCCAGGGTTGGATGGTCATAATGTTTCAGGAGACAACGGCAAAGACTCTTTGAACTTTTCGATCACCGGCTGGATGGGTGGGCTGAGGTCTTCGGGGATATCGGCGGGAGCAAACCAGCCCCAGGCGGTATGTTCGTCGTTCAGAATAATTTCGCCGCGCCAGTCGCAAGCCAGGTAGATGATGGAGACATTATAAACTTTATCACCGTTGGGATAAACGTAGAATAACTCCGGCCCGGAGAAGACCCCGAAAAGTGAGCAAGTTCCAAGTTCCAGCCCGGTCTCTTCACGCACCTCGCGGCGGGCAGCCGATTCGACCTCTTCCCCCAATTCCACCGCACCGCCTGGCGGACCCCAGCAGCCGCTGTCCGAACGCTTCAGCAGCAGGAGACGGTTCTGCTCATCCAGGATGAGCACCGCCGCACCGACCATCAGGAGCGGGTCGTGTCCAACGTGCTGGCGGAGGGAGGCGATGTAATCCATAAGTCACAACCGTTTGACCATTACCAGGCAGGGATTATTTTCATCCCAGATTCGAGAGAACGCTTCCAGCGGACGGAATCCGAGTGCTTCATAAAAGGCGCGGGTACGGGCATATTCTTCGTTCGGGCGGGAGGCAGCCAGGGTCTTGACCTGCATATACTCGATGCCCAGGTTGCGGGCATAGAAATCGGCGGCTGCCACCAGGGCGCGGCCGATCCCACCGCGGTGCGCCTGCAGCTGGACAGCCATTACATAGATTTCCGCTGAAAATGGGTTGTGCTGTTTCAGACTGAGGAAACCAAGCACGCTCCCATCTTCATTCGCAAGGAAGGTAGGCAGATGCTCGATTTCGCGCTCATACTCCAGAATGGCTGCTTCAATGCCAAACCAATCCGGCAGGCTGCGCAGGATGGGGACGCAGACAGGGGATTGCTGAAAAAGCGGGCCTTCGATTTTGAAATCCATGTCAGATGTCGATCGTTTTTCCTACTTGCAGTGACTCAAGCACCGCAAAGGTGGCTTTTGTCACGCCAACGAGTTGCTCATAGGGGATGGGTGGCTCGCCACCAGCGAGGATGGCCCTGGAAAACGCAGCCCACTCTCCAACCCAACCTTTATCCTGCGCTTTCCTGACCAGCCTGCGGCGCCCGGCGCGGATCATCTCCAGGGAGCGGAAATCGTCCAGCACCGTCACGCCTCCGCCGCAGAAGACTTCAAGGCGCTCCTTGGGGAAGGATTTATCGCCGTTGGCGAGATAATCCACCACGCCGACAGAGCCATCCGGGAAGGTGAAGGTCATGGAGACATTGTCCTGGTGGTACTTGCCGTTATCGGGCAGGGCAAGGGCGCTCACGCTGACCGGCGCGGACCCGACCAGGAATGCCAGGAAATCCACGAAGTGACAGCCCTCGCCGATGATCCGCCCGCCGCCCTGGGCCGGGTCATGCACCCAATGGTTGAGCGGGATGTACCCGGCGTTGATGCGGTAGTGCATGGAGAGCGGTTCGCCGCGTCCTGCCAGGAATTTGGAGAGTTCAACCGCCAGGGGCGCGAAGCGGCGGTTGAAACCAGCCAGCAGCAAGCTGTGCGCAGAAGGCAGCGATTTGATGATCGCATCCAGGCTTTCGGGTGTGATGGCCAGCGGTTTTTCGACAAATACATGCTTACCGGCCTGCAAGGCCTTCACAACCAAATCGGCGTGCGTGTCGTGGCGGGTGAGAATGGCAAGCGTGTTAATGTTCGGGTCGTTGAGCAGCTCGTCGTCGCTGGAGGTGGCATAGGCAAAGCCGAATTTCTCCGCCGAGTGACGGGCATGCAGTCCGCCGGCGGAGGCAATCCCGATGCGTTGGAGGCCGGGGATCTTTTGGAGGGCGGGCAGCAGGGTGGCATTGGCGTAGAGACCGGCACCCAGAACGCCCAACCGCACCTCATTCTCACGTTTGACCGTTTGCAGGTTGAAGCGGATCACCTGCGAACCTGCCAGCGCATCAACAGGATAGGTCAACAACACGCCGAGGAACGGCTCCTTCTTTTTCCCGGTGATGATCTCGTAGGCTTCCGGAGCCTTATCGATGGACAAGCGGTGAGTGATCAGGGGTTGAACTTGCAGTTTGCCGCTGGCCAGCAGGCCGACCACTGCCTCGAAGTTGCGACCCTCCGTCCAGCGGACATAGCCAATGGGATAATCGCGCCCATTCTCCTCGTAGGAGGCGTCATAGCGTCCCGGACCATACGAACGGGAATTGATGAACGAGAGTTCCTTCTCGTAGTAAATTTTGCGTGGGAAGGTCAACCCGACCGCACCGGTGGCGACCAGGCGGGCCCGGTCGCGGGCGATGAGGGCGGCCAGTTCGACAGGATCGTTGGAAGAGGTGTCGGCGCAGATGAGCACTACGTCGAAGCCGCGGTTGGCAGTAAAGGCCTGGGCGGAGTCAACGGCCTGGTCGCGCAGGCAGGCCGAAAGCCCGAGAGAGGCAGCCAAGGCAACCCGCTGCGGGTTGGTGTCAATGCCCAGAAGACGGCACCCGGCCGCCAGGGCCATCTGACCAGCTAATAATCCCAGCAGACCCAGCCCGATGATTGCCACGTTCTCACCGATCTGCGGTTCAGCCAGGCGAAAGCCGTGCAGGGCAATGGCGCCCAGGGTGGTGAAGGCGGCAGACTCGAAATCCACGCCATCCGGGAGGGGCGTGAGCAGGTTACGGGGAACCACGTTGTACTCGGCATGAACGGCGAAGCCGCCGCCCGCACAGGCCACGCGCTGGCCAACCTTGAAACCATCCATTCCATCCCCCAGCGCAATGATGGTGCCGGCCGAGGAATAGCCCAGCGGCATGGGTTGGTCGAGCCGATTGAAGGCAGCCTGGACGGTGGGGAGCACGCCCTCGCGTTTCATTTTATCCACCACCTGGCGGACAAGATCGGGGCGGGAGCGGGCTTTACCCAGCAGCGATTTTTCGCCAAATTCCACCAGCATCCGTTCGGTACCAGCCGAGACGAGCGAGGCGGCAATTTTAACGAGCGCCTGGCCGGGACGCGGCGCCGGGACGGGTACTTCGGTAACGACGGTCCTGCCGTCGCGCATGTTTTGCAGGACCTGTTTCATGGGTTTTCCTTCAATTGGTTATGTGATTGCGATGTACCAGGGCGGGGTGAGTGACCCCTCCTTTTAATTTTATTGAAAGGCTACAGTTGGCTGAACATTTGGAAGTATACCGCAAGAAAGGGCCAAGGGATGCAGGCGGCAGGCAGCCCGGAAACGGGTAAAATTGTCCACACAGCTTATGAGCGTCGAAATTCCTCTCAGCCGCACCAAGATTGTCATCCCCGCACACCGTCCCCAGATCCTGCACCGGGCACGCCTGCTGGTACATTTCGACGAACTGCTGGATAAGAAACTCATCCTGTTGACTGCACCAGCCGGGTATGGAAAAACTTCCCTGCTGGTGGATTTTGCCCGCCAGTCCGAAATGCCGGTATGCTGGTTGTCGCTGGATCCGCTGGATAAGGATCCCCAGCGTTTCAGCGCTTACCTGATCGCCGCGCTGGCAGAACGCTTCCATAATTTTGGGAAACGCTCCAGGAGCGTGCTCAGGTCGGTCACCAGTTTTGAACAGGATTCCGAGCGGCTGCTTTCCAGCCTGGTCAACGAGTTGAATGACCTGGTTGACGAGCATTTCGTGCTGGTGATGGATGATTATCACCTGGTGGATTCAACTGCCTCGATCCGTGACATGCTCAGCCGTTTCATCATCCTGGCAGGTGAGAATTGTCATCTTATCCTTGCCTCGCGGCGGCTTCCAACCCTGCCGGATATCACCCTGCTGGTAGCGCGCCAACAAGTGAGCGGGTTTGACCTTGAAGAGCTGGCTTTCCGTCCGGACGAAATACGCGCTCTTTTTGAGAAAGATTATGGGATTACGCTGGATGAGGCCACCATCGAGAAACTGGCCCACCAGACGGAAGGCTGGGTTACGGGGCTGCATCTTTCAGCAGCAGAAGTGACCCGCGGCGTGTAGGATCCTTTCCCGGCTGAATACAGGGCAAGTTGGAGGCGGACGGCGCGTGCTTCCGGTGTGGACATGGCTGTTTACCTGGATCAGCAGGTGCTTTCCCAGCAATCCCCCGCAATGTGCCAGTTCCTGCTGCAAACTTCCCTGCTGGATGAGTTTGACGCCGGCTTGTGCCACAAAGTGCTGGGTGCAGGCAATTGGGATGAATTATTCAATGCGGTCAGCCGCAACAATCTCTTCGTGCTGCCGGTTGGGCCACGCGGGAAGTGGCTGCGCTACCACCCCCTTTTCAAAGAGTTCCTGCAGGACCGCATTCTCCGGGAATCGCCCGGGACAGCCAGACCCATTCTTGCCCGCCTGGCGGTGGTCTACGAAGAGACAGGCGAATGGGAAAAAGCCCATGCCGTACTGAGGGAGTATGGCGAACTGGAGGCCCTGACCGGGTTGGTGGAGCGCGTGGGGAAGTTCGTGCTTTTAAGCGAACACCTGGTCACCCTCCAATCCTGGTTGGATGAATTTCCCCTGCCCTGGCTTGAAACCCATCCCGGCTTGCTTTCGCTGAAGGGGGCGTTCCTGTGTGGCCTGGGCGATGGACGGGGGGCTTTGCCTTTGCTTGATCGCGCCCTGACCATGCTGCGCGGCACCGGTGATCCCCCCGCCCTGGCACAAACCCTGGTGCGCCGTGCGGCTGCCCGCCGCCTGGTGGGAGATTATGCCGGCACGGTCGAGGATGCGTCCGAAGCCTTGCGCAGTTCCGCAACTACACTCGAGCAGGAAGCCGTCCGCGCGGAAGCAGAGCGCTTCAAAGGCATCGGCCTCTTTCGCCTGGGACAGGTGGAGCAGGCTTTTATCTCCTTGCAGGCTTCTCTGCGCGGGTATGAAAAGCTGGGCGAAGCGGAAAGCATTGTCCGCCTGCAAATGGAATTGGGATGGGCCTGCCGAACCACTGGAAAATATGCGCCCGCTGCGCAGTATTACCGCAAGGCGTTGACGGAATGGAAGCGGGAAAACAATCAGCTTTCCCAGTCCCTTGTTCTGAACAACCTGTCTGTTCTGCACTACATGAATGGGGATTATGAAACCGCGGTCAAGACAATAGAGGAGGGGTTGGCCTGCGCCCGGCAGGGGGGGTTTCGCTGGCAGGAAGCCATGCTGCTTGCCAGCCTGGGAGATATCCTTTCTGATCTGGATGAATATGAATCTGCCCACCAGACCTATATCACCGCCACAGTGCTTGCACAACAGGTAAGTTATCAATTCCTGGTGGACTATCTCCTGCTGGCGCAGATGCGCCTGGCGCGCTTGCGAGGCAAATTTCAGGACGCGCATCGGTTTTTAAGGGAAGCCCGTCCGTTGACCCGGGCTGCTGGTTCGAACTACGAGTGGGGGCTGTTATACCTTGAAATCGGCTGTCTATCCCTGGCAGAAGCGCAGCCTCAACTGGCGCTCCCGGAATTGGAGAAAGCCCTCGACCACTTCCAGCGCGGCAACCAGGCAGCAGAAATAGAGTGGTGCCATATCTGGCTGGCGGCAGTCCAGTGCGTATGTGGGCAGACAGCCCTGGCATATAACCATTTACAGACGGTAACGGCTGCTCTCTCCCAGGCGGCAGGCGACCCGCCCCTGGTGCACATGCTGCGTCATGCAATTGCCTGGCTGGCGGAGCTGCAACCTGATCCACAGGCTGAGCCGCTATTCAGGCGCGTGACCCAGGCTCAACAGCGCCTCCCGGGCTTGCGCAAAGCCCTGCGGCGGAAGCTGAAGGCGGCCCCGCTGCAAGCCTCCCGGCTGACCATCCTGGCCATGGGAAAACCGCAGGTGCGTCTTAATGGGAAACTGGTGACCTTGTCACAGTGGCAGGCGCTCTCTGTCCGCGACCTGTTCTTCTTTTTCCTGTTGAGTTCACGCCCGGTTTCCAAGGATGAAATTGGTGAAACTCTCTGGCCGGAGATCGACCCGGACAAATTGAAACTGCGCTTTAAAAACAATATGTACCGGTTACGACACGCCCTGGGACAGGATGTCATTCTGCTCGAAAACGCCCTGTATTCTTTTAATCACGCCACGCTGGATTATGAATACGATGTTGAAGAGTTCGATGCAGCTCTTACTCAGGCGCAGGCAACCGGAAAGGTGGAAGAAAAAGTGGCGGCTTTGAGAACCGCCACAGACCTGTGGCGAGGCCCTTATCTTCAAGATGTGGATGCCACCTGGGCCTGGCCGGAACGCCAGCGCCTGGAGCAAGCCTGGTTGGGCGCATTGTGGCAACAGGCTGAATTGCAGCGGCAGACCGGCGAGCGGGAATCCGCCTTGCACACCTGCCAGCGGGCGCTGGACCTGAACGCCTGCCTCGAGAATTTCCATTGCCTGGCGATGCAACTCCATGCTGAGCGGGGGAACCGGCTGGAGATCATCCGGCAATATCAAGCCTGCTGCGAGGCTTTACAGGCCGAACTGGGGATTCTGCCTTCCGAAGAAACCCGGATGCTCTATCAGCGCCTGATGACCTGAGCAATAACAGGTAATTCCCGCAACAGCAAACCAAAAAAGCCCCTGCGCGGGCTTTTTTCTAATCTTTCATGCTTGTTCTGAGGCCACCTTTGAAGCCTGCCCAGCCTTATTGTTGACTATATCATAAAAGAAAGAGGTGTCGCATGAAAGCTCAATTTGCCAAACTTTTCGTCTTCTCCCAAAAGATCAACCGCCAGCACATCCAGGTTGCCTTTGCGCTCCTGGCGCTGGTCCTGTTCGTGCTGGGCGCCGGCGCTCCAGACGATGGCGGCGGAGTCATCCCGCGCTAAGCCATGATCCTGCTGGTGGCCATCCTGGCCGGGCTGGTGGCCGGGTTTTGCCTGGCACGCCTCCAGAAGCGCGCCTGGACGATCCCTCCCCTGCGCAAACCCTGGCTGATCGTGATTGCTTTTCTCCCTCAGTTTATATTCCTATACCTGCCGGGTATCCGCTTCCGGATGGCAGATTGGCTGGCAGCCGCGGGGTTGATCCTTTCAATGCTCCTGCTGCTGATCTTTTGCTGGTTTAACCGGCGATTTTCAGGGGTATGGCTGCTGGCAGCCGGATTATGCCTGAACCTGCTCGTCATGACTGCCAATGGCGGATTCATGCCCATCAGCCCGCAGACAGCCAGCCACCTTGTTGCGCCTGGAACCCTGGCAACCCTGGGGAACGGAGACAGGTTTGGGACGAAGGATATCCTGCTCCTGCCGGCGCAAACGCGCCTGCCCTGGTTGTCTGATATTTTCCTGCCTCCGGCAGGGTCGCCTTACCAGGTGGCATTCAGCCCGGGAGACGTGCTGGTCGCAATGGGAGCCTTCTGGTTACTGGCGACGCAGGGCTTGGCCCTCGAAACCACGAGAAAGAAGACGGCAAAGGAAAGCGGATGATTCCAACATCAGAACTTCAATCTACAGAACTTCAATATCCCGTTTCCCTGATGGTTTCTTCGACAGGGAAAGAGCACCTTGAACTGTACCGCCTGCTGGCTGCGGCAGTGGTCAACCCCCACTTCTGCCGCCTGTTGCTGGTCGATCCGAAGCAGGCACTTGAAGATGGCTACCAGGGAGAGACTTTTTTCCTGGGAGATGCAGACCGTTTCGTGCTGTTGAGCCTGCACGCCGACTCGCTGGCAGAGCTGGCCCGCCAGATCACCCAGGCCCTTGGGCCTCGGGAGCAATCACGAACGTTTTCTTTTGCCCCGGTTCCGGATTTCATCGGATTCTGAGCGGCAATTTCCGGATGGTGCGGAGAAATGGGGCACGATGGTCCAGGGGGATCATCGTGCTCCGCGCCCGCGTTACCGGTAATAATACCGGGCGCTACCCAAAAAGGTGAACCAATGATGGTCACAGGTCTGTGCAAGAAACAATAGGATCATCTCAACAAACCGGGGAACAGGAGTGTTCGGGTGGTAAAGCCGCCCACCCCCCATTCCTCCCCAACGTATTGAGAAATACAATTAATAGAGGTATGGATGGAAATTGATCTGGAGAATTTTAAAAACATTGAACCCCAAGCCGATGCGCTCATCAAGCTGGATGCCATTTTCCGCGCCTTTCCGGACATGCTTTTTTTCATGGATGCGGACGGCCGGATCTTGAGTTACGAGGCCGGTAAAACATCATCTTTGTACCGGCTCCCGGAACAATTTTTAGGGCAGCCAATGCAGGCCCTGTTCCCCCCGGACGTGGCAGAGAAACTCTCTCGGGCTTTTCAGGATGCGCTTCAAACCGGGAAAGTTGTCCCGGTGGAGTATCGGCTGCAGGTTCCGGAGGGAGAGTGCTGGTTCGAAGCCCGCCTGATCAAGACGGCGGAGTCGCGCGTCATTGCCATCGTCAGGGATGTGACGGACCGCGTGGCTGCCGCCAACCAGATCCAGAGTCAATTGACGCGCTTATCGGCTTTGCATACCATCGATGCAACCATCTCGTCCAGCTTTGACCTGAAGGTGATCCTGTCGGTGATCCTGCGGCAAATCACCGGGCAGCTTGGAGTGGATGCGGCAGATATCCTAGTGCTTCATCAACGCACCCATATGCTGGAGTATGCAGCTGGGCATGGGTTCACCACACCGGTCAGCGAACATGCCGCCGTGATGATCGGGCAGGGCTATGCCGGAACCGCCGCCCTTCAAAGGCGTACCATCAGTATACCTGCCCTCGACAGCCAGCCGGCAGGCTCCCTGTTCTCACCGGGGCTGAAGCAGGAGAAATTCGCCAGTTACTACGCGGTGCCCTTGATCGCCAAGGGCCAGGTGAACGGCGTGCTGGAGATCTATCACCGCTCGATTTTGAAGCCGGCCGAGGACTGGTTCGAATTCTTGGCCACCCTGGCAGGGCATACGGCGCTCGCAATTGACAGCGCCTCGCTTTTCCAGGACCTCCAGCGGACGAATTTCGAATTGGGTCTGGCTTACGATACCGCCATCGATAGCTGGTCGCGCGCCCTGGTATTAAGCGGGCGCGAGACGGATGAGCATATCCAACGGGTGACCCATTGGACGGTGGACCTGGGGAGTGCCTGCCGCGTCAGTGAAAAAGACCAGAATGATCTGCGCCGCGGGGCACTTTTACATGATATTGGCAAACTGATGATCCCCGAAACCATCCTTAACAAGCCGGGGGCCCTCACCGAAGTTGAATGGGAGATCACCAAACGCCACCCGCGGCATGCGTATGAGATCCTGGCTCCCATCCGGCAGCTGGCTGCGGCCCTGGATATCCCCCGGTTTCACCATGAACGCTGGGACGGCAGCGGCTACCCGGACGGCCTGCGCGGCAACCAGATCCCGATCGCGGCGCGGATCTTTGGTGTGGTGGATGTATATGCTGCCCTCATCTCTGCCCGCCCGTACCGCCCCGCCTGGACAATTCAAGCCGCACAGGAGTACATCCGGGAACAGTCGGGAACGCTTTTCGATCCGCTGATAGCCAAGGCGTTTCTGCAGACCAACCCGCACGATAATTGATCTTCAGCGGAATTCGGCCGGATGAGGCTGACTGCATTTAATATCTATCCGAAAATTATTGAAGAACCGCATTTTGAGTGTATGCAGCTTCGCTGCACACACTCAAAATGCGAACTCCTCCTGAATTTTCGAACAGGTTTTTATTCCAATTCGAGGGGATATTTTTAGGGCCGACGCTTGCAGAAGGTGCAAGGGTCGGCCCTGGGTTTCCGGTAACGGCAGATCTAATTTTATATGCGGACAGGTTCTAAATATACAAGTCGCGCTTGTCGTAAACCCAATAGGCAGCCAGGACGCAGACCGCCACGATGACGAGTGAGAGCAGCACATACATCGGGTCCAGCTTGCCGGTGCGGAGCATCGCCGCGGCATCGAAATACTTGAAGGGCGAGAAGTATTTGAGGAAATCCAGGTTGGCCTGCAAGCCCGAAAACACCGACAGGAAGTAGGCTGTCAGGATGATCCAGACGGCGGTCGAGCCGGCGAGTTTGTACTGCTTCATGGCGCAGCCCAGCAAAAGCCCAAGGGCCAGGAAGATCAGCTCAATGAAGAACATGCCCACCATTTCAAGCGCCAGGAAATGGGCGAAGGTCTGGTCGGGATGGAACTGCTGGGCAGCCGCCAGCGACATGCCCCAGGTGACCAGCACAAAGACCACGCAGTTGACCAGGGCAGCCAGCAGCTTGGCCGTGACGACCCGGGCGCGCGAGACCGGCAG
This sequence comes from uncultured Anaerolineales bacterium, assembly GCA_903829085.1. Classification (GTDB taxonomy): domain Bacteria; phylum Chloroflexota; class Anaerolineae; order Anaerolineales; family Villigracilaceae; genus UBA877. Next base: position 2,994 of record CAIKOL010000139.1, on the reverse strand, counting down.
GACGAGCGAGAACTCGACCGTCTTGTCGCGCTCTTCCTTCGAGATGCTGTCGCTGGCCCACATGGCAGCCGCGATGCCGCCCATCAGGGCATAGTAAACCATCATGATCCCGTAGAAGCCGTTGACGGTGGTCAGGTTGAAGGCATTCAATTCCATGGCATCGATGACCGCCTTGGGAAAGGCGTTCAGAACGGCCAGCATGGAGGGATCATTGTAATAGGCGGTGAATTTGGCCGCGCCCGTGATCACCAGCAGCGCCACCATGACGCTCCAGATCAGCAGGGATTTGAAATTGGCTTTCAGTTCGCGAAAAAAGATGTTCACTTGCGCCTCCTTAGGATACGGCCTGAATGTCACGGCGGATGTAGAGCCAGTAACTGATGCCCAGCGCCAGCAGGCTGACCGCCAGGTTGAGCAGCACCAGGGGGGTATCATACCTGCCGTTCTCGACGATGTAGGCCGGGTCCAGGTGTTTGAAGGGGGTGATGTATTCCAGGGAAACGGTACCAAATACGCTGCTGAAGGCCGCCAGCACATACATGCCAAAGCCCAGGCCGAGCGAATAGGGCGTTACACTGCGCACGCGCTTGACCAGCAGGGAGATGACCAGCCCGACAGACAGGAAGAAGAGTTGGAAGATCACGATGCTAGCCAGCAGCAGGTAGATGCTGCCGGTTTCATAGCTGAAACTGTCGTGGAACATGGAAATGCTCACAAAAGTGAACACCCATACCACCGCGTTGGTCATGGTCAGACTGGTGAGGGCAGCCAGCAGCTTGCTGGTGAGCACCTGGGAACGGCTGACCGGCCGGGTCAGCAGGAAATCGGCGGTCAACTCGTTCTCTTCGACCGAGACCAGCCCAAAGCCATAGTTGCCGGCCTGGATGGCCAGGCAGAGCTGCACGAAGACGAAGATGAAACTGTAGAAACCCAGCACGCTGGCCAGGCTGGTGCGGTTCATCCCAAAGGCCTCCAGCAGGGCGGGCGGGAAGCGGGCCATCATTTGATCGATCACGGCGGCCTGACTGGCAAAACCCGGGAAGATGGAGAAGAAGATGAAAATGATGGCCGCCACCGAAAGCGACCAGATGACGACCGACCTCAGCCGGGTGCGAACCTCATGGATGTAGATGGTTGCGCTCATGATGCCCGCCTATTCGTAGTAGTGCATGAAAATCTCTTCCAGGGTGGGTTCCTCGATGGTCACATCGGTCACCTGCAGGCTGCTGATCTTGTGCAGCACCAGGTTGATATCGCCCTTGAAGAAGAAATGCAGCGTGCCGTTCTCGGCCTGCACATTGGTGACCCCGGGCAGGTCAAAGGCAGCCGAGTTGAGCTCCGCGGCGGTGATGTTGACCTTCTTGTAGTTGTTCTGCTGCAGGGTGCGGATGTCGGAGATCTCGGCGATCTTGCCCTCGCGGATGATGCCGACGCGGGTGCACAGGCGCTGCACTTCGCCCAGGATGTGGGAGGAGAAGAAGACGGTGACGCCGCGGGCATTCTCCTGGCGGACCAGGTCGAAGAACTTGCGCTGCATGAGCGGGTCGAGACCGCTGGTGGGTTCATCCAGGAAGAGCAGCTTGGGGCTGTGCAGCAGGCCCTGGACGATGCCGACCTTTTTCTTGTTGCCGTAGGACAGGTCGCTGATGCGGCGGTTCATTTCCAATTCCATAATTTCTGAAAGCTCATGCATGCGCTGGGTGCAGTCATGGTCGAAGAAACTGGCGGAATACTTGAGCAGGTCGATGACCTTCATGCCTTCATAATAGAAGACTTCGGAAGGCAGGTAGCCGATATCGCGGCGGATCTCAGGGCCGTGGGTGACCACGTCCTTGCCAAAAATTTTGGCGCTGCCGCTGGTGGGGTGGATGAGGGAGAGCAGCAGGCGGATGGTGGTGGACTTGCCGGCGCCGTTGGGCCCGATGAAGCCGAAGATCTCGCCTTCCTCTTCGTTGAAAGAGACATCCACGATGCCGCGCGCCTTGCCGTAATATTTGGTCAATTTGGAAACTTCGATAACGCTCATAGAGTCGCTCCTTTGCACAAAAAATGATATCTTACCCCGCGGTGGGCGGGATGGTTCCAAGCAAAAGGTCGCTGCAAACCCCAAAATGGAGGGATGTCTTCTCCCGGCAGGATCGCCTCGACCAACTGTGGAGTGTATGCCCGAAGAAGAATTAAGTCAATTGTGAGGGGATGGTTTTGACAGGACTTTGACGAAGGAAGAAAGGGGAAGAGCGGACGGGGAAAAAGGGAATAAGGAAATAGCTAAAAAGCTGAAAGGCTCAAGAAAGAGATTAAAGAGAGCTGTCCCAAACTTCTACTTGCGGGACAGGTATCCCAGCAAGAACCCGGGATAACTATCCCGTACAAAACCCGGGATAGTTATCCCGTACAAAACCCGGGACATTTGTTTGTTTGCTCCCAAAAGAGGAAACAAACAAATAGGCATTTTTTGGGATTTTTAATGGTGAGGTTCTTCATATATTATTTGCCCTTGCGGGCGTTGTATTTTTGGTGGTATTTGTTTTTAAGCAAATCAAACAATTCGATCAGGGTTAAGGTGAAAGAAGATAGAAGCTGAAAGGTGAAAGCTCAAAGCAGAAGGCGGAAAGAAGAAGAGGAAAGATTTACTGCTTCTTGCATAAATAACTGAATTGAAAATGCCATAAAGCAGTGGAATATAGCCGGCATAAGTTCAATTATTTACGCAGTACTCTGTAACACAAAGGACACGAAGGGCACACGTGAAAAACAGAGAAGGGCAGCCAGGTGGTTCAGGAGGTCGGATGTTAAGGTTCAGGAAATGGCAAGGGTTGCAATAGGGCAGGTTGCCCCTTGGGCCTCACAATAATGTATCTACTCACACCCCTAACGGAAGGGGAAGTGAGGGAGGACCGAAGAGAGATTGAATGGTAGTGAAAGGCGAAATTCCTTTCAATTCTGCGGTGTCAATGACGGAAGCAATGGCGGCATAAGCCCTGGCTCCCCATC
>CAIKOL010000138.1 GCA_903829085.1 uncultured Anaerolineales bacterium | reverse complement strand
GCGCCTGGGCGGATGAGCAGTGACACCGGCTCGCCGACCGCGTGGGAGTGCCTGCAGGCGGTTTTCAGCACCCCCACCTGCGTCTGCACCTGCCCGTGAGACAGCATTTTCCCGCTGAGCAGGTTGCCCAGCCCCAAAAAGTCTGCCACCCACGCTGACCCCGGGTCGCTCCACACCTGCGCCGGGGTTCCCACCCGCACCAGCACCCCCTCGTGCAGCAGCAGCAGGCGGTCGGCCAGTGCAAAGGCCTCCTCCTGGTCGTGGGTCACATAGATTGCCGGGACGCCGTTGGTGTGCAGGATGCGGCGCAGTTCTTCCAGCAACTGCTCCCGCAGGCTGCGGTCCAGGGCACCCAGCGGCTCGTCGAACATCAGCAGTCGGGGATTGGGTGCCAGGGCGCGTGCCAGCGCCACGCGCTGGCTTTCCCCGCCGGAGAGGTCGGTCACCCGGCGTTCCCCGAATCCAGCCAGGTTCACCCGTTCCAGGATATCGGCTACGCGCAGTTTAATTACCTCCCCGGGTAGATCTTGCATTTTCAAGCCAAAAGCCACGTTCTCAGCCACGTCCAGGTGCGGAAAGAGGGCGTAGTCCTGGAAGACCAGCCCGAAGCCGCGCCGGTGGGTCGGCAGCGTCGCCAGGTTCTGTCCATCCCAACAGACCTGGCCCTCTTCGGGGGTTTCCAATCCGGCAATGATGCGCAGCAGGGTGGACTTGCCGCTGCCCGAAGGTCCCAGCAGGCAAACGGTCTCCCCTTCTGCAACGCTGAAGGAGAGGCCGCGCAACAGCGGCTTGCCTTCGTAGGATTTGTGAATGCCGATCAGTTCGAGCATTAGAATTCTCCCGCCCCGGGCAGCCGCAGGCTCTCGATCAGCAAAATGCCTGCCGCGCACAGCAGCATCAGGATGGTCGCCATCGCCATCGCCTGCCCGTAGTTCATCCCGCCGGGTTGCGACAGGAACCGCGCAATCGCGATCGGCAGGGTGGGGTATTCCGGGCGCACCACCAGCGAGGTGGCTCCAAACTCGCCCAGCGATACAGTAAAGGCAAATATCGCCGCCGACAGCGTGGCACGTCTCACGATCGGCCAGTCGACCGCAGCCCACACCCGCCGCGGCGAGGCTCCCAGCGCAGCCGCCGCCTGCCGCAGCCGGTCGGGGATGGATGCCAGGGCCGGCTGTAAACTGCGGATGACGAACGGCAGGGCGATCAAGGTATGCGCCAGCGGGACGAGTAGCGGCGAAGACACCAGTGCCAGCGGAGGCCGGTTGAACGTGACGATGAACCCCAGCCCCAGCGTTACCGCCGAAGCGCCCAGGGGCAGCATCAGCAGCGGGTCCAGCAGCCGCTCAAGCCGTTTTGGGCGCCTCAGCGCCAGGGCGACTGGAAAACCGAGCACCAGGGAAAGGATGATGGTGAGGACGGCATAGCCAAGGGAGTTGAAAATTGCATCCAACGGCGGCACATAGAAAATCGAATCCTGCCGGTTGATGAACAACTCGGCATAGTAATCGCTGGTGAACCCGGATTGCACCTGCCCGCGCTGGCCGCGGTCGGCTTCCAGGCGGGTCAGGGAACGCAGCGGCAGGGAGATCAATGGCAGGAGGAATAATATCAGCAGCAGCGAAACCATCCCGCTGAGAAAGAGTTTCTGGCGGATTGTGTGCGCCGGGTGCAGGGCTGCACCGGCCGGCCGCGGGCCACTGGCAACGGCAGGTTTACTGATCAGTCGGCTGTATAGGATGGAAAACGCCAGCGTGCACAGCAGCTGGATGAACGAGAGCAGGCTTGCCAGCGGCAGGTTGAAGAACTGGATGGCCTGCTTGTAAATTTCCACTTCCAGGGTGGAAAAACCCGGCCCGCCCAGCAGCAGGATGACCCCGAACGAGGTGAAATCAAAGATGAAGACCAGCACGGTCGCCGCCAGGATGGAGGGCCGCAGCAGGGGCAGGGTCACACGGCTAAGCACCCGCCGCGGAGCTGCGCCCAGGCTGCGGGCAGCCTGCTCCATGCGCGGGTCGCTGTGCGCCAGGGCATTCCCCACCAGGCGGATGACGATGGTTGTATTATAAAAAACGTGTGCCAGCAGGATCACCCCCAGGGTTCCCACCATGGCGATCGGCGCCGTTTGCAGGTGGAACAGGTCCATCAAGCCCAGGTTGACCCAGCCGCGCGGTCCGAGCAGGGCGTTGAACCCCGCCGCCACCACCACGGTCGGCAGCATGAACGGGATGGCAGTCAGTGCCCGCAGCAGTACTTTGCCGCGAAAGGAGTAGCGGGCAAACAGGAAGGCCGCCGGCAGGCCCAGGGCCAGGGTGAGCAGGGTCGACAGGGCAGCCTGGTAAAAAGTGAACCAGAACGAGTGCAAAGCCAGGAGAATGGAGCCGGCGTCGAGGGTTTTTAGCGCCGCCGGGTTCAGCCCCAGCCATAGGATGCGGGCCAGGGGGTAGAAGAAGAACAGCCCCAGGAAAATGGAGACACCCAGCCAGGGCAGGATCGGCCTTATCCAGGAAGACGCGCGGACAGGCAATAAATTTGTCTGGGGTATCTTTTTGCCTTCAGCCGGGGTGCTTCTCAACAAGGCGACCTCTTAGCGGAGCACAGCGTTCGTCCAATCGGCGATCCATTGATCCCGGTTCGCCGAGATGGAATCAGGATCGAGCGTGGCAGGCTGGGCCGGGATTTGGGCGTACAGGCTGAACTCCGCCGGCAGGCTGGCCTGCGGGTTAACCGGGTACATGAACATCTGCAGGGGGATATCCTCCTGGAATTGCTGGCCGAGCATGAAGTCTACGAATTTCTGAGCCAGGGCCAGATGGCGGGTGCCTTTCAGAATGCCGACGAACTCAATCTGCCGGAAGCAGGTATCCGGGCCAAGGATGGAGCCGGTGGGTGCGTCCGTCAGGGGGGAGCTGGCATACACCACTTCCGCCGCCGGGCTGGTGTTGTACGAAACCGCCATCGGCTGCGGGCCGTGACCGGAGGAACCGCTGAAGTTGGTGTAGTAGGCTGTTTCCCAGCCATCCACCACCACCACGCCGTTGAGCCGCAGCGCATGCCAGTAAGCCAGGTAGCCATCCACGCCAAAGTGCTGGACGGTGGCCAGCAGGAAACCCAGGCCGGGGGACGAGGTGGCCGGGTTTTCGACCACCAGCAGCCCCTGGTAGCTAGGTTTGAGTAAATCTTCAAGCGAGGCTGGCACCGGGAGACTATGCGCCGCAAAATAGGCTTTATCGTAATTGATGCAGATATCGCCATAATCCACCGGCAGGGCGCGTTCCTGCGGATCGAGCTGGAACTCGGCTGGGATGTTCGCCAGCCGCGGGGAAGCATACGCTTCATAGATCCCGGCTGCCAGGGCACGCGCAAGGAAGGTGTTGTCCACCCCGTAGAACACATCCGCCAGCGGGGCCTCCTTGGTCAGGATGGCTTTATTGAGCGCCGCCCCGGCATCGCCGCTTTTCAGGAAGACGACTTTGACGTTATTGGCCTGCTCGAATGCGCTGATCACCGCATTACTGGCCGCGAAGGAGTCGTGCGTCATCACGGTCAGGGTAACGGGTCCCTGGGGGGAACACGCCGCCAGCAGGGTAACCGCTAACAGGAGAACAATAAGCAGGGGATTTTTCATGGAAAACTCCGATCATGGATCCCGTAGGGCACCCGGGACCGCTTGGATTGAGGGCCGTTGCTGCCGCCGGTGGACCACCAGCAGCAAACCGGATTTAAGTGTGACGGAGGCCGTCCCACCCAGCATCTCATTGCTGATGCCGCGCGTTTTGGAAGGCTGAAGCGTTTCATCCCGCAGCGGCCAGCGCAGCCCTTCGGTAACGATGCCGGTCACCGCTGCACCCCACGGGAGCAACGAGACCAGGTCGCCCGCTGCCCCCTGCACCTCGCCACGGGTACGTGTAAAAAAAGCTTCCTCCACTCCGTCCTCAAGCCGGACATCCAGGCTCGAAAGGCGAGGCGCACTCAGCAAGGCCAGGTTTCCCAGTGCCTGGTCCAGGCGTCCCCCCAACGCACCGATGACCAGGATTTCCCGGTAACCCTCTTCGACGGCATGTTCCAGGGCCAGTTCAAAATCGGTCTCGTTTTTATCGCGCGGGTGTTGGAACAGGCGCGTGCCGGAGCGTTCGACCTGGCGTTGAACGTCGGGATTCAACGAGTCAAGGTCGCCGATAATGACGGATGGGCTCAGTCCCAGGGCCAGCACATGCTGTGTACCGCCGTCGGCCGCCAGGAGGCTGTCGTCAGGACGCATCAACCGGCGGACAGCCTCAAGGTCAGGGATGCAACCGTTCACAAAGATCAAAGCACGCGGCATAAAAAAAACCATCCTCTCCGGGGAGGATGGCAGCTTGAAACTAAGTATCCCTCCGCCGGTATGATCCGGATCAGGTTCTGCGGGTCGAGGCTCATGGCCTCCTCTCAGCCCGGAACGCGGGCTCCCCGTTCAATTATTGAAATGAGTATTTGGCAGCCTTCGTTTCTTCGCGGAAAAAAAAAATAATTATGGCTGCTCGGGTTTATCGCGGCGAAAATCCACAAAACGATAGCCAACCCCGCGTTCGGTCAGGATGTACTTGGGATCGGCAGGATCCTTTTCCAGTTTTTGGCGTAGATAGTTGATGTACAGGCGCACATAGTGCGGCTCATCGCGGTACTCGTAACCCCAGACCTTGGAGAGCAACTGGTCATGCGATATCACCCAGCCGGCGTTCTGCACCAGGTGATAAAGCAGGCGATATTCAGTGGGCCGCAGCTTGACAATTTTTCCTTCCAGCCAGATCTCATGCCGGTCAAAATCGATTTTCAGGCGCTCGTCAATTTCGATCAGACCGTGCATTCCGCCGGTGGCGCCCTCCGTGCGGCGCAGGACTGCCTTGATGCGGCTGACCAGTTCCCGCGGGCTGAACGGCTTGGTAATGTAATCGTCGGCGCCCTTCTCCAGTCCATGCACCCGGTCGTCTTCCTCCCCTTTGGCGGTCAGCATGATGACCGGCACGCTGCTGATCTCACGCACCATTTCCAACACTTCGAAGCCATTCAGGTCTGGCATCATCACATCCAGCAGGATCAGGTCAGGGGTTACATCCCGCAGGCGTTGCAAAGCCTGTTTCCCATTGAAAGCGTCGATGACCACAAAACCATCGTGCTCCAGGTTCAAGCGGATGAAGCGGACCATGCGTTCTTCATCATCCACCACCAATATCTTGCGCCGCTTCAGCGAATCCTCTTCCATACTCTATTCTCTCACAAAGCCGATGATGTGTTCTTCGCCCTCGCTGGGCATTACTTCAATAAAGGCAATTTGATTGATCGGCCACATGACCGTGATAATATCACTCGACAAATAATGGATATCCTTGCCGTCCCGCCGGCGAGGGTTGTGAATGGTCAAAATGGTATCGCTGGCTGCAGGGAGTTGATCCACCTCGCCGCATATTGGATCTTCATTTGAAAGATGAACGATAATCGTATAGGCCATCCGGATCAGCCTTTTCTACTCGATCAGCAGCTGGATTTTAAGTTTACCCAGGTAAATGACATCCCCATGAGCCACTGGCGTTTCGACATAGGGCGCCAGCCGATTTCCGTTCAAATAAGTGCCGTTGGAAGAGCCCAGGTCCATGATCATAATTCGATCCTGGATCAATTTCAGCACCGCATGCAGGCGTGAGACGCCATTGGCGTAGGCTTCATACGGCGATAGGTCCACATCCGGCACGATCGGCTGACCTTCAGCCGAACGACCCAGGCTGAACTCGGTCCGGTCTGCCAGGGGCAGGATTTGACCGCTTTCGATCATATTCAAGGAGATCCAGGATTGCAAATGATCAGGCGTGGGCACTGGGACGGCCTTGCCGACTTCACGCCGGGCTACCAGGCGGGCTTCAGCGGTGTGGATTTTATGGGTTGCAACAGTCATATCGATTAGCTGTGCTCCGCATTGGCTGCAATGGATGGCGCCACTCATTTCTTTGTGCTGACAATTCGGACAGATGATCATTGCTCTTCTTCACTCCTCCCTGACGTCAACAGGGCGCGTGTCCCATATTTTATCTCTTTTCTGCCCTGTTGTGAAAAGGATTTATTCTCTTGGATTTGCTCCGCTTCCATCAGAGCCGTGCGTGCCAGGCCGCGCTCGCCCTGGGCAAGCAAATGAGTGGCCAGGCGATGCAAATGCTCCGAAGCCTGGTCATATTCGCCAGCCGTGACTTCCAGGCGCGCCTGCTCCTGCATGCGGTAGAGCTTCAAACGTGAAAGTGCATCCACAATCTCTCCGGAGGGAATGTCCGAGCCAACTTCATCTGCAAAAGAGCGGATCAGGCGAATGGGAATCGGTTTTACAGGAAATTCCTCATCACTCAGGCTCACGGATAATTTTCCGTCAAAGAGCGTGATCGTCTTTTGCTCTACCGGCTGAGGCTGGATGACAAATTCCAGCAGGATCTTGAGGCTGGTCTCGCGGACGACCGCTCCCGGCATCAATGGGCTTTCAAAGGAGAGTAAACCAGCCTCCGGTTGGATACGAAAAGCATAACGCAATTCAATCCCTTCTGGAATTGTAAATTCCAGGCGGGTTTCTTCGGCATAAGCACTGCCAAGTCGGGTAAATTTTTCGAGCAGGGTCTTCTGGATATCCTGAGGGCGGGAGACATACATGCTGCTGCCTCCCGTGCGGGAAGCCAGGTCATCCAGAAAGTTGTCATTCCATTCAGAACCGATCCCCAGACCGCTTATTCCAATTCCGTTTTCTGAAGCGCGCTGTGCCAGGTTAATACATTTTTCTTCGTCTCCGTAAGTACGACCGTCGGTAAGTAAAATGATGTGGTTGACTTTGGCTTGATGCACATTACGGATAATCTCATTGTACCCCATTTCGAGGCCGGAGAAAATCTCTGTTCCCCCGGAAGGCTGCAACATATGGATTCGCGACTCCAGCTTGATCAGGTCTGCGCTACGGCTGGCTGGAATGACCTCCTCCGCCCGGTCGCTGAAGGCCACCACCGAAAAAATATCCTGCGACTTCATCTTGCGCATGATCTGGATTGCTGTCGCTTTCACCACATCCAGGTTGGCGCCCTGCATGGAAGTCGATCGGTCGAGCACCAAGCATAAATTCATGGAGGGTGTCGAAGCAGGTTGGAGACTGGCTGGAGGGGAAAACTCCATCAAAACATAGATCAGTTGCGGTTCATCCAGGCGCATCAGGCTCTGTCGGCTGAAAATAATGCGCACGTCCAACGGTTTCTCAGCCGGCCTTTGGGGCGGCAAAGTCACATCATACTTGGAACGTTTTCTGGGGTTTGAAAGGACTTCATAGGCTTCCTGGATCCCAAGGAAGAATTCCGTATCCCCCGGAGTGGTGTTCTTATCGGGATGATAACGCCGGGCGGCATCGAAATATGCCTCGCGGATATCTTCCGCGGAGGCGTTGCGCATTAATCCGAGCAGGGTATAGAAGTCCTGATTATCTGTCATTAACCGTTCAGTTGCACCAGGATGGCGGTAATATTATCCGGCCCGCCGGCATCATTGGCCGCCGCCACCAGGTTCTGGCAGGCAACCTGCAGGCTGGGAGCCGAGGTAACAATGTTGCACAGGTTGTCATCCGGAAGCACGCTCCACAACCCGTCGCTGCACAGGAGCAAATATCCCGGCTGGGGAAAGGAAGTCGTAAAGATATCCGGCTCAAGCATTTCCCCCTGGCCAACGGCGCGATAGAGCACATTGCGGTTCGGGTGCGTGGAGGCTTCTTCGGACGAGATTTGGCCGAGTTCCTCCAGGCGTTTAACCAGGGAATGATCGCGCGTCAATACCTCAACCCGTCCATCCGAACGAAGAGAGTAGGCGCGGCTGTCCCCGACGTGGCCGATGGTCATCTGCTGGCCAAGCACCAGCGCCACCGTCAGGGTGGTACCGCTGCCGGGAGCAGCCCGGGTTACAGCTTGCTGCGCTTCGGTGATGGCAGCCCGCATCATTTCCTGGAGCGGTTCTTCCATGCCTTCTGAAGGATTGATCAAATAGGTATGGAAACGTTTTAATAGGTAATTTGCCATCGTTCGCACGGCTGTGGAACTGGCGATTTCGCCATATTGATGCCCCCCCATGCCATCCGCCACAATGAATAATCCCAAGGGAGCGCTGCTGGTCTCTCCGCCCAGGGTGGCCGAAAAGGCGAACAGGCAATCTTCATTGTGTTCCCGCTGTTTGCCAATGGATTGTCCGCAGCCTGAGATCAATTGCTGTGGCTCGATACGTGCACCCCGCATGGACTCCGCCGATAATTCATCGCTCGAAAGAGGAATGGTGTTCGCATTTACAGGATTTGGCGTGGCCAGCGGTCTGGTTTTTTTACCGCGCAAACGATCAAAGAAAGATATCACAATAGTCTCCTTGGATAAAAGCGTGTCATCACGATCAACCCGCTGCCTCCCCTGGTTGGTGTAAGGAGGCAGTAAAATCCATTATGCCAGCAATGTGTATAGAAAGTGGTCAGTGGAGCCAATATAAACAATATCATCATAAACCAGCGGGGAGCCGGTGATTGGACCTTTGGTGGTGAATTTCCAGCGCAAGCGGCCGGTATGGGAATCGAGACAATACAGGTTCCCATCTGCCGACCCACAGTAAATGGCGTCTTTATACATCACCGGTGAACTGCTTACCTGGTGGTCCGTCTTAAAACGCCAGACCTCCTTGGAAGTATGTGTATCAATTCCATAGATATTCCCATCCGCCGAGCCGATGAAGACCATCCCTTCCACTTTATTGGGCGAAGAGATGGAGCCCTTGCCCATGCGGAACCGCCAGATCACCCAACCTGCGCGTGCATCCAGGGCATAAAAGCTGGAGTCAAGCGAACCGAAATAAACCACGCCATCCGCTTCACACGGGGAGGAGGTCACGGCCATCTTGGCCTTGTAATGCCACTTCAATTCGCCGCGGAAATCCACGCAATAAAAATCACCGTTCTCACAACCGGCAAAGACAGAATCATGCGCCACGAATGGCGTGGAACGCACTGGTGCGGCGGTTTCAAAGGTCCAGACGGCCCGTCCACTTAACAAGTTGACCGCGTGGATATGCTGGTCATCGGAGCCAAAGAAAACGTGCCCTTCAGCGATGCGCGGTGATGAATGCACCCGCCCTTCCGTATAGTATGTCCAGTCCACTTTGCCGGTCCGGGCGTTGACCGCATGCAAACGCCGGTCCTCGGAACCGATGAAAATATTACTCTCGAAAGCCGCCGGGCGCGTGACCACCCCCCCATCGGTGGCATATTTCCAATTCAATTTGCCATCGGCAGCATTCAGAGAATACAAATTATGGTCGTAAGAACCGATATAAACAGAACCATCATGGTACAGTGGTGCGCCCCGTACTTCATCCTCGCACTGAAAAACCCACAAGGGTTTGATCCCGCCCGAAGATTGGACACTGACAGTGCTGACGCGATTCAATATCCCGGTTTTGCGTCCTGCCGCGATCAGCGCTTCCTTCATGGATTCAGCGCTATTGAACCGGTCTTCAGGGTTGTATTGCAGTGCGGCATCCACCACGGCCTCCAATTCCGCACTGACCAGCGGGTTGATTTTCCGCAGGGGGCGTTCTCCAAAGGAAAACGGCGGTTCCAGGCGCGGGTCGCGCCGGCAGAGCGCATGGTGGATGGTGGCGCCCAGGGCATAGATGTCGGCCAGGGGTCCCGCCTCGCCGCGATATTGTTCGGGCGGAGAATACCCTTCGGTGCCGATCATGGTCCCCTTTTGCCCAACCTGGAATGGCTTGGCAATTCCAAAGTCCACCAGGATGATGTGATCGGTCGGGTTCACCATCACATTGGACGGCTTCATATCCCGGAAAATGATCGGGTCTGGCTTGTGGGCATGCAGGAAGGCGAGCACGTCGCATAGTTCGATGGCCCAGCCCAGGACGCGATCCTCGGTCAGGAAGCCGGCCGTCTCGTTGATGATGGCTTCCAGGTCTTTCCCGTGGATAAATTCCAGCACCAGGTAAGAACGGCTTTCTTCACTAAAATAATCGTAGATCCGGGGAATGGATGGGTGGTTGAGGGTAGCCAGGATATTGGCTTCCCTTTCGAAGTTCTGGATGACGGTTTTTCTGACTAATGGGTCAGGGGCGCGGTTGATCATCTCCTTTACCGCCACCAGTTTGACCACGCTTGGAAAATGCAGGTCGCGGGCGCGGTAAACTGAACCCATCCCTCCCACGCCGATCACTTCCTGGATCACATAGCGTTTTACAAGGGTTGTTCCTGAAGTCAGTTGTACGTTTGTTGTGCCTTCTTGCGTTTCGCTCCCAATAGGCGTGGTAATCTTCTGGGTCTCCAGAGCAACCTCCTGAGAATTTTGATACTGAATGAATTATAGTCATGCATGTCCGGATTGGCAACCTATCCAGAGAAATCGCATTTCAATTTTTCGGCGACTCCGGCTCCTTCCCCCAAATACCGTTCTTGTATTTTTGGGATCGCGAAGCACATCGTACCCGTAAGGGTATCCCCGGAGCGCACATCGTCCCCATCAGGGGAGCGTAGGGAAGGTAGGGATAGAGGTCTCACGCATTCACAAAACAGG
>CAIKOL010000137.1 GCA_903829085.1 uncultured Anaerolineales bacterium | reverse complement strand
TCGACAACGGGACCCATGTCGAGCCTATTTTCGTGGAACTAATCAACCCGGAAGAAGGTTACAACGGATCCGTCTTCCAATTCCAGTTCCTGGTCCTCGGTGGGATAAGCTGCCACGCAATGGTTGAGCGCCAGGGGAATATTCCGATTTTCAAAGAACAACACCAGGTCGTCCAGATCTTTTTGCGAAACGCCGCCCGTTGAAACAATCACCGGTTTTTTAGTTTTGGCTATTTTTTCAAGCAACAGCCAATCATTCCCATCCGCACTGGCGACCTTGATGATGGGTAATTCAAATTCCACGCACATATCCACCGATTTTTCATCGAACGGTGTCGCCATGGGGATACACCCGCTCCGGCGGATATTTTCAACCAGGGTGGCATAATCATCCCGTGACATCTGGCTTTCATAAATGCGGTGGATGTAATAGATATCGGACCGATTTACAAAATCCTTATGGACAAAGGAATCTAGGTCGCGAAATTGCAGCTTGATCGCAGCCCGGACGTTATTGAACCGAACCACCCGCGAGTGTTCGTAAACAATCTGGATGCCGCGTTCCAACTTTCCCTGATGATTATTCGTCATCTCCAGAACAAACAGGTCTTCAAAAATATCCCGGTTATTCATATCCAATCTCCTATTATGGCCGGTCAAACGGGATCAACATATTCCCAGCCAATTCATCTTCATCCAAAAAAGGATCCATGTCTTCCAGGTTGGATGAGATAATCCTGCCGTTTGGAAGCTGTTTCGAGCTAATGCGCGGCTCAAAAGGTTGGGAAGGATCAAGCATCACATCACACACCATCGGTCCTGGTTGTTCAAGAACAATCCTGATATTCTTATCCAAATCATCGAACCCAATCCGCATGGCTGGAATACCATATGCATCTGCAACTCTAATGATATCAGGAAATGTTACCCCGCTGCGCGGGCTCTCTCCTGTCAAGCGGTGAAACATATTCTGTTGGGAAAGCCGGATGGAGAGATAGCCGTCATTGTTCAAAACAAATATTTTTATAGGTAATTGCTTGTGAAAGACTGTCTGAAATTCTTGTATATTTAATTGCAGACTGCCATCCCCCGCCAGGCAGACGACGCGCTTCCCATTCACAGCGATCGCTGCTCCAATTGCTGCGGGCAGGTCATAACCCATGGAGGCATCGCCGGTATTTGCAATAAGGCGCTGGCCTCGTTTAATCTTGGATGCCTGGAAAGTGACCACATTGGCAGTACCGTCACCGCAGACGACAACATCATCTTCTGTAAGTTGATTATAGAGCCGGTCAATAAAGTGATAGGGATTAACGCGACCATCTTTCGGTTCCCGGTGCCGGGGTAGTACGACTGGATATTTTTTCACGCGTTCCCTACACCAAGCCAGCCAGGTGGAATGTTTTTCTGGTTTCCAAGCACCCAAATCGATCTGGTGCTGCAATTCTTCAAGGAATAAGCGCAGGTCAGTGTGGATGGCTAGATCAAGTTTTGGGGCGGGTTTGTTGAAAATCGCATCATCCACGTCAACTTGGATCT
>CAIKOL010000136.1 GCA_903829085.1 uncultured Anaerolineales bacterium | reverse complement strand
CCTGCTCCACAGGCTGGGCAGAGCACCCCGCCCTGGGCAGCCGAAAAGAATTGGTCCTCCGCCTTGATCTCCCTGCCACAATTGGCACATTCGAACAGGTGCGGGCGGTAACCCAATAATTCCAGCAGCCGGATTTCATAATAGCGCAGTGCCAGCCAGGGATCGGCTTCCTGCTCCAGGCGACTCAGCGCCTCGGTCAGCAGGCGGAATATGCCGTAATTCTCGGTATCTTCCTCGTACGTGAACCGGTCAAGCAGTTCCACCACATAAGCCGCCTGGCTGGTCTTGACCAGGTTCTCATGGATGCCCAGGTAGGCTTCCACCGTATCGGCCTGGGTGACGATCAGCAGGTCATGGCCGCGCGCCAGTTGCAGGGTCACGCGCATGAACGGTTCCAGGTGTCCCGCCTTGCGCGAACGGATCTTGCGGGCGCCTTTTGCAATTGCGCGCACCTTGCCCCGCTCGCGCGTATACAGGGTCAGCAGGCGGTCGGCCTCCCCCCAGTCAGCGTGCCGGAGGACAACCGCTTCAACGCGGAAAGAACGCGGTTCGGTCATGGATTGTGCAGGGGCGCAAACTATTGCGCCCCTACCTCTTCAAATCCTTGGGGGTGAACGCCCCTGGCAACAGCCCGGCAACCGTCGTCTCCTGTACCAGGTGGCCCTCGCCGTCGGCGATCAGCACCACCATATCGAGCCCAAATTCTGCCATCACCTGGCGGCAGCCGCCGCACGGGGAACCCCCGTTGGGTGTCACCACTGCCATCACATCGAATTCCATTTCCCCTTCCGAGACTGCCTTGAAGATGGCAACCCGCTCGGCGCACATGCTCGTCGGGTAGGCCGCGTTCTCCACGTTGCAGCCGGTCAGGATGCGCCCTGACCTGGTCCGCAGCGCCGCACCCACCTGGTAGTTCGAGTACGGCGCGTATGCCCGCCGGCGGGCTTCGTTCGCCAGGTCGATCAGGGATTGGCGTTCCACATCGGTCAATTGGATCATTGGTTTACTCTTTCACTTTCAATCCCAATTTCTTGATGGCCCGCGCCGGCACCCCCACCACCAGCGTATCCGCCTCCACATCCTTCGTAACCACCGCCCCTGCCCCGGTGCGGGAGCGTGCCCCCAGCTTCACCGGCGCCACCAGCATGGTATCCGAACCGAGGAACACGCCCTCCCCAATTTCGGTCTTGTTCTTATGCACGCCATCGTAATTGCAGGTGATTGTCCCCGCCCCGATGTTGACCTCCGCCCCGATGGCGGCGTTACCGATGTAGGAGAAGTGACCCATCTTCGTACCGGGGCCCAGCGTTGAATCCTTGATCTCGCCAAAGTTGCCCATGTGGACGCCCTGGCACAGATGCGCCCCCTTGCGCAGACGGGCGAACGGCCCGATGCCTACATTATCTTCAACCACGGCCCCCTCCATCACCGCCGCCAGGATTTCGCAACCATTGCCAACGCTCGTATCCTCGGCGATGGTGTTCGGCCCGATCACGCAGTCTTCCCCAATGACCGTCTCGCCGCGCAGGTAAGTGTTGGGCCAGATGACCGTATCCCGACCGATCCTGACCTCCGCTTCGATATAAGTCGAAGCCGGGTCCACGATGGTCACACCCGCCAGCATGTGCGCCCGGTTGATGCGCTGCCTCATGGCTGCTTCCGCCTCTGCCAGGTGCACGCGGGTGTTGATCCCGATCGTCTCCACCAGGTCCTCCAGCTCCAGCGCCTGCACCCTCAGCCCGGCCTCGACCGCCAGCGCCACCGTATCCGTCAGGTAATACTCCCCCTTCGACGAGACCTTGATTTTCCCCAGGGCCTCCCACAACCACTCGGCGGAAAAACAATACGCGCCAACGTTCAATTCGTGGATGGCTAATTGCGCCTCAGTCGCCGCCGCCTCTTCAACGATGGCCTGTACATCGCCACCTGGCCCCCGAATCACCCTTCCAAACCCGCGCGGATCCTCAGCCTTTACTGTTAACAGGCTGAACGGTCCCGGGTTGGTTTTCTGGGTCTCAACCAACCGTTTGAGGCTCTCAGCGCGCATTAATGGCATATCACTGTAAACCACCAGCACCAGGTCGGTTTTGCCGCGCAGGCTGGATTCGGCCTGCTGGACGGCATGACCGGTGCCCAGTTGCGGTTCTTGCACCACGCAGCGGGCTGTTTCCCCCAGGAACTCGCGCACCGGTTCCGCCCCATGCCCGATCACGACCACCGGCACTTCGCTGCTGGCTTCCCATGCCGCCCGCAGGACATACTCGATCATCGGCACGCCGCAGACGGGGTGCAATACTTTGGGCAGAGTTGATTTCATGCGCGTGCCCTGTCCGGCAGCAAGGATCACAGCGGTAATTTTCATCGACATCTCCTGTAAGAAAAAAGGCCTGCGCTGCCAGCGAGGTGGCGCGAGGCCCAATGGGGAGAAAAAAGCCCCGCTTTGCAGGCGGGAAATTCAGGCTGGGGCGCCTGGATTCGAACCAAGATAATCAGCTCCAAAGGCTGACGTGCTGCCATTGCACAACGCCCCAAGGGTATTCCCGCTTCAGGGGCGGGAGGCGGCACAAATTGTATCACAGCCCCGGCGGCATGCCTAGGACTCATCCTTGGGTGCCAGGCCTAGCTGTTTGGCCTGTTCATAAGAGAGCATATCGGGTTTGGAGGGCGCTTTGTGCTCGTCGGCGGCTTTATTCCAGAAGTCATCCACATCCGCGGATTTAAGCTTCTTTTTCGCATCCTTGAATAACGGCTCCAGCTCTTTGATGCCCAGCTCGCCGGTATCCACCTTGGCTGCTGCTGGCTCCTGGGGCGCCGAAAGTTCCTGTTCTGTCCCGCCAAAGATTTGTTCGATTTTCTTCCGCGCTGCCACGAAAATGTCAAATGTTTTCAATACCTGTTTTTCGCTGGCAATTCCCTTCCCTATCACCAGCATGGCATGCGTCGGTCCTGCCGGCGCAAAAACCAGGTCCTGGTTGCCGCCATCAAAAACAGTCCAGGCCGAGGCTGTTTTTTGGCCGATGAGCCGCGACACCTTCTGCCCGGCGCTGTGAATTGAAAGCAGGGAAGAGATCAGGGCAACCTCGTTATCTCTATCCGGCAGGTCCCCGGCTCGCGCCAGGATTCTCCCGCTGTCATCCAGCAGGATCACGGCGGTGGCGGACAGTTCCTGGCGCAAGCCGGCCAGCAGATCCGGCAGGCTGTGCCTGGCTTCCTTTTCAATAACCGCGATCGGTTCGGGAGGCAGGATCGATTTGACCAGCCCCAGGTGGCGTTCAACCGAGTCCAGGAAATCGGCCATTGGAACCGGTTTGATAAAGAAGGCGTCCGCCCCGGCCTCGGCAACTTCCTTGCGGATCCTGGGATCGGTCTGCCCGGTCACCAGGATGATCTTGGCTTGAGGCTGGTTCTTATGCACCTTGTGCATCAGTTCAATGCCCGACATTCCGGGCAGGCGGTAGTCAGAAACCAGCAGGTCGACCTTGCTGCGCGAACTGTATAGGATGGCTTCCTCACCGGATGGAATTTCGACCACTTCGAGTTCATACTCAAGGGTCTCCAACGCCGAGCGCAGCAGTCGGCTGACCTCACGTTGATCTTCTACGATCAAAATCCGGAGTAAGGACATATCATTCCTAAAATGGTTATTCCACCAGCCAGCAGGCCGCCCAGTGATCTGGTTTCGATTCCTTGAACACCGGTTCCTCCTGCGAGCACTTGTCGATCGCCACCGGGCAACGCGGGTGGAACCGGCAGCCCTTGGGGGGATTGAGCGGGCTGGGCACATCGCCTTTCAGGATGATGCGCTCCCGCTTGATCGTCGGATCGGGGACCGGGATGGCGGAGAACAATGCCTTGGTGTATGGATGTAGCGCTTCGCGGTAGAGCTCCTCGCGGCCGGCCAGTTCCACCATTTTCCCCAGGTACATCACTGCCACGCGGTCAGAGATATGTTCCACCACGCTCAGGTTATGGGCAATGAACAGGTAGGTCAGCCCAAATTCCCGCTGCAGGTCTTTCAAAATATTCAGTACCTGCGATTGGATGGACACGTCCAACGCCGAGACCGGTTCATCGCAAATGATGAACTTGGGGCGCAAGGCCAGGGCCCGTGCGATCCCGATCCGCTGGCGCTGCCCGCCTGAAAACTCGTGTGGATAGCGGCGGGCATGATAATCTTCCAGGCCGACTTTCTTCAGGGTCTCCAGCATGGTATCCACCCGGTCGCGGTGCGTGCCAATGCCGTGCACGTTCAGCCCCTCCATCACCGACTCGCCGATCGGCATGCGCGGGTCAAGCGAGGCATACGGGTCCTGGAAGATGATTTGCATGTTGCGGCGCATGGACTTCAAGGCTTTCCCCTTCAACCGCAGCACATCCGTCCCATCAAAATTGACCGCGCCGGAAGTGGGTTCAACCAGGCGCAGCATGGTTCTTCCAACCGTTGTTTTTCCGCAGCCGGATTCGCCCACCAATCCCAGGGTTTCTCCCTCGCGAATGGTGAAACTGATCCCATCCACAGCCTGCACCCAGGCAACCACCCGCTGTAACAACCCTGAGCGTACCGGGAAATACTTCACCAGGTTTTTAACCACCACCAGGTCTTTACCGAATTTAGGTTCGTTCGTCGCCATCATGGTCATTGAGAACCACTCCAATTGAATAGTAGAGTCCGTTGCAAAATGGGATTGATCATTGCCCTTATCCCAAGGGAGCGTGATGCCCCGCCCGGTCCTGGTAAAGCCAGCAGCGCACGATATGTTCGGAGGAGACCGGCAGCAAATCGGGTTCCACCTCCGTACAAATCTGTAGCTGGTGTTCGATGCGCGCCTTGCAGCGCGGAGCAAAACGGCAGCCCGGAGGCAGGTTGACCAGGTTGGGCACTGAACCTGGGATCACTTCCAGGCGTTCCTTGATCTTCCCCAGGATGGGGATGGAACCCATCAGCCCCTGGGTGTATGGGTGCAGGGGATTGGCGAACAGGGTTTTTACATCCGCCTGCTCCACGATCCGGCCGGCGTACATCACCGCCACCCGTTCAGCCATCTCCGCCACCACGCCCAGGTCATGGGTGATCAGCACCACCGATGCGCCCACTTTATTGCGCAGGCCGCGCATCAGGTCCAGGATTTGGGCCTGGATGGTCACATCCAGCGCAGTGGTCGGTTCATCTGCGATCAACAATTCCGGAACACACGCCAGCGCCATGGCGATCATCACGCGTTGCGCCATCCCGCCGGACAGTTCGTGAGGAAAAGCCTGGGCGCGCTTTTCAGCTTCCGGGATACCCACCATTTTTAATAATTCCACTGCCCGCGCCAACCCGGCTTCCTTCCCCAGGTCCTGGTGGATGTTTAATACCTCAGCGATCTGGTCGCCAACTTTGAATACCGGGTTGAGGGCTGTCTGCGGCTGCTGGAAGATCATCGAGATCCGGTT
>CAIKOL010000135.1 GCA_903829085.1 uncultured Anaerolineales bacterium | reverse complement strand
TTGTTGTTCATTTTTTCGATCAGGGTTGTTTTGGTTGTAGACATTTTTTCCCTTTTCCCCAGGATTTTTTCTTGCGCTTGATTTTTGGAACGCTCCGCCATACCGACACTCCATCGGAGTCGGAAATGCTTCCTGATATGACCAGCCTCCCGCTTTCGGTCTTGCCGGACCGTCAGCCAGGGCTATTTCTTCGGGCGCACTTGTGCTGCTGGCAGATCGACCGGCAATTGCCGGTTCTTGAGCAGTTTCAACAGCACACGCACACGGTCAGACCCTGGCAGGCGCGCATCGAAAATCGCTTCGTAGCCTGCGAACGGACCGGAATGGATCACAACCGTTTCGCCTGATTTTAAGACCTCGAACAACTCTCCCCCCGCAGCATTAATTTCTTCCACTCTCTGCTGGATGGCATGGATCAAGCCATCCGGTACTTCTGCTACCTCTCCACCAAAGCTGACCAGGCCCGCCGCCCCCGGGATGTACTGCACCGAGAATCTGCCGATCTTCTCCAGGTCCAGGTGCACAAACACATATCCCGGAAAGTAGGACTTGACCTTCCTCGCCCGCGGGTTGACTGCCTGCACCCGGATGCGCGGGTTAAAGATTTCTATGCTGCGCATCTGCATCTGTTCGGCAAGGAATTCTTCCTTGCGCGGTTTACTGCGGACGACATACCAACGGTGCGACATTATACTCCACTACCTATTTGGTTTCAAATCCTGAAACGAGTGCATTGAAATATGGCAATCAGGCCTCACCGGCATCCTGCAAAATATGCTGGGTTTCATTTTTCGTCCATTCGTCAAGCAAATCTCTTCTGAAGCGCCAGCTTTTTCCCAACCGAAAAGAAGGCACATTGCCTTCATTTGCCAGCCGGTAAACCTTGGCTTCGCTTAAGCGTAAATACTTGGCCACATCGTGGACAGTCATGATGGTTTTGTTTTCCCCTCTTCTTGGGGCAGATGTTTTCTTCATGGTACCTCCTTGCTTAAACCCACTGGTGTGAGTGTAAAAAAACGAGGAAAATAGATGAATTTCTGCTTGAATGTCGAAAAATTATATCATGGGATTTCCCCAATGAAGGGCTTTGGCGCAACTCCTATAGACCTGTAAGCTTCATGTAAAGATAAATCACCAGTAATCCGGGACTGGTGCAATTGTGTAAAGAGACTCTCCGCCCTTGTAAAGTAGGTATTCCGGTTTGTACTTCAGCAGGAGGGAAGACTACGCTCAACAACGATCTGCACGGATCCACCCAACTGAGCAGCCGGGGTTTTGTCATTCTTTTTTAGGAACATAGCTATACGTCACGCCAATCCGGTTATGGCCTGCATCCTGGGATACCTTTTTTCGCGCCTGAAGATCAGTCAATCCTTCTGTGGTCAGCTTCTGATAAGTGTTCTGTAAGCAGTTTGCCCTCAGGCGGTGAACTCCGCTGACGGTAATCCCCAGCGAACGGGTAGTCGCCCGAATGGAACGATAGAAAGAATCCTTCCAGGAGCGGGTGGGGTTAAAAAGATATTGTTGGGACGGGTTGATTTGCTCCGCCAGGTCTTCAGGTAGATTCACACTCCGCTGCCTGCCGCCTTTGCCTTTGATGTGCAGAACCCCGTGAACCAGATCTACATTTTCCCCCTTCAAGCCTGCGACTTCGGAGAGTCGCAACCCACAACGCAGCACCAATTCCGCGGCCAGGGAGAAGGGTGAGCCTTTCTCTTTCAAGGTTTTAATGATGCGTTCAGCGTCTTCCGGGATATAGCCGAAGCGTGGCTTGCGGACATTGCCATCTTCGCGGAAGGTCTTCACATGAGCCCGTAGGGTGGCGGTAATCGGGGATGGCGATTCAATCCAACCCACCTGTTCACAACCCTGGTATATCTTGCCAATGGCGGCGAATAACGTTCTCAGCGAGGCTGGTTTATGATCTCGGTAATAGGTGTCTAGAGTCCGGCAGACGATCTGTGGATCCAGCAGGTCAGTCAGTAGCCGTTTGCCGGTTAGGGATTTGGCACGCTGAAAGAAGGTGATGGTGGTCTGGAAATAAAGGGCTCGTGTGCGGTACGAGAGAATGACAGGCAATGGCCGGGTCGGGTCCCCGCCCGGTCGCAGGTTGCGCTTGGCTGAAACGACCTGGTGTTCAGCCTTGTAGATTTCGATATTTTCAGTTTTCCAAAACAGGTTGTTCAATACAAAAGCGATCTGGTTTGCCAGGGATGCAGGGCTCATAATCTCTTTTTGTATCCTTTTTTTCAGTAGTCAAAATCGCATTGCAGCTACTTGGTTTGAATTTCGATTCGATTTGCAGAATGTTGCCTGAATTTTCGGACTTTTAGTTCGAATAAGAACAACACCTGTACGGTTTTTTGCTAAGCCGATCGTCAGCCTGGGCTGACGGACATGCGGGAAGTTTATCGCCAGCAGCAGTTCCCGCGTTCCCGTCCATGCGGCTGGCGTACGTCTGTCCCTTACATCCCGGACCTGGAGGACGAAGGATCCGGGAAGGGTTTGGTCATGTGGAGTTTTGGAACAATTTCCACACGCCTCGCATGTCTCGTAGAACATGCTCCATGGTGAAATTGCTGCGTCCGATTAATCGAAGCCGCTCGGCTTCCTGACGAATAAAGAGCGCTGCATCCGCAGGCAAAACCAAACCGATCATACGTCA
>CAIKOL010000134.1 GCA_903829085.1 uncultured Anaerolineales bacterium | reverse complement strand
GTTGCGCATTGAGGAACCTGCCTGCTCCCTGTCATAAGGCGAGGGTATCGGTGCCTCACAATGCGGAAACACCTGACGGCTGCTTGAGGCCGCCTCGGCGAGGTAATTTCTGCATTGCAAACTGGAATATGACAATATTGAAAAAGGCAGGAGAACCGGTCAGATATTGATTTATAATATATTCAATAGGCCTTGGTTATTTATTGGATTTTATACAAAAACAGATACTGTGATCCAATAATGGGTGGTTTCCCTTCTTCATAGAATATGGGCAAACCATTTTTTTTATTTTGAATTCTCTGAATATTTCCTGATAATCGGTGGCGAGGAATGTGCGTGTAAAAAATTGACCTGCACGTCCTCTGCTCTTGATGATTAAGGCATTGCAATTATTCACCTGTAAAATAGCTTTACTTGGTTTTCCGGCAAGATAATCAAGTACCAGCTTTTCATGCTTTGACAGGCCGACAGAGTAATTCCATGTCGGAAGGGCGGAGCGTTGATGCAGGTTATATCAAGGTGATCAAATCCCAATATGCAATCCATTGATAATCAGATGTCCAAATTACAACCAACTGATCGAAAGATATCCCCATACTCATATTCTGTAAGCCACCCGGAGCGATGCGCGATTAAAGGCCATCAGTCCGCCTGCTTGTGGTTTACCGGACTTTCCGGCAGCGGGAAGTCAACCATTGCGAACGCAGTAGACCAGCGCCTAAACCGCGAATTCAAGGTTCATACATATATCCTGGATGGCGACAACATCCGCAACGGTTTGAACAGCGACCTGGGTTTTTCACTCGATGATCGGAAGGAAAATATCCGCCGCGTGGGTGAAGTGGCCAAATTGTTCATGGATTCAGGGCTGATCGTATTAACCGCTTTCATCAGTCCATTACGAGCAGACCGGGAACAGGCCCGAAAGATTATCCAACCGGGAATCTTTTTTGAAATATATGTTGATTGCCCAATGAATGTGTGTGAACAGCGCGATCCGAAGGGCCTTTATCAAAAAGCGCGCCAGGGATTGATCCCTGATTTTACGGGCATCGATTCACCTTACGAAACACCGGGAAAACCGGAGATTGTAATTTACAGCAACGAGACCCCGGTTGAAGGATGTGTCACCCAGATCATTGAGTATCTGAAACTCTCAGGAATTTTTTAAAAACCTTCCCATGGAACCTGCATTTGAAGTCTGGGAGGTTACCGGTATTATTCGTAGGTTTTTTTCTGCCAATCATCCAAAAGCTAATCATTCTCTAATAACTGACCCCAGGATAAGTAAACCGTTATGAATCACCTTGATGAGTTGGAGAACATAAGCATTCACCTGCTGCGAGAAGCGTATGCCAGCTTCAAGAACCTTGGCATGTTATGGTCCATGGGCAAGGACAGCACGGTATTGCTATGGCTAACCCGTAAAGCTTTTTTTGGGCATGTCCCTTTTCCGTTAATCCACATTGACACCAAGTTCAAGATCCCTGAAATGATCGCATACCGTGACCAATTAGTACAGGATTGGCACTTGCCGATGATCGTAGGAATCAATGAAGCTGCCCTGACTGCCAAGGCGACCTACCCGGATGGCAACGTTGACCGTCTGACCTGCTGCAAGGTGCTCAAAACCGAGGCTTTAACCAACACAATCAATGGGAAAGGGATTCGTTACCGCTATAACCACAATACGAATGAATACGAACGTGAGCTAAACCCGGAGCCGTTCTATGGCATCATTGCGGGAGCCAGAGCTGATGAAGAAGGTTCTCGTTCCAAGGAACGTTACTTTTCACCACGCGATGTACGCAACGAATGGGATATCGGCGACCAACCTCCGGAATTCTGGAACCAGTTCAAAACCGATTTCGCGCCAGGAACCAATGTGCGGATCCATCCATTATTGGATTGGACCGAGTTGAACATCTGGGAGTATATCGAAAGCGAGAAAATACCGACTGTTTCGTTGTACTACAACCACGGAGATGGCAAGCGTTATCGCTCGCTGGGTTGTTATCCTTGTACGCTCCCGGTCGATTCGGAAGCCAGCACTGTGTCACAAATCGTTGAGGAATTGCGCTTGGGAAAGTTTTCTAAGATAGCCGAGCGCTCAGGTCGAGCCCAAGATGCAGAAGATGGTGGCGGGTTGGAGACTTTGCGCCGGGAAGGTTACATGTGATCGAAACCCAGGAGAATGAAAAATTAAGCATTGCCTTTGTGGGGCACGTAGACCATGGCAAGAGCACCATCATTGGTCGGTTATTGGCGGATACTGGTGCCCTGCCAATGGGAAAACTTGAACAAATCCAGGCCTACTGCGAACTTAATTCGATGCCATTCGAGTACGCCTTCCTGATCGACGCGTTAAAGGATGAACGTCGCCAGAACATCACGATTGATTCGGCGCGTGTATTTTTCAAATCAGCTAAACGACATTACATCATCATTGACGCCCCGGGTCACATTGAATTTGTCAAGAATATGGTTACGGGGGCAGCACGAGCAGAAGCTGCATTGCTGGTCATTGATGCCCAGGAAGGAATCCGGGAAAACTCACGCCGGCACGGAAACCTGCTTTCGATGCTGGGAATCCGCCAGATGGCAGTGCTAGTCAATAAGATGGACCTGGTGGACTTTGCCCAGGAGCGTTTCGAGTCCATCTGCAAAGAATACGGCGAGTTCCTAGCCAAGGTGGGGCTGGAACCGGTTAGTTTTATCCCGGTCAGCGCCCGCCTGGGGGATAACATCAGCCAGCGGAGCGAAAAAATGGCCTGGTATGATGGCCCGACCGTATTGGAAACCCTGGATGGTTTCGAGAAAGAACAACCACCCAGCGACCGACCGTTCCGCCTCCCAATCCAGGACGTATATCGTTTTACTTCCTTCGGAGATAGCCGTCGAATTATTGCTGGAACGGTGGCCAGTGGGCGGGCGAAGGTGGGAGACGAGGTTGTCTTCTATCCATCCGGCAAGCGTTCCACGATCACAGCCGTTGAAGGGTTCAACCATGCTTCACGATTAGAGGTACTTTCTGGGGAAGCCATCGGTCTAACGCTTGACCAGCAAATCTATGTCAGGCGTGGCGAAATGGCTGCACGGGCAGACGAGACCCCGCCTTGCGTCGCCAAACGGCTGCGGGTGAGCCTGTTCTGGTTGGGCAAAGAACCTATGAGTATGGGGAAACCCTACACCATCAAACTGGGCACAGCCAGGATGCGATTCCAAGTTGAGCAGGTATTGCGGGTAATGGACGCCTCCAGATTAGAGGATGAATCCAGCAAGGTTCAAGTGAGCCGTTACGAGATGGCCGAGTGCATCCTGAATCTCGACCAACCGATCGCGGTTGACCGGGCAGATTTCCTGCCAGGAACCAGCCGATTCGTTGTCGTAGATGGGTACGAAATCCGGGGAGGTGGTATTGTGCTGGAGGACCTGGTGGATTCCGAGGCGGATCTGCGTGAAGGGGTGCGAACCAGGGATGCTCATTGGATCTCCAGCAACCTGACCATCGAGGAGCGTGTTGAGCGCTATAACCAGCGCCCGTGCGTGGTGCTGATCACAGGGCAGAAAGAGGTGGGTCGGAAGAACATGGCGCGAACCCTGGAAGCGCGTTTATTCCAGGATGGGAAATATGTCTATTATTTGGGGATGGGCAGCGTGGTATACGGCGTGGATGGCGACATTCATAACCATAAGGAAATTGAAAACCGCCACGAGCATATACGCCGTATGGCTGAAATCGCCAACATCTTCCTGGATGCCGGCTTGATCCTGATCATCACGGCGGTCGAATTGACCCAGGCTGACCTGCGCCTGTTCGAGACGGTGGTGGAACCTGAGCGAGTGCAGACCATTTGGGTTGGGGAAGACATCAGCACCGACCTGCGACCAGACCTCAGGATAGAGGGCCATGAGACTGCCGAGGAGCCGGCTGTTTTAATTAAGCGCATGCTGCAAGATCACGGGTTTTTATTTAAACCCTAGCTGGTTGTTTATTCAAGACCAATCCTACGATTCACAAGATGGCATTGAGTGAGCCAATTCAAACGGGAGCCTTAGAGGTGGCATGAAGCCGATGCGATTAAGAATAAATAAGCTCTATCGTTTGATCGCGTACCGCGTTGCGTTCACATATCGAACGTTCTTAAGCTTATTCTTTCAGCCGGTGCTGGTCTATTCAATTGCAAAGACAGGTACATCCTCGGTAAAAAAAACCCTCAGGAAATATTTCTTCCCACACCCGGTTTATCATGTCCACCGCATGTCCTGGACATTCCTAAAGAAACTCAAGCAAAAGGAATCAATTCCAGCGATCCCCCCCGAGTGGGACAAGGATTTATGGACGAGAAACCTGATTGAACGTACCAGGAAAAAAATTCATTGGAAAGTAATCACTTTGACGCGAGAACCAATAGGCCGGCAAGTTTCAGCCACATTCGAAGGGCTTGAAAATTCCAACCTTGCGGGAGGTTCAGAGGAGGCCATCCTGGAGCAAGCCAAGCGGAGGTTGAATATCCAGGAGCTGCCTGTCGAACAGAATAATGCTTATTTTATTGCTGAACGCTGGTTCGATGAGGAGCTGCGTGAAGTATTTGGATTTGATGTCTATAGTACGGAATTTGACCGCGCAGCGGGTTACAAAATCTACAAAGTACAAAATGCGGATATCTTAGTGATCAGGCTTGAGGATTTGTCGCGTGTGGGGCCACAGGCGTTCAAGGAATTACTGGGTGGTAAAAACACCAAGATCATTAAAGCGAATGAGCGGGCCGCTTCACGCCTCCAGCCTGCTTATCAGCAGATACTGGATACGATTACTTACCCGAATGCTTTTTTGGATCGAATATACAATGGGCGCTACTCCCAGCTTTTTTACTCAGAAGAGGAAATTACTACTTTCAAGAAGCGGTGGATGAAGCTGTCGTGAGACTGCCTTTTCCTGATAAATTTAAGAACCATTTGTTCACTATGCGCGCAAACCTTATTTTCTCTGCGCGCTGGATGAGAGGCCTACTCTGGCCTCCCATAATCGTGCTAACGATGGGGAAAGTAGGATCCAAGACAATTGCACTTTCTCTGCGGAAATCCCATTTACCGAACCCGGTATTTGATACCCATTTCATGGCTCAAGATCATATTGACAAGGCGGATGAATTCCAGCGTAGTTTGGGGTTAACAAAGACCCCTTGGGGGCATATAAGGGGAAAGCACCTTAGGCAATTGGGAAAGCTAACCTGGGGAAGATCTCGGTGGAAGATTATTACCCTGGTGAGGGATCCTGTTGCGCGGGATATCTCTGACCTTTTTCAAAATCCTTTCCATTTTCTCGGCTTGTCCGGGCTGAAGGGGGATCTTTTTATCGCCGGCGCAATATCCGAACTTCAGACCAGCCTGGCAAGTTTCAATGAAGATACTGATTACACCGTGTGCTGGTTCGATTGGGAATTGAAAGAAATGTTCGGCGTAGATGTATATAACCTGCCTTTTGACCCCGCTCAAGGCTATGCCATATATCCGACCGAACATGCAGATATCCTGCTCTTACGTTTGGAAGATCTTTCGCGGTGTGCAAGCCGAGCATTCCGTGAATTCTTAGGGATCAAGGATATAAAGTTACTTATAGTGAACGAAGGATTATCCCGGCAATTAAAAAACGAATACCAGCAATTATTAGGCGTAATCGTGTTTCCACAGGAAGTTCTAGATCGAGTGTATGACTCGCGTTATTCTAGGCATTTTTACACAGAAACGGAAATCATTGGTTTTAAAAAGCGTTGGATGAAGCTGATATGAGATCGCTTTCAATGAAGAAATTCAAGCATTTCGTATGGCTAAAATCCCAACGAATGCTCCATGTTTTCAAACCTTGGATGGGGTTATTCCACCCGCCCATTGTCATCTATTCCATGGGAAAGGTAGGTTCGACCTCCATCCAAGCCACACTGGAGAAATTACGCCTGCCCAACCCGATCTTCCATATCCATTTCCTGGCATGGGATTACCTGGAGGAAGTCGAAACTTCCTACCGAAGAATTTCAATTGAACCCCCCGGGCATATTGAGGCAGGAAATTATTTACGCGCTTTTGCTGACCGCACCTGGGGACGGGTACGCTGGAAAATCATTACCCTTGTTCGTGAGCCTGTGGGACGAGAAATATCCGACCTGTTTGAAAACATCAGGACCTTTCCTGAATTGAAAAAGCTTTCAGGTGAGGCACTTGTTGAAGGCACAATCCTGCACATGCAGGAATTGATGGCAGCCTTTGACGAATCCAAGGATTATTCCTGCAACTGGTTTGACCGCGAATTGAAAAACGTGTTTGCCTTTGATATTTTTTCCGTCCCCTTTACCCCTGAAAAAGGATATGCGATCTACCAAGCTCAAAATGCAGATATTCTACTTATCCGGCTTGAGGACCTGTCAAGGGTAGGGTCGCAAGCATTGCAGGAATTTTTCGGCGTGCAGAATGTGGAATTGGCGCAAGCCAACCAAGGCATGGAAAAATTATACAAGCAAGCTTATAAACAGACGATTGGACGAATAATCTTTCCCAGTGCGACTCTTGAAAAAATGTATAATACCCGCTTTTCCCGGCACTTCTATTCAGAGGATGAACGCGGCGCTTTCAAGGAACGTTGGAGCAAACCTTTGCTTTAAGCGGCTTGAAATTTTAGAGAATAATATGCCATATATGGAAAAATATCGCAAAGTAACCCGTAAAGGGCAAAGAATTCTTCGCCACTGGCTTGGCCATTTGTTCCCACCCTTGCCGCAGCCCGATCTTTTCCCTTCCCAGGTTATCCTTCATTTTTCACATCATAAATGCCTGACGGGCTATTACAACATGATCATGGGCCAGTTGGGAGAAGAATTTAATTTCCCGATGCAACATTTCGGGAGCAATGTGCGCCGTTTTGAAACCGCTGTAATAAACGCCAGAAAAAAGGGCGAATTCAGTTTGAACAATACCAGCGATTTCGACCTGACGCATTTCCCGGAATTTCGAGGTTCCCACTTTATCCGCGATCCGCGAGACCTGATCGTTTCGGGTTATCATTACCACCTTTCCACGTTGGAACCCTGGTGCATTACCCAGGATTATCCTTGGGATGAAACAACCAGGCACCCATATTTCACGAGCTATGTCGAAGCAGATCTGCAGAAATTCCCTAAGAACGTTTCGTACCAGGACTATCTAAAGACGCTGGATCCGGAACGAGGCATTCTGCTTGAGCTTATCTGGAGGCAGTTTGGTTTTACAGCCATGCTATCCTGGAAACCCAACCCATATATTATAGAATTCAAGTATGAAACGATCGTTGGAAATGAAGTAGAATCTTTTCGGAAAATCTTCGAGCATTATGAATTCCACCCAAAACTAGTTAAGCGAGGTTTGACGCTTGTGGATGCGTTCTCACTGAAGAACATAGTTAAGGGGGAAAACAGACATGCGCGTAAAGGGACCAGTGGGCAGTGGAAATCCGAGTTTACGCCTCGGGTCACGGAAGCTTTCAAGAACCTGAATGGAAACTTGTTAATCCATCTAGAATACGAGAAGGATAATCATTGGTAATGCCATGAACATTGGTGAAATCGAAAATCCCTCGTTGGAAATTCCTGAAATCATTTACGAACCTTCACATGGTTGGAACTCGCTCAACCTACGAGAGGTGTGGAGGTACCGGGAGCTACTCTTTTTCCTCACCTGGCGGGATATCAAGGTACGATATGCCCAGGCAGCGCTGGGAGTCAGTTGGGCCATCCTGCAACCGGTGCTTACGATGATCATCTTCAGCGTCATTTTCGGGAATCTTGCCAAGCTTCCCTCGGATGGAATTCCTTACCCGGTTTTCAGTTACGTGGCATTGTTACCCTGGCAATTGTTTGCCGGCGCATTGGGTCGTGCCGGCACCAGCCTGGTCGGAAATGCGAACTTATTAACCAAGGTTTATTTTCCCCGCCTGGTTATTCCATTTTCGGCAGTGCTGGCTGGGCTGGTGGATTTTTGCATTGCCTTCATTGTCCTGCTTGGATTGATGTATTACTATCATATTTCCCTAACTTGGAGAATATTATGGCTACCCCTGCTAGTGCTGCTCGCTATGCTCACGGCGCTGGCGGTGGGGTTATGGCTTTCAGCGCTTAATGTGCAATACCGTGATGTTTCTCAGGCCATCCCCTTCCTTATCCAGGCCTGGATGTATGCATCCCCGGTGGCTTATTCCGCCGGGATGATCCCGCAAGGCAAGTGGCGAATTATTTATGGTCTCAACCCTCTGGCTGGGGTTATCCAAGGCTTTCGCTGGGCTTTATTAGGTGCAGCT
>CAIKOL010000133.1 GCA_903829085.1 uncultured Anaerolineales bacterium | reverse complement strand
ATCTTGGTGTGTTGGCGGGTGTTTTGCCACCCGCCAACACACCAACCCCCTGCTTTGTGAAAAGCGTGCATCTGCCAGGAAGCGCAGGGCTCAAAAGTGCCAGGGGATCTGGATGATCTTGAAGTACTGGAGCAAGGCCAGCAGTGCGATCACCCCCAGGACAGCCAGGCAGCCCTGGAGCAAATATCTCAGGATATGCTGCCAGAAGAAGCGGATCACCACCACCGCCACGATGACGCCTATGACGATCAGCACCCACCAGACGATCTGGTTGTAAGGGATCGCAGAAAAATCGATGTTCATTCCAACCTCCTATAAGGAGCCATTCTCTGAGGGCGAAGCGCCAGCCTCCACCGTGTAGACGCGGCCGCGCTTGAGCACTTGTTTGACCAGGTTCGTCCCGAAGCGATAACCGAGCTGGCGGTAATCCGGCACCGACAGGATGAGCAGGTCGGCCTGCTTTCCGGGTTCCAGCGAGCCAACCGTCTGTGAGCGCCGGATGGCATGCGCCGCGTTGATGGTGGCGGCGGCAATGGCCTGGGCAGGCGTCAGTTTCAGGGCCCGGCAGGCCAGGGCAATGACGAACTGCATGGACTCGCACCAGGCGGTGCCGGGATTGCAATCACTGGCCAGGGCCAGCAGGCCGCCTGAGGCAATGATCTGCTGCGCCGGGGTGTATTCGCTCTCGGCCAGGCCGAAAGGCGTGCAGGGCAGCGAGACGGCCACCGTGTCACTGCCTGCCAGCGCCCGGATGTCGGCGGCGGAGGTCTTCACCAGGTGGTCAGCCGATACCGCCCCCAGTTCCACGCCCAGCGAAGCGCCCCCCAGGTTGTCGAACTCGTCGGCATGCAGCTTGAGCGGGAAGCCCAGCTCCGCGGCCCGGGTCAGGATCTGGCGGGATTGGGCCAGGTCGAACGCGCCGGTCTCGCAGAACACGTCCACAAAAGGCAGCGGGCGCCCGGCCAATGACGGCTGGCTGCCCCACCACTGGCAGATGAAAGGCAGCATCTCTGCACATAACAGGTCGGTATACCCTTGCGGGTTGCCTTTGTATTCGGGCGGGATGGCGTGGGCGCCCAGGAAGGTGGCAGCCAGTTCCAACGGGCCGGCGGCATCCAGGGCCAGGATGGCCTGCAGCATTCTAAGTTCGGTTTCGGATTCGAGCCCGTAGCCGGTCTTGGCTTCGGCGGTGGTGGTGCCGTGGGCAAACATGCGCGCCAGGCGCGGGCGGGTCTCGTCCATCAGGGTCTCAATGGAAGCTGCCCGTGTCTTGCGCACGGTGGAGATGATCCCGCCACCCGCCGCCAGGATATCCAGGTATTTGGCTCCGCCCATCTTCATCTCGAACTCGGCGGCGCGGTCACCGGCCCAGACGATGTGGGTATGCGGGTCGACGAAGCCGGGCAGCACGACACAGCCGCAGGCGTCCAGGCGGGGTTCGTACGGGGAGGATGCCAGCAGTTCTTTGGAGTCCCCGACCGCGCTGATCTTCCCATCGCGTACGAGCACGGCGCCATCTTCGATGATACCGAGGCTGCCGAGGGCCTTCCCGCGTTGCGGGCCACCGGCGAGGGTGAGGAGTTGGGAGGCAGAGTGGATGAGCATGAGAGCCACCGATCAGTCAACAGCGAACAGGATTTATTTTAATCCGATGATGAAAAGGACTAACACAAAGAGCGCCAGGGATCGGGATCCAGTGATTATCGCAGCACTTTACAATTTAACCGCCCAGGAGTGAATAAATGAACATCCCATATCCAATCATAAAGACACAGGCAATAAACAAGATGATCGCGGCTTGAGCGCGTTTCCGTTCCTGGGTAAGCCCAATAATGCCATAGATGATCCCAAATATGGGCATGAGCATCGAGCCGATGACCAGGCCTGCCATCTGCCCCCCGCTCCAGGCAGAGTTTCCCGGCAAGGCAAATTGCATGGGAACCTGTCCACTCTGTCCGTTATTTAAAGCACCATATTGGCGGATGGCCTGGTTAATGGTAGCCACGATCTTTTCAATGGATACCCGGTCCTTGGAGGTGAAAATGCCTATTTCATTTGCCCAGGCTTTGAGCAGCAGCTCATATTTCGGTCTGGCGATGACCGCCTGGATGATCCCGAGGATCAACCCGGTCAAAGTACCACCAATCAATAGTGTCGCTGTCACTCCATATCGAGCTCCAATCCCAATGCGGTAAAGAAATGACAAAGAATACCCAAAGAAACTCATCCACACCCAAACCACCAGGAAAATCACAAGCGGAATTATCACGGTCAGGAGATACCGCATCACCGGATGGATTTTTCTTACCCCGGCCGAAGTAATGCCGTTGAGCGAATACACCTCTTTTACGGTGATGATCCTGCGGTCGCTCACCGTCAAATTTTCATCCTGGAATAGGATCACCTCTCCCCCAGGCTGGGCGCTGGGAACCCGTCTGGGTTGCGTGTCGGATAAGGGATCGGCTGGAACAGGGGCAGCCTGTGGAGCTGCAACTACGCTGTCAGGCTGAGAGTCGGCTTCCATTGCTGCCAGTCCATCCTGGGCGGATTGGTTAAAAGGGGCGATCGCGAGTATTTTTTCCAGGCAATATTTCTTTTTTGCCGGGTCATCCACAACATTCGACAGCCAGAGCCAGGCAGAGATATTTTGAGGATCCTGCTGGATGGCTGCTGCCAGGAGGCGGATGGCTTCCGGATTGTTCCCGTCCCTGGCTGCCTGTATGCCTTGCTCCAATGAAGTTGTCATGGAAGTCTGTCCCTATGCTCTCAAAGAGATTTCGTAACTTCTCAATAAACTGGGGGCGGTGGGTGTGCGTGCGGCGGAACCGCACGCACACCCACCCAACCTCCCCCACTTGGTGGGAAGATACAGATTTTGGATTAATCCCTGCCCAACGAAGGTGTTTGAATTATATACTACCTGTGGGCGCAAATTGCGCTTCCTTCCGGGTAAAAAGGCGCAATTTGTGCCCGTGACGGGTATGGCATCCCGCTGGCGTGGCGACCTGCGCCTGTGACGGTCTTTGCAGGGCTTTCACAAAGGTTGAAAGTCGGGTTGTCCACACCCCCAGCCTTTCCCAACCAGCACGGTCCTGAAGGTTTTTATACCTTCAGGACCTTTTTCCATCATTGGATGTCCCCGCACTGCGGAGTCTCCTACCAGCCGCCGGTCTTCAGCCGGTTCCTCAATTCATCCTGCAGGGATACGACCATCTCTTTGAACGATTCCGCGTACGCAGGATTCTTGATCGCCTGGGCCTCCAGGCGCTCGAGCAAATAAACCATCCAGGATTGCCACGTGCGCGGGTTGGGGTACATTTTTGCTATTTCCTGGGCGGCGTTGTCAAGCACTTCGCGCAGGTCGTCTTCATTGCTTTTGCTCATCTGTCATCCTCCCGGATCGGTTCAACTGGTAAACCTGCCCGGAATGCCGGGCGGCTAGCGGATACTTTGAATGATGCTCTTTTTGGTCGCGCTCTCCATTTGCAGCAGAACATTCAGGAGATCCATTTGCTTTTGCATCATCAACATCATCTGCCCCATCATGACCATCCCCTGTTGCAGGATGGCATAAGCCATGCTGGTATCCCCGGAGCCGGTCGTGGAGGCTGGCAGCGGAGATGTGCCGGGCAGGGGCGGCATACCCGGCAGAGGCGGGAAGTCGGGCAGAGGTGGAATATCCGCTAGCGGCGGGATGTTGGGCAGGGGAGGAAGGTTCGCATCCACGGAGATATTGGGCAGGCTGGGGATGCTTGGCAGCGGCGGGACGTTCGCCCCCACCGAGATGCTCGGTGAGGTGGGGATGGTTGGTGAGATGAATATATTTGGCGATATGGGGATGTTCGCCGAGGCCGACCCCGAGAAGCTCGCTGATCCAGGGAGGTTGCCTGGTACGGGGATGTTCGAGCCTGCCGAGGTTGGGAGGTTTGCAGATAATATGAGGTCTGGCGGTGTTGGAATGTTGAATACCGGCGGGTTATCCACCGTAAAGGTGATATTTGCCGGAGTTGATGTGCCTGGCTTGGGCGGAGCATCCACCGATAATGTGACGACTGGCGGTGTGGGTTTGTCCGGTTGTGGTAACGTACCGCCTCCAGGTGTGACAACTGGGGGTGGCACCGGCGGTGAAGGAATGTCGGAAGATGATATTGTGACGTCTACCGGCGCAAGGTTGTCAGGCGGCGGTGGGAGGATGTCAGCAGGTGCTGGTGGTTTTGGCGGATTGGGTGGCATATCAGTTACTCCTTTCGAAAGTCTCTCTGATTCAAATGCCCGGATGATTCCCACAGGCGCGCATCGGGAATGCTGCTCGCGAATTCATCTGCCTCTTCCCGGCGCGTTGCCAATGTTGTCTATACTATACAACAAACGAAAACCAAATTCAAGACTTTCAATGCTTGTTGAAGGGTGTTCTTAAAGTTGGGGTTTGGGGT
>CAIKOL010000132.1 GCA_903829085.1 uncultured Anaerolineales bacterium | reverse complement strand
CTGCCACTGGTCAGTACGTTGCTCTCGACCACCCCCGCCGCCTTCCTGAGTTCCTTCAGCGACCCGGAAGTGTTGCATTCCATTTTGCTGACCTTCGGCGCAGCCGCGATTGCCACCGCCCTGGCTATGGTTACGGGTGTTCCTTTGGCTTACCTCCTGGCTCGCCGCAAATTCAACGGCAAGCGGCTCCTTGAAGCCATAATTAACCTGCCGGTGGTCATTCCTCATACCGCTGCAGGGATTGCCCTGTTGTTGGTGTTTGGGCGCCGTGGCCTGCTTGGTCAGTTTTTGTATCCCTTAGGAGTCACATTCACCGATAATCTGGCTGGTATCGTGGTTGCCATGCTATTTGTCAGTCTTCCTTTCCTGGTCAATCTCAGCCGCGAGGCCTTCGCCTTGGTGGACGACGAATTGGAACGCGTTGCCATGACAGATGGAGCCAGTCCCTGGCAGGCCTTCTGGCATGTCACCCTGCCCATCGCCTGGCGTGGGGTTTTAGGAGGGGCAGTCATGATGTGGGCGCGCGGGATCAGTGAATTCGGTGCCGTCGTCATCCTGGCATACCACCCAAAAATCGTACCCGTCCTTGTTTACGAGCGCTTCGAAGGGTTTGGATTGGATGCAGCTCAACCCATTGCCCTTCTACTGATCCTGGT
Source organism: uncultured Anaerolineales bacterium (assembly GCA_903829085.1). GTDB lineage: Bacteria > Chloroflexota > Anaerolineae > Anaerolineales > Villigracilaceae > UBA877. The sequence goes on along the minus strand of CAIKOL010000132.1, from coordinate 4,121 downwards.
GGCCCTGGTCGTTTTCATTTTGCTCCGTCTTGCATTGTTACCTGACCATGAGTGAACACGACGATCATGCGCTGGAACTATCTTCTCCTTCGTCCGTTATTCGCTCTCCTCTATCACCAGGCTGCCTGTACCTATGATTTCGTCGCGGCAATCGTTTCGCTCGGCCGTTGGCAGGTTTGGGTCGGTTCTGCTCTCCCTTACCTGGAAGGTCATGTGCTTGAGCTTGGCTTCGGTCCCGGTCATTTGCAGTTCTCTCTCTCGAAAAATGGTCTCAATTCCTTTGGCCTGGACGAATCCCGCCAGATGGCGCACCAGGCTTCCCACCGCCTTCGAAGAGCAGGGCTCAATCCTTGTCTAGTACGAGGCTATGCGCAGACCATCCCATTTGCACAAGAAGTCTTTGACACGGTGGTCGCCACCTTCCCTTCCGATTACATTTACAATCCTCAGACATTGAATGAAATTGCCAGGGTGCTCGCCCCCACCGGCCGCTTGATCATCCTCCCAATGGCTTGGATCACCGGAACGCGTCCCCTGGAACGCTTGGCCGCTTGGGTGTTCCGGGTCAGCGGTGAAGCGCCGGGTAATCCACGGCAGATCTCAAAAGCATTAATAAACCGCTTTACCCAAAATGGGTTCAATGTCTACAGCGAAACTGTCTCAATGCAAGGTAGCCAGGTTCTGGTAATTGTGGCAACCAAAAAAACTGTTTGATCTTTGCGACAATCCCTCCATTGCGCTAAAGAAAATATCCCTGGGCCTTGATGCACACCCGTTCAAAACTTACCTACATCACATAAAATGAGAGTAAAATGGGGGCATGGAAATCCAGATTGCCGCCGCAAAAACGAACAAATATGCCGTCACAGAGAGCGGGGATACGCTCGAGGTGGTGGAACGGCCCAACGGTGGCCTTTCGGTGGTATTGGCCGACGGACAGACCTCCGGGCGCGGTGCCAAAGCTGTCTCGATGATGGTTGTCCGCAAGGTTATCGGCCTGCTGGCTGAAGGCGTTCGCGATGGGGCAGCCGCCCGCGCCGCTTCGGATTTGCTATACACGGAAAAGAAAGGCAAAGTCACTTCCACCCTTAATATCGTCTCGGTGGATTTGCATACCGGTACGGTTGTGATAACCCGCAACAATTCGGCGCCTTTCTACATTGCCCGCAGGGAGGAAATTGATTGCATTGATTCCGAATCAAACTCGATTGGCACCGCCCGCAACACCCGGCCCGTCATCAGTGAAATTCCCCTGGAACCGGGTTTGGTGATCGTCATCTTCACGGACGGGCTGATCCATGCCGGGGAACGGGCTGGGCGTCCGATGGACGTATGTACCTCCCTGCAGGCGATGCTCGAAGAACAGGAGCCCGCTCCACAGGCCATTGCCGATGCTCTCCTCGCCGAGGCAGTCAACTTGGATGATGGTCGTCCTGGCGATGACATCAGCGTGGTGGTACTCAAAGTGTTGGAGCGGACTGGGGACGATGTTCGCCGCATGATGGTCCGTTTGCCCATCAGCATCGATTAAAAATGTCAAAACGGACCTCCCGTAAGTCTCTTAATTGGAAAATCGCCTGGCGTGAAACTCTGATCTTGTTGCGTGAGTTCCGCTTTCCGGTGTTGACGTTCGCCATCGCCATAATCGGGCTTGGCATCATCTATCACGCTATCGCACAACAGGCCGGCGAACCGCTTGGCTCCCTGCCTGAGGCGGTCTACCTCATGCTCACGCTGGCTTTCCTGCAGCCCAGCGGCGGTTTCCCGCACAATACGATCCTTCAAATCTTCTTCTTCCTGCTGCCGGTGATTGGCGTGTTCACCCTGGCACAGGGCTTGGCAGAGTTCGGCGTGATGCTCTTTAACCGCCGGGCGCGCAGCAAGGAATGGGAAATGGCTGTAGCTTCCACTTACAACAAGCATACGATTCTCGTCGGCCTCGGCCATCTCGGGTACCGGGTGGTGGAGGAATTGCACCACCTGCAGGAAAATGTCGTCGTCATCGAATTAAAAGCCACTGCTGAGATGATTTCATCGGTCCGCGACATGCATATCCCGGTCATCGAGGATGACGCCACCCGTTCAACCACGCTGGAGGCTGCTGGAGTTCTCCGCGCCCGCACGATCATCCTCGCCACCCAGAACGATTCTCTTAACCTGCAGATTGCCCTTAAAGCTTGCTCTCTTAACCCAAAGATCAAGGTGATCATCCGCATTTTCGATGCGGACTTTGCCCTGGCTTTGCAGGATCAATTCGGTTTTACTGCCCTCAGCGCCACCGGTATGGCTGCCCCGGTCTTTGCTGCCGCGGCTGCCGGAGCGGATGTGACCAACCCGATCTCGGTCGAAGGGCAGCAACTCAGCCTGGCACGCCTAGCAATTTCCCCCGCCTCGCTATTGGCCGGTAAAACCATCGGCTTTGTGGAAGACAACTATCACCTCAACATAATCCTGCTTCGTCACGATCACAAGTCCGAAATGCACCCGACGGATTTGGCTCTTCTGAACGCAGGAGATACCCTGGCTGTCCTGGGTGGTCCGGAATCGCTGAATCATCTATTGCATGACAACAATTGATCCCACTGAAAAGGGCTTCCCAGGGAAGCGCACGCCCTTGGTCGGGGTCGTCGGTCCGTGTGGAGCGGGGAAAACGACTCTTGCGGATGGCCTTCAACGCAACGGCTGCCAGGCCCGCGCCATCGGACAGGAACATTCCTATGTCCCGGATATGTGGCAGCGCTTGACCAAACCTGATGTTCTGATATTCTTGCAGGCCTCCTGTTCCGTGGGTGCTCTGCGGCGCAAAATGCAGTGGACTGAGTCAGAATGGCAGGAGCAGCAGAGGCGGTTGGCGCATGCCCGCGCTCACTCCCATTTCTATCTGGACACCGATGCGCTTGGCATTCAGGAAGTCCTGACTCTTGTCTTGGCCTTTCTGGAAAATGGAATTGGTTTACCGGACTCCGAAGTCTTATCGCCCCCGAAGGGGACCTGACTTCGGCAAAGTAACAATACTCCTCTACCCATGCCTTCTCAATCGGAGTATAATCACCCGCGCCGCCAGCCAAAGGCTGGCATTTTAATGAATGGAGAAGCGTTTTATGAATCGTCGCCAATACAACTGGCTCTTCCTCATCATCCCATTGATTGCTCTGGCAATCTGGGTCGACTTGAGCAATCAAATCACCATCCCTAATCCTTTCAACTCGCAAACCAGTCTTGTAGATCGAAATGTGTCAACCCAGCTTGGGCTTGACCTGCGCGGCGGTCTCCAGGTCCTTCTGGAAGCGGATTTACCCGCCACTTCCACGGTCAGCACCGACGATTTGAATGTCACCCGGCAGATCTTGGAGAATCGTGCCAACGCCCTGGGTGTCAGTGAAGTGGTCATGCAGGTGGCTCCCCCGCGCCGTATCGTTGCGGAGTTCCCTGGCTTGCAGGATCCATCCCAGGTCCTGGCCTCGTTACAGCAGACCGGATTGCTCGAGTTTGTGGATATGGGCACCACACCTGTCAAGGTGGGCACCATCATCCAGACCGACTTTGGCACCTCCTCTACCACCACCACCGGTACCCCCGCAACCGCTTCCCCCACGGACGTGCCCACTATCACTCCCACCACTGACCCGGCTGCCACCCCGGCTCCCACTCCGGCGCCGACTGCTGCCCCCACCATTTACCACACTGTCATGACCGGCGCTGCTCTCAGCTCTGTCAATGTTCAGGCTGCCTCCCTCGGTGGTTTTAACATCGCTTTCACCTTGAAATCCGACTATGCCACCCTGTTCTCTGACTACACCGGTAGCCATATCAATCAATATCTGGCAATTGTGCTGGACAAGCGCGCCATCTCTGTCCCGAGCATCAATGCCCAGATCTCCGGTGGACAGGGCATCATTCAGGGTAGTTTCACCCAGGATAGCGCCAACAATCTCGCCATTCAACTGCGCTACGGTTCATTGCCGGTGCCTGTCAAAGTGGTCGAAAGCCGTTCGGTCGGCCCCACGTTGGGCGCTGAATCGGTCCGGCGCAGTGTCATCGCCGGCATCATCGGCCTCCTGGTGGTTGTCATCTTTATGGGTTTCTACTATCGCTTGCCGGGTTTCATCGCGGATTTGGCT
>CAIKOL010000131.1 GCA_903829085.1 uncultured Anaerolineales bacterium | reverse complement strand
GGGGACGATCTCATGCCCGGCCGTCCGGAACTGGCGGGCAAGGGATTCGATTTCCGCCTGGTTCAGGCGGCAGCCGATGGTGTCGAGAAAGATTTTCATGTTCACGAAAATTAAATTACAAATAAAGGATTATGCACACCGAATATTGATTCACGGCTTATAGACCACAAAATTATCAAAACTGACCTCCACGCCGCTTTCATCGAACGCTCCTGCAATGAAACCCGCATCGCCTCCCGAGAAATCTGCGTCGCTGGTGATCGCAAGCACCTGGCCGTTGACAGTTCCCTTCAGGGTATTCCCGATGCAGTCAAAACGCAAGTGGTTGGGTCCACCACCTTGCTGGATGAAGCTGTTGTAGGCCATCATCGCCTGTCCGAGCAGGGAGGCGGTCCCATTTTTGATCTTTCCAATCGTATAGTAACCGTCGCTGGACACAAAGAATACGTAGAAGTTGTTGATATCCTGGAAACGGCAGATCAGCCCAAAGCGGTTGTTCAACGGACCTGCCAGCCGGGTCGCATCCGCCTCGATTTGTACATCCCCATAAGTCTGCCCGGAAACTGCCCAAAGGTCGTATCCGGCCGATTGTACCAGTATCCGGTAAGCGCCATCTGAGTATCCCAAGCTGCCATTCTGACTTACCGTCTCGCGCCAGCCGCTGGAAGGGTCGGAGAAGTCGTCGTGATAGAGAGCCTGGCCTGCGGGTGTCACCAGATCGGCGATCCAGGAGGACTGGCAGGCGCTCAAAAGGAACACCAAGAAAAGGCCGCATATGTTTTTCATGGATATCTGCTCTCACCTGACCCTCTCCCTGTGGGAGAAGTATCTTTAGGGAAAATATTGCTCCAATAAGCGCCCGGCCTGCCAGCCATAAGGACCGGTGGGATCGAACGTCCTGGCGAGATTGAGATAAGAATAAGCCGAGGCGCGGTTGCCGGTTTGCATGTAGACCAGTCCAAGATGCAGGGCCGGCCCAGCCTGGGTGGGACCCATTTGGACCGCCTTTCTTAAATAAATCTCCGCGTCTATGTAGTCCTCCAATAAAAACTCCGCCTGGCCAGCCAGGTCATAGGACTGCCAGTCGTCCGGGGCGAGGTCGATCAGCTTGCGGCCAGCCGGTAGACCGGTCACATCCACATCCACGTTGTTGGTCACGCTGAAAGCCGCCAGCGCCCGCCAGGTGGATACGTCTTTTGGAGCCAGTTCGACCGCGTGGAAATAATACTCGTACGCGGCCACCAGGTCGCCGGCCTGTTCGGATGCGCTGCCCAGGGCCACCTGCCAGGCGGGGGCCTCCGGTTCCAGGACCGCGGCCTTCTTGAAAGCCGACAGCGCAGCCTCCGGCTGCCCATGGCGCTGCAGGTACATACCGTATAGTCCCTGCACCATGGCTGACCCCGGGTCGAGTGCCATGGCCTTTTTTATTTCGGTGCTGCCATCCTGGCCCTGTTGCTGCTCAGCTTCGCCAAGCCAGGCCCAGGCTTCGGCATAATCGGAATGCTGAGCAATCGCATTATCGAAGGCTACAACCGCCAGGTCCCATTCGCCCAGCGCTCCCAGCGTCCGCCCGGAGACCAGGAACTGGTAGGCGCGGTCGTCTGAAAGCAGGGCTGTATTCAGAGCAGAGCGAAGTTCCTCGACGGTCGGGTCCAGCTTCGGGTTGATTTGGTCTGCCTGCATCAATTGGGACAGGGACTCCGCGGGAGAAGTAGCCG
>CAIKOL010000130.1 GCA_903829085.1 uncultured Anaerolineales bacterium | reverse complement strand
CCTGTACAACCATCTCTACTTGGGGGTCAGGGCCCGCGTGCCGGATGCCCAGCCGCTCATCTTCGCCGGACAGCTCGGGCAGTTCCTTTGCTCCAACTGGCCCGGAACGCGCATCCGGCCGGTCAGCGATTACAAGGAGCTGGTGGACCATGTCCACGTGCCGCTCAGCACCTACCGCTACGCGCGCGCTTTCACCGGCATCCCCTCGCCCAAGTCCATCGAGAAGCCGGATGAGTACCCGCAGAGCCTGGACCGTTTTATGGTCGGGCTGCGCGGCAAAGCGTATATCTACCTTCTGATCGCTGACCCCATCACCGAGAGCGAGGTCAATGGCATTGTGACCTCTTGCCACACCCTGGCCGGGCAGGTGCAGGCTTTCAGCAAGGCAACCATCAACCGTTCGACCAGCACCGGCGCATCCGATTCTGTCGCCAAGAGCGGAAGTGACACGACCTCCACCAGCACGACCACCGGCACCTCCGAGACGAAGGGCTCCACCACCAGCAAGGGTATGATCGCCACGACGCTCGATAAGTCAAAAAAAGGCGGGAAGGTGGTAAAGGCTGCCGGGCTGGCGGGCGTTTCCGGCCTGCTGGTGGCTGCGGGCGGACCCTTCCTGCTCTCGGGCATGCTGGGCATGTTCGGCCAGCTCCTGCCCTCCTCCGGCACCTCCGACAGCGCCGGGACGACCACGAGCGATTCCGAATCGACCAGCCGGACGTCCGGCGTGAGCACCACCGAAGGCACGACCACGGGCGAGTCCCTTTCCTTCGGGCAGGAGTACCTCAACAAGAACGCCGAGGCATGCGTGAAGCAGCTCGAGAAGACCGCCGCCCGCTTTGAGACGGCGCGTGCCATCGGCTGCTGGAACGTGGGCGTTTACATGATCACGGATCAGCAGGAGGCGGCCGCGCAGGGGCAGGCGCAGTTCAAGGCGCTGGTCAGCGGCGAGAAGAGCAGCGCTGAGCCGGTCCGCGCCCACGATCTTTCGCAACTCTGGGACGGGCAGATCCAGACCTCGTTGGACGCCTTCCACCACCCGCCGCTGCGCCTGTTCGTCCCGGGTGAAGACGAACGGCTCCACCACCCGTGTGGGGAGATGTTCGAGAACCTGACCACGCCGCTCAACACGGAGGAGCTTTCACTGCTCGCCAACCTACCCCTGCGGGAGATGCCCGGCATCCCCATGCAGGTCTCGGCCGCGTTCAGCCTGAACCCACCCCGCGCCGCGAAACCAGAGACCGCCCTGCGGCTCGGTCGTCTGCTGGAAGGCGGTGAGGAGATCGGCGACCTGAATTACGACGTGGACTTGAACACCCTCACCCGGCACATCTTCATCACCGGCATCACCGGCAGCGGGAAGTCGAACACGTGCCGGAAACTGCTGGGAAGCCTTATGGAGCAGGGCAGGAACTTCCTGGTGATCGAACCGGCCAAGGATGAATACATCCAGCTGGCATTGGGCTATAACCAGTCCGGGACGTTCGAGCGCAAGATCGCAGTGTATTGCCCCGGGCGGAGCGAGTGGGGCGGGCAGCCGCTCGAACAGCTTCAACTCAACCCGTTCGACATCATCCGCCTGAAGAATGCGCTGGTGCAGGTGATGCCTCACCTCGACCGGCTCAAGTCCATCTTCAATGCCAGCTTCCCCATGTACGAGATCCTGCCGGTCATCTTGGAGGAAGCACTGGTGGACCTGTACGGCAGCCAGGGCTGGCTGGAGGATACGCTGCCACCGGAGAACGTGCTCTGTCCCACGCTAAGCCAGTTGAACGCCCGCATTACCGGGTTGGTGCGTGCCAAGGGTTACGAGCAGCGCATCACTGACAACATCACCGCCGCCATGCACACCCGCATCGGCAGCCTGATGCGCGGCTGGAAGGGACGTCTGTTCGACCAGCCGGCCTCCACTCCCTGGCGCGACCTGTTCGACCGCCCGGTGGTCATCAACCTGCAGCAGATGGGCGACGACGCCGACAAGTGCTTCACCATGGCGTTGCTGATCAACTTCATGTACGAGTACCGCCAGGCGCAGCACGAGAGCGCCGGGTCGCCAGAATCGAGCGAGCTGCGCCACCTGGCGATCATCGAGGAAGCGCACCGCATCCTGCGCGCCGCCCACTATGCTGGGGACAACGCCAACCCGCAGGCGAAGATGGGCGAGATGTTCGCCGATGTCCTGGCCGAGATACGCGCCTACGGGCAGGGGCTGGCGATCATCGACCAGGTGCCTTCCAAGCTGGTACCGGACGCGCTGAAGAACACCAACCTCAAGATCGTTCACCGCCTGGTCGCCAGGGATGACTGCGAGTCGATGGCGGGCGCCATGGCGCTCACCGAGGATCAGGCCAAGGTGATCGCCCGCCTGAAGGTCGGGCAGGCCATCGTCTGCGGCGTACAGGACGACATGGCCTCCTGGGTGAAGATCTCCCCCTCCCCTCTGCCCAAATTCACGCCCGCTGCCAAATAAAAATGAGTTCAACCTGATCATGACCCGTAAACCAGGAGGATCCCATGCCGGCAAATTCCTCTCCAACAACAGGCGGAACCAAAGCAAAATCGCTACTGAAACTTCCTCCAGCCGACAACCTGAAGGAAGCGATCACCTACTTTTACCTGCTGTCGTTTTGCCCGCCTGAGCGGACGGCTGATTTCATGCAGAACACCTTGCCAAACAGGCAGGCGCTGGCTGCCTCGACCGGGATGAGCGAGGCAGAGTACTTCGACCGGATCATCCCGGAAGTCTGTCGCCGTATCATCAGCTACCACCAGGCCAGTCGCGAGCCGGACTCGGCCCAGGTGGCGGCGCTCACCGGGGCAGCCCGGCAGGCGTATACCGATCCCGCCCAGGCTGCCAACTTCCTGGCGCAAATCGCCCAGGCCGCGGCGCTCCCCGGGCGCGCCAGGCTGGAAAACCGGCTGCACCGCAATAAAGGCTGTGCCTTCTGCCGCTCCGCCTGCCGGTACGGGTACTTCAGTCTGGTCTCGGAACCGCCGATCTGGCAGATGCAGGATCTGCTAACAGCTGAAACGGCGAAGCCGGTCGCAGCGCAATCCGTGCTGGGACCTCTTTATAATTTCGCCTTGCGCCACCTGGTCAGTCTGGCAGGCGGGCCGAAAATTTATATTGACAT
>CAIKOL010000129.1 GCA_903829085.1 uncultured Anaerolineales bacterium | reverse complement strand
GGGACGCACGCTGGCAACCCTGATGGTTTTCGCCCACGGCAGCCAGGCCTACTATTTTTACGGGGCTTCCTCTGACGAGGAACGCAACCGCAAGGCCACCTATCCCCTGCAGTGGGAAGCCATCCGCTGGGCGCATTCCCACGGCTTTAAAGAATACGACATGTGGGGCATCCCCGACGAAGCCACGGATGTTGACGAAGACCAGGCCGAGGCGCGCGAGGACGGGCTGTGGGGGGTCTACCGTTTCAAGCGCGGTTTCGGCGGGCTGGTCAAACGCGCCGTGGCACCCATGGACCGGGTCTACAATCCCCTGCTCTACAGGCTCTACCTGTGGCGTTTCTCCGCTTCCGGCTCGGACTGACTTTGTCATTGCGAACTGTCGAAGGCAGTGAAGCAATTTTCTACCATTGACCATTATGCAACCTTTCACCGGCACACCCCAATCCTGGAACGAACTCATCGCCTCCCTGCCCCTGGCCCACCTCCTGCAGACCTGGGAATGGTCGCAGGTAAAAGCCAGGTACGGCTGGCAGCCCATGCCGTTCGTCTGGTTCGACCAGTCTTGCGAAGGTTTGGAACCTTCGCAAGGATCTGTCGTGGCGGCAGCGATGGTGCTCAAACGCAGCCTCCCGGTCGGCGGGTTTGCGAAGAAAATGTGTGTGCTCTATCTCCCCAAGGGGCCGCTCATGGATTGGGAGGCTGCCGTTCTGCGCCGGCGTGTGCTCGACGACCTGCAGGCCTTTGCGAAACAGCAGGGAGCCATATTTATCAAGGGTGACCCGGATGTGAGGCTGGGGACGGGGGTGCCCGGGTCTGCAGAGGCAGTTGAGTTCAGGGGCGGGCAGCAGGTCAGGGGTGAACTGGTCCGCCGGGGCTGGAAGTTCTCGCCGGACCAGATCCAGTTCCGCAACACGGTCCTGGTGGACCTGGCCCCGTCCGAAGACGAACTGCTGGGCCGCATGAAGCAGAAGACGCGCTACAACCTGCGCCTGGCGCAGAAGAAGGGTGTCACGGTGCGGGCCGGGACCCCGGCTGATCTGCCGCTGTTGTACCGCATGTACGCGGAGACCTCTGTGCGGGATGGTTTTTTGATCCGGGAGGAAGGCTATTACCAGACCGTCTGGCGCACCTTTGGCAGCCTGCCGCTCTCGGATGCGAACCAGCAGCCTTTCAGTGAACCCTTGATCGCCGAAGTGGATGGGCAGCCGGTGGCGGCCATCTCGCTGTTCTATTTTGCCGGGCAGGCGATCTATCTCTTTGGAATGTCGCGTGAGACTCACCGCGAGAAAATGCCCAACTACCTGCTGCAGTGGGAGGCCATGCGGCGGGCAAAGGCGCTGGGCTGCCGGGTTTACAACCTGTGGGGCGCGCCGGATGAGTTTAACGAACAGGATGGTTTGTGGGGCGTGTTCCGTTTCAAGGAGGGCCTGGGGGGAACTGTTTCCCGCACCATTGGCGCCTGGGATTTTACTCCCAACCCGCTGCTCTACAGGCTGTACACCCAAATCCTGCCGCGCCTGATGGATATCATGCGTTCGCGCGGCAAGCAGCGCACCCGGCAAAGCCTGGGAGCTTGAGGCCACCAGGCAGGCGAAGCACCATGAAATTAACCGCGAAGGGAAGAAGAGCGCGAAGATTTTTGGCAGAAAGGAATGAGTGAAAATATTGAAGGGATTGCAACAGACGTAGTTGACTCCGCAATAAAGGTTCATCGGGCATTGGGACCCGGGTTGCTTGAATCGGCCTACCAGCATTGCCTGGCCTTCGAACTCCGAAAGCGCAACCACCATGTTCTTACAGAAGTCGCCCTGCCAATCCAGTATGAAAGTCAACAGATCGATGCAGGTTACCGCATAGACATGCTGATAGATAATCTGGTCATTATTGAGAATAAAGTGGTCGAATCTTTGTTGCCTATTCATGACGCCCAAATCCTCACTTATCTGAAACTCAAAGAATGCCACCTTGGTTTTTTACTGAACTGGAATGTCAGGTTAATGAAAAACGGGATCCGGCGGGCGGTTTACAACCTACCAGGCCCTAATCCATATCCAAGAATAAAACCTTCTTCCTCATAGTTCCTTCGCGTCCTTCATTTCCTTCGCGGTTAAGAAAGGATACCTCATGATCCCTCGACTGCATTTTGCCCACCTGCCCACCCCGATCGAATCCCTGCCGCGCCTGAGCGAATTTCTCGGCGGGCCGCGCCTGCTGGTCAAGCGGGATGACCAGACCGGGCTGGCTTTCGGTGGTAACAAGACCCGCAAGCTGGAGTTCCTGGTGGCCGAAGCCCAGGCCCAGGGTGCAGATACGCTGCTGTCGGCCGGGGCGCTGCAATCCAACCACTGCCGCCAGACGGCGGCCGCGGCGGCGAAGTTTGGATTCCACTGCATCCTGGTGCTGGTGGGGCAGCCTCCCGCACAACCCAGCGCCAACCTGCTGCTCGACCTGCTTTTTGGAGCGGAGATCGTCTGGACGGAAAAAGCCCGCCGCGAGGCCGTCCTGCAGGAGACTTTTGAACGAGCCTCCGCCCAGGGGAAAAGGCCCTACCTGGTGCCCTACGGCGGCTCCAGCCCGACCGGCGCGCTGGGCTATGCCTTTGCGATGCAGGAACTGTCCGACCAGAACGTGGACGCCGATTGGAACGTTTTCGCTTCCTCCTCCGGCGGAACGCAGGCCGGGATGCTGCTGGGGGCACACCTGTTTGGCACCTGCGGGCAATTGCTCGGCATCAGCATTGACGAGCCGCAGCGCAAGCTGCAGGAGCACGTGGCCGGGCTGGCCTCGCAGGCCAGC
>CAIKOL010000128.1 GCA_903829085.1 uncultured Anaerolineales bacterium | reverse complement strand
GATGCGCTCCTCCTACCTGCCCCTGCTCGATGAACACAAGGGGATGGTCGGCATCCAGGTCATCTCCCAGGACATCACCACCCAGAAGCAGGCCGAAATGACCCTACAGGAATACTCCGTGCGCCTGGAAGCCGACGTGGCAGCGCGCACCCGTGAACTGCAGGAGGCCCAGGAGAAGCTCGTGCGCCAGGAGAAGCTGGCCGTGCTGGGGCAACTGGCCGGGAGCGTGGGGCATGAACTGCGCAACCCGCTGGGGGTGATCAACAGCGCCGTTTATTATCTCAAGCTTGTCCAGCCGGATGCGCCTGCCAAAATACAGGATTACCATGCCAAGATCGAACAGGAAGTGCGCAATGCCGACAAGATCATCACCGACCTGCTGGACTTTGCGCGTGTCAAGGGAGGCGAGCCGGAGCAGGTTTCCGTGGACAAGCTGGTGCGTTCCACGCTGGTACGCTTCCCGGTCCCGGAGGGGGTGGAGCTGGCGCTTGAACTGGCGGAGCACCTGCCGATGATTTTCGTTGACCCGCGCCAGATGGAGCAGGTGCTGGGCAACCTGGTGGTGAATGCCTGCCAGGCGATGCTGGGGTCAAGAACAGCCTCCAGCACAGGTGTGGCTTCGCGAAGCACCGCCACTGGTGTGAAGGAGGGTGGGAAGCTGACAATAACCAGTGAACAGTCATCCGTTACCAGTGAGCAGTGGGTGAGGATCAGTGTGAAAGATACCGGGACAGGCATCACGCCGGAAAATATGCAGAAGCTGTTCGAGCCGCTCTTTACCACCAAGACCAGGGGCATCGGGCTGGGCCTGGCGGTCAGCCGGAAACTGACCGAAGCCAACGGCGGCCGGATCGAGGTGGAGAGCGAAGTCGGCAAAGGCAGTACCTTCACCCTGTATTTACCGGTGGTTGGTTGAATAGTTGGTTAACCTGCTGGATGATTGAGCCTGATCCCCTTCGGAGAGGTTCTCGCCTGCACCCAAAGGCAGTGCACCTACTGCTTCTTGCATAAATAGCTGAATTGAAAATGCCATAAAGCAGTGGAATATAGCCGGCATAAGTTCAATTATTGTCTCTTTGGGAGGCGCCGGGATTGGGGTAAAGATATGGGGGTATTGGTCGGGCGAAGCCCGACCAATACCCCCTGTTTCTCCCATCACTCCGGCGATTCCCAGAGAACTCAATTATTTACGCAGTACTCTGTAATTCGACTTACAGAAGGTGTGAGATGAATATTCTCGACATGCGAACTGTTTTTTTTAGCTATGTGATCAGTAGCATCATCAGCATGGCTGTCATGGCCTCGCTCTGGCCGCAGAATCGCCGGCGCTCGCCAGAGCTGGGTTTCTGGTTGGCGGATTTCAGCATGCAGTTCACGGGATTGCTGTTGTCGCTTTTGCGCGGCAACCTGCCCGATTTCTTCTCAATGGTGATCTCAAATATCCTCATCCTGGGGGGGACGTTGCTTCTGCTGATCGGGCTGGAACGTTACACAGGAAAAAACGGCCCGCAGTGGCACAACGCCCTCTTCCTGGGGGTGTTTATTCTCGTACAAATTTATTTTGTTTATATTCAGCCCAGCCTGCAGGCACGCAATATCAATGTTTCACTGGGGATAATTTTCCTTTGCGCCCAATGCGCCTGGTTGTTACTGCGCCGGGTGGATCCAGGCATGCGGACAAGTACACGACCGACCGGTGTGATTTTTAGCACATTCTGCCTGGTGGGCCTGGTTCGGATTTTCGTGTCTCTGGCCGCGCCGGCGGATTACGATTTTTTCAAATCCGGCCTGTATGATACGCTGGTGATCCTGACCTACCAAATGCTTTACATAGGGTTAACATTTGTCCTGTTCCTGATGGTCAACCGCCGGTTGCTCACATCCCTGGAGAACGACCTGGTTGAAATAAAAAAGGCTGAGGAAACGCTCAAGGAGAGCGAGGAAAAATTCTCCAAAGCCTTTCAAACCTCACCGTATGCCATCACCATCACACGGGCGGCAGATGGTCAATTCATTGAAATCAACGACACTTTCACTGCAATCACGGGTATTGCTCGAGAAGATGCCCTGGCAGACTCATCGCTTGGGCTAAATCTGTGGGTTAACGCAGAAGACCGTCAGCGGATTGTAGCCACGCTGCGCGCCGGGGCATCCGTGGATGGACAGGAATTCCAGTTCAGAAGGAAGAACGGCGAGATCCTGACAGGCCTGTTCTCAGCCCGCATGCTGCCATTAAATCAAGTTCCCTGCATTCTCTCCAGCATTGACGACATCACTGCGCACAAGCAGGCGGAGCAACAATTGAAGCAATATTCCGAACACCTTGAAGAAATGGTGACCGAACGCACCCGCGAACTGCAAGAGGCCCAGCAGCAACTGGTGCGCCATGAAAAACTGGCGGTGCTGGGACAAATGGCGGGCAGTGTGGGGCATGAGTTACGTAATCCGCTGGCGGTCATCAACACCGCCATCTATTACCTGAAAATGGTCCAGCCGGATGCGGATGAGAAGATCAAGAAATACCATTCCACGATCGAGCGGGAGGTGCATAACGCCGATAAGATCATCGCTGACCTGCTGGATTTTGCGCGCGGCGTCACTGCCGAACCCAAGCCGGTCGCGATCTTGGAACTGGTGCAGGGCGTGCTGGAACGTTTCCCTGCCCCAGCCTGGGTGGAGGTCAATCTTGAAATCCCTGCCGATCTGCCGCTGGTCTTTGCCGACCCGCACCAGATGGAGCAGGTGCTGGGTAACCTGGTGGTGAATGCCTGCCAGGCGATGGCTTCGACAAGCTCAGCCACAGGTGTGAAGAACGGTGGTAAGCTGACCCTCTCAGCCCACATGGTAGTCCCGGTTACAGAACGGGACCTGCAAAAGGAGATGCTGGCAATCGCGGTGAAGGATACCGGGACAGGCATCACGCCGGAAAATATGCAGAAACTGTTCGAGCCGCTCTTTACCACCAAGACCAGGGGCATCGGGCTGGGCCTGGCGGTCAGTCGGAAACTGACCGAAGCCAACGGTGGGCGGATCGAGGTGGAGAGTGAGCCGGGCAAGGGCAGTACCTTTACACTCTGGTTACCCGTCAAACAGACCGATGAAGTAAAATGATACTGGATCGTTATCACAGGCTACTTTCGATAGTGACTTCTCAATAAAGGGGGGAAAGCGGGGTGTTTTTGAGAAGATACGATACTTTCAATATTTGATATCCGCTGGGATTAAAATTGGATGACATGAATATAATTGCAAATTCTGACCATGAAGACGACAGGCAATTGAAACGCATACTTTCCACGCTCATCTGGATATCCTGGTGCGGATCCTTTTTTGGCATTATTCTGAGTCTTTATTATCGCGATGTGAGATTGTTTGCCGTGGTCCTGGCAGGCTCTGCCTTGCTGGGCGTACCATTTGTGCTGCTCAAACGCAGGCATTTGCACACCAGTGGGATGTTCCTTATGTTGATCATGATTGGCATGACAACCTTTATCGCCACGGTTGGTCAGGGCATTCGTGATCTTGCCGTTTTTGGGTATATCATCGTCATCATTTTCGCAGGCCTGGCTTTGAACAGTTCATATTTTAAGTTATGTGTAGGATTAAGCCTGGTAGCGGTCTGCTGGCTGGTCTTTGGGGAAAGCTTTGGCTGGTTTGTCACCACGCCTTTCATTGGCGGGGTAACAAACTGGTTTTACCTTGCCGGCATGACGATCATTTTCCTGATCGCGGCATTGGCGGTGAATTTATTGTCAATGAATATCCGCAAAAGCTTGGAGAGAGAGCGGGCTGAGGTTACCCGGCGGGAAAAGGTGGAAGAAGAGATCCGTCAACTCAATGCCGAGCTGGAACAGCGGGTGGAGGAACGCACGCGCGAACTGCAGGGGGCCCAGGAGCAGCTCGTGCGCCAGGAAAAACTGGCCGTGCTGGGGCAACTGGCCGGCGGGGTGGGGCACGAGCTGCGCAACCCGCTCAGCGTGATCAACAGCGCCATGTATTACCTGAAGATGGTCCAGCCGGATGCGCCTGCCAAAATACAGGATTATCATGCCAAGATCGAGCAGGAAGTGCGCAATGCCGACAAGATCATCACCGACCTGCTGGACTTTGCGCGCGTAAAGGGAGGCCAGCAGGAGCAGTTCCCCGTAGACAAGCTGGTGCATTCCACGCTGGTACGCTTCCCGGTTCCGGTGGGAGTGGAGCTAACGCTCGACCTGGCAGAGCACTTGCCGATGGTTTTCATTGACCCGCGCCAGATGGAGCAGGTGCTGGGCAACCTGGTGGTGAATGCCTGCCAGGCGATGGCTACGCAGAAAAGCTCCGCCACAGGTGTGAAGAACTGTGCACAGTTGGCAATAATCAGTGACCAGTCACCCGTTACCAGTGATCAGTGGGTGAGGATCAGTGTGAAAGATACCGGGACGGGGATCTCACCGGAAAATATGCAGAGACTGTTCGAACCGCTCTTCACCACCAAGGCCAGGGGCATCGGGTTGGGGCTGGCGGTCAGCCGGAAACTGACCGAAGCCAACGGCGGGCGGATCGAGGCGGAGAGCGAGCCGGGCAAGGGCAGTACCTTTACACTCTGGTTACCCGTCAACGAGGGGCCATTGTGAGGCACGCGCTGAAATGGAGTGTCCCACCACCGCATTACTCCGCTGCGCGGCGAAACGCACTACAAATGGATGAGCTATGAGCGAATCGATAAGCATCCTGATCGTGGATGATAGCCAGTCAATCGCAAGCACCCTGGCGGATATCCTGGAACTCAAGGGCTATACAGCCCATGCAGTGAATTCCGGGACTGAAGCCCTGCAAATGCTGCGCACTCAGCCGGCCGATATCCTGCTCACAGATATCAGGATGCCGGATATGAATGGGGTGGAACTCTACCGGGCGGCCAGGAAGATGCTCCCAAAGCTGGTTGCCCTATTCATGACCGCCTATTCAGCCGATGACATTATCCAAGAGGGGATGGCAGAAGGGATCAAAGCAGTGATAACCAAGCCGGTGGATATCGATCTGCTGCTCTCCATGTGTTCAGCCTATCAATATATCCTGCCCCAGGCAGACTGAGACCGGCGCTTTATTTTATTGGTTCAAACAAAAAAAGGTTATGCGAGCCTCGCTCGCATAACCTTTTTGATTTTTCTCTTTTCTGGGGAAAAGCGCCTGAGATTCCAACCGGAAATTCAGGAAGTTTTTCAATAATTACGAATAGATACTCAGCCACCCCGGCGGAAAAAAATAAGGATCAACGCGGCGAGGAAGAACAGGAACATGAGCAGCCCAATACTGGCAACCAGCAGGCGCTTGTTGGGAGGGGCAGGGCTGATGACATTTTCCTGCGGGATCAGCGGCGCGCTGGGTGCAAGCCCTCCCGTCACCGGGGAGGAAGCCAGCCCGCCGCTTTGAAGCGCGTCCGGGATGCCAGCCTGGTTCTTATCCATAACCGAGGCCATCACGGTTTCATAGATACCGCGCTTCTCGGGGGGTATTTCATCGATACTGTTATAGGTCTGCCCGTCAATGGTGATCTTCGAGCCAATCCTGTTGATCTTCAGCTGGGAAGAGCCGGGCTGCCCGGCCAGTGCCTGCTCATAAGCCTGGCGCGCGGCAGGTGGCAGGTCGTCAGGGCTGTCATATTCCTTGCCCTGGTACAGGATGCGGGTTTTCAGGTTGACCTTTACAGACATTTCAAGCTCCTTTCCCGATCTGATCTCCGTTCTCGCTAAGAAAAAGTATCTTCTCAAAAATCCGGGGTGTGGGGTGTTTTTGGCGGGCTGCGCTCGCCAAAAACACCTCACTTTCCCCTATTTATTGAGATGATACAAGAAAAACTCCGAAAATCAGGAGAAGGATGTATTTTGAGGGTGTACAGCTTCGCTGCACGCACTCAAAATATGGTTCTTCAATAATTATCGGATAGACCTTAAACAGACTGGCCTTCCAGGGCTTTCACGCGTTCATCCTCCGCGGCGCCTTTGCGCCCCATGATCTTGTAGATCTTGACCGGATCGCGCTTGCCCTTGATGGCCTGCAGGGCGCCAAACTCGATATCGAACTCCTCCTGCACCAATAAAGCGGTGCGCTCGCTGACCACGATGGGCCAGCCGAGGACCTTGGTCTGGTCCTGCAGGCGGGAGGCCAGGTTGACGCCGTCGCCGATGATGGTGTAATTGAGACGCTGCTCCGAGCCCAGCAAGCCTACAAAGACTTCGCCGGTATTGACGCCGATGCCGATCTCCAGCCCGCGCTGCAGGCGGCCTTCCGCCCGCCACTTCTGGTTCAGGTGTGCCAGTTCCACCCGCATTTCCACGGCAGTGCGTATGGCGCGCAGGGCATGATCGGCATACGGGACGGGTTCGCCAAAGAAGGCGATCACGGCATCCCCTTCGTACTTATCCACCGTGCCTCCGTGCTTCTGGATAATGGCGGTCATGACCTCCAGGTACGGGTTAAGCAGGGAGACCACTTCCTCAGGCGTCATTTTCTCCGAGAGGGTGGTGAAGCCGCGGATATCCGAGAACAGGATGCTCAGGTCAGCGCGCTTGTTGAGGGAATTGATATCCCGGGTGGCGATCATCTGGTCCACCATCTCAGGGGAGAGGAAACGGCTGAACAGGCCGCGCACCCGCCGTTTTTCCGCTTCCTGCGAAACCGCCTGCTCGATGAACGGGACCACCACTCCCAGGAACAAGACCGCTTCGGGCCCGGTCACCGGCAGGTACCAGCGCGCCTGGGCAAAGACCAGGTAGCAGGCAAGGATGTAAACCAGCATGACCCCGGTCAACACGAGCAGGGTGACTCCCGGCCGGCGGATGCCGCCGATCAGGCCAGCCAGAACAACCATGAGCAGGATGAGCAGCAGGTTAACCCACAGGGGGGTTTCATACAGGCTGGCGCCCGATTTGATGGTGGCAATGGCATTGGCGATGATCTCCACGCCCGGCATTTGTGCTGTCTCCGAGAAGGGCGTGGGGTAAACATCGTGCAGTGTGATGCTGGTGGCGCCGATGAGCACGATCTTGTCGCGGAAAACGGATGGGTCCACCAGGCCGTCCACCACGTTGGCGGCTGAATAGGTGGGATAGGTGCCGGTCGGCCCGGCATAGTTCACCAGGAAACGACCACGCGAGATCGGGATGGCCTGTTTATCGAAGACCATCCCGTTGGAGGCTATGGAAGGGCTGTCCACCCCCAGGAACTGGGAGGCGGTCTCGAAGGCCCAGTTGTAATATACATCGCTGCCGTAGCTCTGGAAGGGCTGCAGCCCGCGCACGATGGCATCATCGTCCAGGTAAATGCCCGACAGGCCGACCGCGCTCAGGACCGGGCGATAGACCGGCAGGGGCAATTTGAGGGTGGTCGTCCCCAGGGAGGCATCCGAATAGATCTGCATGACCGAAACGGAACGGGGAGATTTGGCTAATGCCGCCGCCAGGGCCGCATCCCCGCTCGGGTCATACCCGGCTTCGAACAGGAACACATCCAGCCCCACCAGCCGCGCCCCGGCTGCATTCAACTTATCGACAAGTTGCGCCAGGTAGTCGCGCGGCCAGGGCCACTGGTAGCCGGTCCAGTTGAAGGAGAAGTCGTCGATGGCGACGATGACAATATCCGGATCAGGGGAACGGGTGCCGCGCAGGCGCAGCATGCCATCGTGGGAGGCCAGTTCGAGCCGGCCGGTGGGGGTCAGCACGCCGGGCAAGGCGTTCAATACTTCCAGCAGCAGGAACAGCAGGGCCACGCCCAGCAGGAGCAGGCCTCGAAAATCGAGCGGGAAGCGGCGGGCAGGTTTCATGGAGTGTGTTCTATGCAACGAACAGGCATCCAGGCCTAGTAGACGCCATAATCAAAGAAATAATGATCTGAGACGGTCTGGTTGTCTTGGTTATCGATGGCCAGGATCCACCATTCAACCAACTGGCCTGGTGCCAGATTGCCAAAGTAAATGTAGCCATCCCAAATTTCCTGCACCTCGCTGACAGCTAGAGACTCTTGACCGGAAATTGGAGTTGAACTCCCATCCGAGACAAGGTATTGGACATACATCTCCTTCAAGCCCTGTGGATCAGAGACTTCCGCCATAACGTAAGCTGGAGGCGTATCATTATATACGCCTGAAGGGCCAGTAATGTTCAGGAACTGGGTGCTCTGGTCTGGAGTTTCAGTAGGCGTGGGGGTTTCGGTTTCCGTCTCGGTGGGAGTCTGCGTTTCGGTGGGGGTATGCGTGGCAGTCGCCGTTGCAGTCACAGTGGGAGTGTAGGTTGCCGTAGGCGTGGAGGTGGGTGTCGAAGTGTGCGTAGAGGTCGCCGTGACAGTGGCAGTCGGCGTGGAAGTTGTGGTAGGCGTGAGGCTGGGGGTGCTGGTATGGGTAATGGTTACCGTGGCGGTGCGGGTAAGCGTGGCGGTGGGGGTCAACGTGCGCGTGGTGGTTAGCGTGGCCGTGCGGGTGAGCGTGGCGGTGGGTGTCAATGTACGCGTGCTGGTAACCGTGGCCGTGCGGGTAAGCGCAGTGGTAGCGGTCACCGTGACCGTACGGGTGAGCGCGGTTGTGAAGGTGCGCGTGCTGGTGCGCGTGGTGGTAGGCGTGGCGGTTAAGGAGGGGGTGGTATTGGCGACCGGGGCGGTAACGGTGGCGGTTGGGGTGACGGTT
>CAIKOL010000127.1 GCA_903829085.1 uncultured Anaerolineales bacterium | reverse complement strand
ATATCCCCCAGGCGCGGGCCGGGTGGAATATAGATCTCCTGCTCACCGCGGTATTCTTCGACTTCCTGCGAGAGAAGTTTTTCGTAGGCGGTCAGGCGGGCCTGGCCCTTGGCCTGGCGTGCCTTGGGGGACATGCGCACCCATTCCAGTTCGCGTGCAAGCGTCTTCTGGCGGCGCGACTCTGTTTTCTCCTCCTGGCGCAGGGCTTCCTTCTTCTGTTCCAGCCAGGAGGAGTAGTTTCCCTTCCAGGGGATGCCGTAGCCCCGGTCGAGTTCCAGGATCCAACCGGCGACGTTGTCGAGAAAGTAGCGGTCGTGGGTGACGGCGATGACCGTGCCTTTGTAGTCGCGCAGATGGTGCTCCAGCCAGGCAACAGACTCGGCATCCAGGTGGTTGGTAGGCTCGTCGAGCAGGAGGATGTCAGGTTCGGTCAGCAGGAGGCGGGTGAGAGCGACGCGGCGGCGTTCCCCTCCAGAGAGCACCTTGACCGGTGTATCCGCAGGGGGACAGCGCAGGGCATCCATGGCCAGTTCCAGATGGGAATCGAGGTTCCAGGCATCGTGTTTTTCGAGTTCACTCTGCAGCCGGGCTTGTTCAGCGATCAAGGCATCGAAATCAGCATCCGGTTCGGCAAACTGAGTGTTGACCTGGTCGTAGCGGGCAAGCAACTCGACGATGGGCTGAACTGCTTCGCGAACTACTTCGATGACGGTTTTGCTTTCATCGAGATGCGGTTCCTGGTCGAGCAAGCCGGTGGTATAGCCTTTACTGATGGCAATCTCGCCGACGTAATCCTTGTCCTGGCCGGCCATGATGCGCAGCAGGGTGGACTTGCCGGCGCCGTTGAGACCGAGCACACCAATCTTGGCACCGTAGTAGAAGCCGAGCGAAATGTCGCGCAGGACTTGTTTGTTGGGGGGATGGATGCGCCCAACGCGCACCATCGAGTAGATCACCTGGGTATCGGAAGGCATACAGGAATTGTACCGTAAAAACCGGTTTTGACCGGCTTGCTTCGGCGCGGGAGTTCTGTTATGGATGGGTAAAAGAACTTCACCACAGAGAACGCGGAGTCCACAGAGAAAAAATAGAAATATCCATATGGAATATCCTGTAATAGTTCCCAGGGATTGCGCGCGAGGGGTAGTCGGGTGGGTAGCATCTGGGTAGAAATGGGGTACCGGAAACACTACGTAATAGTATGGCGTATAGGCAATTAGATGGCTATGATTGTGAAGATGGAATTATTGTGTGAATTCAATCTGCCAGTTGTACGTGTGCAAATTGGTACTGCACAATCACAGCACCGCGGCTGCTCTATTGAAATCAGGGAATAATCATGCAGAATCTCCGGCGAATCGAACCACAAAACGGTCTCATTAAAACCAATGGGGATATGGGTTTTAAATTCAGCTTTGCATTCCAGCCGATCGTAGATATCCGCAACCGGGAGATCATTTCCTTCGAAGCCCTGGTGCGCGGACCGCACGGCGAATCTTCGGCCTCTGTTTTTGCGCAGGTACCCAAGCATGATATCTTGAAATTCGACGAGATCTGCCGCCGTAAAGCCATCCACCTGGCCAGTCGGTTGAAAATCCCCAACCGCCTGAACCTGAACCTGACCGCGCAAAGCATTTATGAAGTGGATATGAGTATCACGGCCACCTTCCAGGCAACCATTCAAAGCGGCATCCCGGCAGAGAATATAATCTTTGAAGTGCTTGAATCTGAGAGCCTGACCGAACAGAGGAACTTGATCGATTACCTGCGGCTGATCCAGGAATTCGGCTTTGCCACCGCGATCGACGATTTTGGGGCAGGCTACTCCGGCTTGAAATTATTGGTGGAATACCAGCCGTATTTCATAAAACTGGACCGTCACTTGATCGGGAATATTCACGAGGACTATGTCAAGCAACGGATCTTTTCCGGGATACGGAATATCTGTGACAGCCTGTGCATCGAAATAGTAGCCGAGGGAGTGGAAAACGCCGGTGAGTATCATTGGCTGCGCGATGCAGGCATCAGTATCTACCAGGGGTATTATTTTGCCAGGCCGGCCTTTGAAGCCTTGCCGGATGTGGCAAACAGGCTCTATTGCGCCTGACACATTGGGGGCGTAGAAGAAAACCCGCAGCAAATTCACATTATTCTTGCACGAAGGGGGGCATTGTGCTAATATTTCTGACTTGAAGAGATCAGGCTGCCGCCAGAATTAGCCATGCGTGCCCAGGGCAGTCAGGAGTCAGACACATTGACAAGTCGCCATCCTTCGGCCCTCGCCCATAAAACCACCCAGCCCGGATATCCCAGTATTTTTAATGATGTGATCGGACCCGTGATGCGAGGGCCGTCCAGTTCGCACTGCGCGGCTGCCTTGCGGATTGGAAGGATCGCCAGAGACCTGATGGATCATTGCATCGATGAAGTGGTTGTAACGTTCGATCCGCATGGTTCGCTGGCAACGACGCATCAAAGCCAGGGCTCCGATATGGGCCTGTGTGGAGGTTTCCTGGGGTGGGAGGCCACCGATGAAAGACTGGCGCAGTCCGTCCAAGTTGTCCTGGAAGCGGGTATTCAGGTTAAAAATGAGATTAAAGAATTTGGGGCCAGACATCCCAACACGTATAAACTGGCGCTAAGGAATTCCTGCGAGCAGCACACGCTGACCGCCATCTCCAGTGGAGGCGGGATGATCGAGATCGTGGAGATCGACGGGGTTGAAGTTTCGCTGGCAGGCGACTATTTCGAAACCCTGATATTCATTGATCCAGGCGGTAGCAAGATCCTGGAAACCCTGCGCGAAAATATCGAAGCAGACGAGATCCTGTTCTTCTCCGGCAAGGATGTGAGTATCATTGAAATCAAAGCGCAGAGATTCCTGGATGAAGAATTCATTTCCGAGCTTTGTTCGCTTTACCGTATCAGACAGCTAAGAACCATCTCCCCGGTGCTGCCGGTATTGTCGCGCCGTGAGATTGCGGTGCCGTTCATCACCTGTGAGCAGATGCTTCAGTATAACTCCGGCAAGAACCTTGAATTGTGGGAACTGGCGGTCCATTACGAAAGCGCCCGGGGGAATATGTCGCATGAACAGGTTTGCCAGCGGATGACAGAGATCGTGCGCAGAATGCAAAAATCCATTCAAGAAGGAATTGCCGGGACACAATATGTCGATCGCATCCTCGGCAACCAATCCGGACTTTTCCAGAGGCGGATGGCGAACCGGGAACTGCTGGATGGCGGGATGTTGAACCAGATCATCCTCTACGTAACTGCGATGATGGAGGTGAAGAGTTCCATGGGGGTGATCGTGGCGGCGCCGACCGCCGGATCGTGCGGTGGACTGCCGGGAGCGTGCATCGGGGCAGCCAGCGCGCTAGGGCTGTCAATCCAAGAGATGACACAAGCCATGCTGGCGGCGGGCTTGATCGGTGTATTCATTGCAGCTCACGCCACTTTCGCGGCGGAGGTGGGAGGCTGTCAGGCTGAATGCGGCGCCGGGTCTGGCATGGCCTCCGCGGCGCTGGTCACATTGGCCAAAGGCACGCTCAAACAAGCCATTGGCGCCGCTTCGATGGCGCTTCAAAACATCCTGGGCATGGTTTGCGACCCGGTAGCCAACCGGGTTGAAGTACCCTGTCTGGGAAAGAATGTAATGGCTGCCAGCAATGCCCTGGCTTGTGCCAACATGGCACTGGCAGATTATGAGGCCGTTATTCCATTGGACGAAGTGATCGAAGCCATGGACCGGGTGGGGAAAAGTCTTCCGCACGAATTACGCTGCACGGCGCTCGGCGGACTTTCCACAACAAAGACCTCAAAAGAGATCGAGAAAAGGTTGAGGCAGACAATCACTACCAATTGATTTGTTGTTCCGCGAGAAAACGGATAGATGCTACACTTCGAAAACGATCGAAGCGGAAGGTGGAGGAAGCATATGATCGAACCTCAGGGGAAACCCGGATTTGAATCCATCAAGGAATTATCAACGGGATGCTCAAAGAAGCATCCCGTTTCTTTTTTT
>CAIKOL010000126.1 GCA_903829085.1 uncultured Anaerolineales bacterium | reverse complement strand
GATGAGGGGCATCATCGGGACGGAGATCACCATGAAAGGCGGCTATCACCTGACTTTGCTGGCCAAAGACCGCGAGGGCTACCGCAATTTGTGCCAACTAATCACAGCCGCCCACGCCTCCGGTGAACGGGACCAGCCTGAACTGGATTCAGCCCTTTTGCCGCAGCATGCCGCCGGACTGATCGCTCTCTCCGGCTGCCCGCGGGGTGAACTGGCCGAACTGGTGAGCAGGCAGGACTGGCCGTCTGCCCGCACTCTGATCCAACAATACCGCGAATGGTTCGGACAGGACAACTACTACCTGGAACTTCAGCAAAATCTGGTCTGCGGAGATACCACGCGCAACCGCCAACTGATTTCGCTGGCCGCTGAATTAGAGGTTAAAACGGCGGCGGCTGGCAATGTGCACTACCATATCCGGGAACGGCACCGTTTGCAGGACTGCCTGACGGCTGTCCGCCACTGTAAAAGTCTGGAAGAAAGCCACCGCGAGAGGCGGGCCAACTCTGAATTTTACCTGCGTCCCGTGCCCGAACTGGAAACCCTTTTCCGCGAGTGCCCGCAGGCTTTAGCCAATACCCTTGAGATCGCCGAACGCTGCACCTTTGACCTGACCAGGGACCTGGGCTACGCCTTTCCGGACTATCCCGCGCCTGAGGGTCATACACCGGAAAGCCATTTAGAAAAATTGTGCTGCGAGGCAGCCGTGCGGCGTTACGGATCGGTAACTGCAGAAGTACGCGCCCGCCTGGACCAGGAATTCGGGCTGATCCGCAAATACAAATTGGCGGGCTTTTTGCTGATGTACCATGAGGTCATCAAGCTGGGGCGGGAGGTGATGATCGAACAGGGGCTGAGCGATTCCTCGCAGAGCCTGGAAGAGAACCCGCCGGGACGGGGGCGCGGCTCATCGGTCTCACTGCTGGCGGGCTACCTGATCGGGCTTTCACACATCGATCCCCTCAAATATAAACTTTCGCTGGAGCGCTTTTTGCCCGCCGATACCATGAATAACGTGCCGGACATCGACCTGGATTTTCCGCGCAGCATCCGCGAGGACCTGATCCTGCGCACGCACGAGAAATGGGGCTGGCAGCAGGCCGCCCTGACCGGCACCATCGCGACTTATATGGTAAAGGGAGCGGTGCGCGACCTGGGCAAGGCCCTGGGACTTCCGGAAGAAGAGGTGGACCAGCTGGCCAAACAGGCGGACTGGGGCAGCGCCAGAAGACTGCAGGGCCAGATGGAGAAATTGCCCAATTTCAAGTCGAAAATCGATTCGCCGGTCTGGCGCGACCTGATACAACTGGCGGCAGAACTGGACGGCTTTCCCAAGTACATGGGTCAGCATCCGGGCGGCATGATATTGTCCTCCACGCCCCTGACGGACATCGTGCCGGTGCAGAGGGGGGCCATCGAGGGACGTTACGTCTGCCAGTGGGACAAGGACAGCATCGACGACGCCGGATTCGTCAAGATCGACTTTCTGGCGCTGGGGGCGCTTTCCCAGATGCAAGAGGCGGTCGAGCTTATCAAAACCCGCACGGGCCGCAGGATCGACCTTTCACGCATCGATTTTGAAGATACGAAGGTCTACGATATGCTCTGCCGGGGCGACACCATCGGCATCTTCCAGATCGAGTCGGCGGCCCAGATGCAGACCATCACGCGGCTGCGGCCGCGTAACCTGCTGGATATGGCGCACGAGGTGGCGGCGGTGAGGCCGGGGGTAGGGGTCAACCACGGTGTGCAGGATTATCTGGCCCGGCGTAGCGGCAGAAAGCCGGTGGTTTACGATCACGCCCTGGAGCAGCGTGCCCTGGAGCGCACGCTGGGGGTGGTCTTGTTTCAGGACCAGGTCAATCAACTGGCCATAGATGTGGCGGGTTTCGCTCCCAGCGAGGCCGACCGCCTGCGCCGTGCCTTCGGCCGCAAACATAACAGCGCACTGATCGAGCAGTACCGGCAGAAATTCCTGGCGGGAGCCGGAGCCCGCGGTGTGGATGAAGAGGCGGCGGAGACCGTCTTTAATAAATTCAACGGCCAGTACATGTTCCCGGAATCGCACGCCTTCGCCTTCGGGGTCACGGCCTT
>CAIKOL010000125.1 GCA_903829085.1 uncultured Anaerolineales bacterium | reverse complement strand
GGCTGGCCCGGAGTAAGCACGAACACGCCTTCCGATACGCTGACCACGGCCGGTCCGCCCGGGTTGGCCGGGTTTCCCGATGCAGGTTGTGCTGCCGTGGTTGGGGCTGCGCCGGGCTGCGCCTGCAGGCTGCAGCTCAGGATCAGCAGGCCGGCGATCATCAGAAAAAAGATGCCCGGGTTCGGTAGCTGGTTTCGGTTCGTCTTTTTCATGGTTTCTCTCCCATTCCACCAGGCCGGATTCATTTGGCCCCCGGGGCGCCCGTCACATCAATGACCAGGTCTTCTTCCACCTCGGCCTGGCCCTGCTGCCCGGTCGTATCCAGCTCCAGCGGGCCGATATGCCCGTCGACTCCCGGCTGGAAGTCACCGAACATATATGAATCTACCAGGTCCCCAATGGAGATCTTGCGATCCTGGTGGAGCAGGTCGAAACCATCCTTCCAGAGCGGCAGCGGAGTGCTCACGTTGATGTCAAAGTTCATTGCTCCCGTATCGCACTTCCATTTGGGCAGGCCTTGCGTCAGAAAATGGGGATCGAGCACCAGGCCAGCGAACCACTGCGGATCCTCGCCCGCTTCATTGTCCGTGTAGATCCTGCCCTCCACATCCAGCCTGCCCGAGCTTTCGGAGGTGTCAATGGAACAGTATTTGTTCAGATCCGTGCTTGCGTTGGTAAAATCGACCTTATAGCTGCTAAAGCTCAGGTCGCCATGCCCCTGGAACAGTTCCATGACCCCCTTCTCGTGCAAGATCGCCGTGCCGGTCACCCCGGCTTCTATAACAATGCCGTTATCCACGGTCCAGGTCAGCGTGGATTTAAAGGTCAGCTTGAAGGTCCCGCATGTCAGCAGCTTGTCTTGCTTTGTCTCCATGGTATATTCTTGATCCCCCATGAGGTCAAGTTCACGGAGTCTTCTCCACATGTTGCCCAATTCGCTGACATCCTGGTTGGCCAGGCAGCGTGTGTAAGCCTGGTTAAAGGCATTCTTGAGTCCCTTGATTAGCAGGCTTTTGCCGACCTCACTTCTGGTTCCGATCTTGTCTGCCAGGCTATACCACTCAACTATTGCATCCCAATTCAGGAAAGCCGAGCCGGCCGGATCGATTTTACTGTCGTCGGTGGTGGCTGCCTGAAGGTTGGGTTTGATATGGTTATCAAACTGGTCAATCAGGAGTTGGACGAGCTGGCTGTAGTCGTCTGTATCCACACCCTGATTGATGGCGGCTGACATTTTTTGTTGATCCCCGTCGGCCTGAGAAGCGGTTGGCTGCGCTGCCTGCTGGTTGAGGCTGTTGCTATCGCCACTGCCGGCGCCGTGCCCGCTGAAGGACAGGATCGGCAGGCTGATGGTCTTGCCGTCGCCGAATGCTGGGGTCAGGTGGAAGCCGTCCCCCTGCCCGTAATAGGCGATCCCGACCATCTGCTTGAGGTCATATCCATCGGGCACCGTGATGGTCAGTGTGGCAGGTGTGAGCAGGAGCGTCCCCTCCGGTTCGAGTTGTACACCCGCGATCAGTCCACCCGAGAGCAGCATCCCGTCGATGCTGGTGATGGGGGTCATCATGATTTCCTGGTCGCTGGTCAGTGCGCCTGCGGGGATCTCGAGGCTATACGCCACGCCGTTTGACAGTGTCAGGCTGACCTGTCCGCCTTTTTCCGGGATGAGCACGTCCACCTGATCCTGCTCGTCCAGGTGCGGGACCACTTTTCCCGCTGTGGACGGCGGGGTATTCCCCGCCGAGCTTGGAACGCTGCTGGGCAGAAAACTACAGCCTGGCAATAATAGAATTGCCAGGCTGGTATTCAGAAGTATTGAGAGTAGATTGAAGGTTCGTTTCATAGGATCCCACTCCTTGGATACTCGGAAATGTTCCAAAAGAAAGAGGGTTGGAGTCAGGCTGGGTCATGCCCCTTCCCAGCGGACAGCCACCCGCGGGACTTCATTTTGATTATCGCGCAGATTCCCCCAAATAGCGCGTATCATCTTATTTGACTCAGGCTTTCTTAAAATCTGAAAGCCTTGCCGCGTGATTTCGTTTGACAAGCTTTGTCAAGCTTGCCTCTCACCTTTCAGGCGGGAAAGAGGAAGAATTGGGGTGATGGCGGTCAGCGCAGCTGACCGCCATCACCCCAAACCCCGACTTTCTGTCCCTAGATTTTTACCAGGAAGAACAACGCCACCCCCGCAATGGCGAGCAACGTCCCAGCCACGGCTTGCCAGCCAAAACGCTCCTTGAACAGGAAGTAACTGATCGGCAGCATAAAGACCGGCGGCAGCGCCATCAGGGTGCTGGCGATCCCGATCTCCGTATGCTGGATCGCCAGCAGCGAGGATGAGACCCCCAGCACCGGTCCGAATAACGCTCCGAAAGCCACCCAGCGCAGCGCTGACGGGTGTTGTCGGATGCTATTGACCGTGCTCTTGGCCTGGTGTTGGAACGCAGCCACGATCCACAGCGTCAGCACCGCTGCGAACATGCGGATCAGCGTCCCCGCAAAGGGGGAAAAGCCGGCGGTCATCCCCTGCTGCGAAAATACCAGCCCGGTCGCCTGCCCAAGCGCCGCCAGCGTGCCGAACAGCACCCCGCGCCCGGTCACCTTGCGGGTATTTTCGTCACCTGCCCGGGGACGGGCCATCACCACCCACGAGATGCCTCCCAGGGTGATGACGATGCCGGCGATCTGTACCAGGCTCAGGTTCTGTCCGAAGAAGATCCACGCGATCAGCGCTCCGAACACCGGCGCCAGGCTCAGCAGCAGCAGCCCAAGCCGTGCCCCGATCTCCTGGTAGGCCTGGAACAGGAACGCGTCGCCCAGGGCCAACCCGATGACGCCCGAGATCCCCAGCCAGGCCCAGCGGCTGGCGCCTGCGTGCAGGGGCACGGGTTGCCCATAAAGTACCGCATTGATCACGATCAGCACCGACATGGCGATTACGACGCGCACCCGGTTGGTGACCAGGGAACCCACCTGCTGGGTCGATTTTGTGAATCCGATGGCCGATAAGGACCAGCAGAAGGACGTGAAGAGGGCTGCAATTTCACCGATATAAGCCATGTTTATCCCTTGACGATACTGAACATATGTTCTAAAATAGGCCTTGGCAGAATCTGGTCAAACGTCTGGGCTTGGGATTCATCCGAAGATTCAAGCCGCCTTTTTCAAATGTCGTTGCGAGCCGCCGCTTTTGCTCTTCGGCGGCGTGGCAATCTCCTGTTCGAGCACCAGATCTGACGTTTTCCAATCATCCTTCTGTTCCTTCCAGCGTGGTACTTTGTGTCCCTAGTGTTGGAGCTCTTCTTCCGCCTGCCTCAATTCTACTGCTTCTTGCATATAAAACTGAATTGAAAATGTCATAAAGCAGTGGAATATAACCGGTATAAGTTCAATTATTTACGCAGTACCCTGTAAATCATCAACCTCAAATCAACAATCCAAAATCCTTGAATACTCCTCCGCCTTTCTTTTCCTTGGGATTTTGCCATGCTCACCAGCCTCTCTCCTGTCACCCTACAACCTCTTCGCCCTCGGCTCATCCTTCCCCGCCGGCGGGGAGGCCAGCCTGCCAATCGGAATGCATTCAAACATGGGCTTTATTCTGCCAAACCCTCCACTCCACCCATGGGCTTCTCGCCTTCTCCTGGCTCCAGTCTGCGCTTTCCGCCCTCACTCCAGTCCGGCCTCCACCAGGCGCTTCCCGGCCTCCAGCAGAAATATATCTTGGCGCTGAGATTGATCCGCGACTCCAATGATTCAAGCTCCATATTGATGTGGGCCCGGCTCCTATTACGATTGGCTACCGACCTCCAGCGTATCCAGGTGGCCTTGGACCGCCTCGAGCAGCCCCTTCTGGAGCTTCGTTTTGTCGCCGGTCATTCCCTTGCGCTCATTCGCCTCGACATGCGCTCGCAGGGCATCACCCGTGACGCCGATTCGTTCCTCGAAAAACGCGAAAATAGCGACTTTTATTCCCGTTCCTTCTCCGAGTCCCACAAGCCTTCACAGGGCGCCCCCTTCGGCTCCCATTCGTTCCTCAAGAATCGCGTAAAAGGTGACTTTAATTCCCTCTCGGGATCTGCTGATCTCTTTCTTACCCCCCGCCAGTGGGCCGTGCTCGAACCATTGCTGCCTCCGCTGGATCATGCCGGTCGGCGCGGTCGTCCTCCCGCCGACCCCCGCAAATTGCTGGCTGCCATCTTCTGGAAGGCTGCTCATCACGCCCGTTGGCAGGATCTACCCGAAGTCTTTCCTCCCATGCTTACCTGCCGCCGCTATTATCGCCGCCTGTTCCTCAGCGGGCGTCTCGCCACCCTCTATGCTGCCCTTTACCACGACCTTCGCAGCCGCGGGAATACCGACCTTGCCGGTCTGGTGGAGCAGGGCTGCTTTGAGATCTCCAGGCACAGGCTCGCTTTCCGCCCCGCCCTCGCCGAAACCTGGCAATTGCGCACCGCCCTGCTCTTCCTCCAGCAAGGCTACCAGGTTTTTCGGCTTCGTTTCGGAACACCGGGAAAGAACGGATATGAAATCTGATTTACCTGAAAACGATCCGACTATAGATCTTCCATCTTGCCAAATTCGCCTCTTGCGTTAACTACTGAAATAATGGACAATTGGCCTGATTAAAAAAGAGCGCATTGTTGCATCTCTGACCTCTCTGAACTCTGTGATCTTTGTGCACTCTGAGGTGTTTCTTTTCTTCATCAATTCATTAAGGAGTCTCTATGACCAGACCATTCGTCCCCACCCAGTTGAAAATTGTCCGCCCGGTGCCCTCGGATATAGACATCGCCCAGGCCTCGGACATCAAACCGATCTCCCAGGTTGCTGATGAAGTCGGCATCCTGCCCGAAGAACTGGAATTTTACGGTCCTTATAAAGCCAAGGTAAAACTGGAGATCCTTAAACGCCTTGAGAATGTTCCCAATGGCAAGTATATCGATGTGACCGCCATCACCCCCACACCGCTGGGGGAGGGCAAAACCACCACCACGGTTGGGCTTTCCCAGGCCCTGGGTGCCCACCTGGGGAAGAAAGTTTTCACTGCCATTCGCCAGCCTTCCCAGGGTCCCACCTTTGGCATCAAGGGCGGCGCGGCCGGGGGTGGTTACTCGCAGATCATTCCCATGGAAGACTTCAACCTGCACCTCACCGGCGACATCCACGCCATCACCGCAGCCAATAACCTGTGTGCTGCCGCCATTGATGCCCGTATGTTCCATGAAAGTGAGCAGGATGACGAAAAACTCTTTAACGCCCTTTGCCCCTTGGACAAAAAAGGCCAGCGCAAGTTCTCGCCTTCCATGTTGCGTCGCTTGAAAAAGCTGGGCATCGACAAGCTGGACCCGAACGACCTGACCCCAGAAGAGCGCAGTCGCTTCTCCCGCCTGGATATTGATCCGGGTTCCATCACCTGGCGGCGTGTCATGGATACCAATGACCGCTTCCTGCGCGAGATCGAGGTCGGTCTTGGTCCTGAAGAGAAAGGCAAGACCCGCCGCACGGGCTTTGACATCACCGTTGCCAGCGAGATCATGGCCATCCTGGCGCTCACCACCGACCTGCGCGACATGCGCGAGCGCCTCGGGCGCATGGTTATCGGTACCGACCGCAAGGGTTCCGCTGTCACGGCTGAAGACCTGGGGGTTGCCGGTGCCCTGACCGTCCTGATGAAGGATGCCATCAAGCCGAATCTGATGCAGACCCTGGAAGGCACCCCGGCCCTGGTGCATGCCGGGCCGTTCGCCAATATTGCCCACGGTCAGTCCTCCATCATCGCCGACCGCATTGCTCTCAAGCTGGTCGGTCCCGAGGGCTACGTCATCACCGAGTCCGGTTTCGGCGCCGATATCGGCATGGAAAAATTCATGGATATCAAGTGCCGTTACTCCGGCCTGGTTCCCCAGGTGGTCGTCCTGGTCGCCACCGTGCGCGCCCTCAAGATGCATGGCGGTGGCCCGAAGGTGGTCGCCGGGAAACCCCTGGCTGTCGAGTACACCGACGAGAACCTTGACCTGCTGCGCAAGGGCATCCCCAACATGGCCCGCCACATCCAGAACGCCCTCAAGTTTGGCGTCAACGTGGTGGTGGCGGTCAACTCTTTCTCCACCGATACCCCCGCTGAAGTCGAACTCATCCGCCAGGCTGCCATCGAAAACGGCGCCATGGACGCGGTGGTCTGCACCCATTGGATGGACGGCGGCGCAGGCGCCATCCAGCTGGCCGAGGCCGTCATTAAGGCGGCTGAAAAACCGACCCATTTCAAGTTCCTCTATCCCCTGGAACTTTCGATCAAGGAAAAGCTGGAGGTCATCAGCAAGGAGATCTATGGCGCGGCCGGCATTGAGATCATGCCCGAAGCCCAGGCCAAGATCGACCTCTACACCAAGCTCGGTTTCGATAAGCTGCCCCTGTGCATGGCCAAGACCCATCTCTCCTTTACAGCCGATGCAGCCATCAAGGGTGCGCCTACCGGTTTCATCATCCCGGTGCGCGATATCCGCGCCTCGGTTGGGGCCGGCTTCCTCTACCCGTTGCTGGGCAAGATGAGCACCATGCCCGGGTTGCCCACCCGCCCGGTCTTCTACGATGTGGACCTCGACCTGGATACCGGCAAGGTGCTCGGCCTCTTCTAACCTCTCCGGGCGGACCTCGTGTCCGCCCGTTCCTTTATGCCTCTCGACCTCTCCTCCCTCACCCTTTCCACTACCCTGGCAGCCCTGCGCCGCCGCGACTTCACCTGCCTCGAACTGACCGAGGCCTGCCTCCGCCAAATTGAGAGTCTCAACCCGCAGCTAAACGCCTTCATCACCCTCACTCCTGAATTGGCCGTTCAGGCGGCTCTCCAGGCGGATGCGCTCCTTTCCCTGCAGCCGTCCAACTTGAATGAGCTGGACTTGCTTGGCCTCCCGCTGGCCCTGAAAGACCTGTTCGAGACCGCCGGAGTCCGCACCACCGCTGGTTCGAAGTTCTTTGCCGATAACATCCCTGCCCAGGATGCCGATGCGGTCTTGAAACTCAAGCTGGCAGGGGCGGTCATCCTTGGCAAGACCAATACCCATGAGCTTGCCCTGGGTGTGACCGGGGTCAATCCGCACTTTGGAGCGGTGAAAAATCCCTGGGATCAAACCCGCATCACCGGCGGTTCCTCCAGCGGGTCGGCTGCTGCGGTCGCCTCCGGGTTGTGCCTGGCTGCCCTGGGCACCGATACCGGCGGCTCCATTCGCATCCCGGCTTCCCTGTGCGGGGTGGTCGGGTTGAAACCCACTTTCGGAAGGGTAAGCACGCGCGGCGTGGTCCCGCTCTCATGGAACCTCGACCACGTTGGCTGCCTGACCCATACGGCTCGTGATGCAGCCATCCTGCTCCAGGTCATGGCAGGCTATGATCCGCACGATCCCGCTTCGGCGGATGTCCCGGTGGATGATTATCTTACCCAACTGGATGCGGGTGTCAAAGGTTGGCGGGTGGCGCTGGCGGTGGGGGACTATATTGAAGCTTGCGACCCGGAGGTGTGGGCAGGTGTCCAGTCTGCCTATCGGAGCTTCAAAGACCTGGGCGCTGTGGTGGAGAATGTAGACCTCTCCTGGATCGCTGACCTGGCCCAGGCCAACACCCGTATGACCCAGGCTGATGGAGCCGCCTTCCATCGTGAACGCTTGGCAACCCACCCCGATTGGTTCGGCGCGGACGTGCTCCAGCGGCTGCAGGCTGGCGCCGACCTCACTTCCACTGAATACTCGCTCGCCCGCCGGGTTCAGGCCGAAGGTCGCCGCCGCTTTGAAATGTTCTTCACCAGGTACGATCTGTTGCTCCTGCCCACCACCCCCATCCCTGCCCCGCCCATCCAGGGGACGGGCGCCATTGAAGCTGCCCGCCAGTTGACCCGCTTTACCTCGCCCTTCAACTTGACCGGTCTCCCGGCTCTCTCTGTCCCCTGTGGGCGGGTGGGTGGACTTCCCTTTGGTTTGCAGCTGGTATCCGGGCATTGGAGAGAGAAGAATATTTTGCAAGCCGGGGTGGCTTGGGAAAGTATTTATAAAGAATAAGCCCCCACCGCCAGGTGAGGGCTTGGATTCAGTAACTTGCACGCTTATCTACTTATTGGCGCAATACCCGCCAGGCATGGCACTGTAGGAAACCCACCCGCAAGCTGAGTCGGTATTACAGGTCGCTTGGGTTTGATAGCTTGAGCAGTCCGCCGGAGGAGGCGGCGTTGGACAGGTCTCGACAGGTGTGGTGATGTTGGTACAGCTTGCCTGGAGGGGTGAGTCTGGTGTACATAATTTGAACGTTTCATCATATGAATATCCAGGCCGGCAGGTGGGCTGCATGTCGGTCGGATAATCGCAGCAGAAATTCCCTTGGTTGAAGACCAGACCAGCCGGGCAGGTTGCCGGGCAGAGTTGGTTCTGGCATTGCGGTCCACTGGCAGGAATGCATACTGGTTTGCCATTGTAAGTGGCTGCATAGCTCCCAACCGGGCATTCGCCATTCTGCGGGGCCGGCAGGCAGCCATACCCGAAAATGACGACATCCGGAACTGCACATTGCACCGGCAATAGGACACCATACTTGCACAAATTGGTTGCTGCATCAAAATGATAGAAGACCGGGCAGATCGGGTCGGACAGGGCTTGCGCTGGAGTCGCATAGCAAACGCTGATGGTCACCGATTTACCGGGTGTCAAAGCCGACCCGCTGCAATTGAATTTCTGTGGATCCAGAATATCCTTATTGCAGTTCAGGTTGCCCGGTTGGGCTGAGATGATGACAGCTTGCGGGTCTACTGTCTGATCGAGCCAGATGGAGGCTGTCCCGTACTGGTTATTCTGGTTGTCCAGGTTGCAGTAGGTTACCAGGGTCACTGGCGGGGGAGGCGGCGCCTGGTATTGAGCCCACTGGTGGACAGGGATTACCAAGTCAAAGGCAAGCGTTGTACAAACGGGAGCGGGTGGCGGTGTTGGTTCGTCAGCCGTTTTCCCGGTCAGAACGCAGCGGAAGCCCAGGTCGGCGCGCTCCGACTCCGGTTTCAGGGAATTACGCAGGCTAATGTTCAAATCCTCGGCAGGAGTCAGGTAGCTTGACCCGCGTACCACCCGCATTTCCCCTGCAACCGGGCCGGTTGGGTTGCTGGTCGGGGAACTGGCATAATAGTCAGCCGCATACCGATCAAATACCCATTCATAAACGTTGCCAGCCATATCCGCCAGGGCATAGGGACTGGCTCCCTGGGGATACGTCCGGATGATTTCAGGGGCTGGCTTCAGCAGGCAGCCTTTGAAGTTGAGCAGGCTGCAGGTGGGTTGGTCTTCACCCCATGGATACGATGCGCCATCGGTACCACGGGCAGCCTTTTCCCACTCGGCCTCGGTGGGCAGCCGGGCATCGATCCATTCACAATAAGTCTCTGCCTGGTTCCAGTTCACACCCACCACCGGAGCGTTTGCGTATTTCGGATCGGTGTACCAGTTTGGCACACTAGATTCATGCGTGGGCGCGCTGCAGATGCCCAGGTTGACGCACAACGCGTACATTGAGTTGGTCACCTCGGTCTGATGGATCCAATACCCACCCAGTGTGACGGTATGTGCCGGGCTGTGGTCGCTGGCTGCGAGCTCGTTTTTTCCCATCAAGAACTCGCCACCCGGGACGTAGACCACGTAACTGCTGTCAGACCAGAGCATGGTGACTCCGGCATCTGGTTCAGCAAGCACCACCGGCTCTTCAGTGGCAGTGACGGTTGCCTCCACTGTCGAGATTGGCGAGGTGGTGGGGATCCCAGTGGGCCGCACGGTAACTGGTCCTGGTAGGGCTTCAGTTGCTGGAAGGCTTGTTTGAAGGTTGCAGCCTGCCAACAACACTATCGAGACGATCGCGAGATAGCTTATGTATTGGACTACTGTTTTCATCATGCCCTCCCGGCCAAATATCATCTTATGGTTAATTGAGGATCACGATAGATCCAAATTTAATAATAGGCATATTCTCCTTCAAATACTATCCCCCGATTGGATGAAATCATTCGGATCCATTCGTTTCTCTTAGAACCAGACTAAAGATCACCAATGGCACGAAGAAACGCAGTATGACCCTGCACAATATCTAGAAGAAAAACGGAATGAACATCCTTGTTTTTTTCATGTAATCGCTGTAAAGTACTCCAAACTTGACCATGCATTCATCCTCGTCGGCGCGGGCCGTGGCGTAAAGGAAAGTGGTGGCAACTGCGCATAGGCAGCCATCCAATAACGCCGGGGATTTAAAGAAAATCCCCCAGGCGAGCAGGAGCAGTGATGCGTATAACGGGTGGCGGATGAAGCGGTAGATGCCAGTGGATACCAGTTGGGTGGTAGCTTCGAGCGCATCCGTGGGTTTGCCGGCATGGCGGAGAAGGGTAACGCCGGCGATCAGGGGAACCAGGGATGCGAAAAGCAGGATCCAGGAAATGATCTGGAACCATGCAAATGGATGGAAGAACCAACCTCGGACATTGATCAGGAGCATACCCAATATGATCTCCCAGGCGAAGCAACGGAAGAAGCCATGCGACTCTGGGTGGCGCAGGGATGGGATGGAAATCCAAATGATTAAAACGGAACCGGCGAAAAAAAGAATTGCCTCGACCACGTCACCTCACTTTTGCAGGCAGGCAAGGATTTCCTGGACAACCCCCTGCGGCTCAGCCAGCACAAGTGCCAGTACCGGAACCGTTGAAACCGAAAAAGCCTCCGTTACATTGCCCGCTTTCCAATGCCTGGTCAGAATGCCGACTGCATTCACGTCGTTGGCGATCGCCTGCGACATCTCATCTGGGCTTGTAGCCAGACGCGCCAGCGTGGTGATGGGTGAACCACCCATCGCGTTCTGCTCAAAAACCTGTTGAACATCCTCCCCCGCTGTAAAAACCCACACCTGCACAGGGGCGTCTGAGCCATTGATCGCCTGCCAGGTCTGGATCGTGCCTTCAAATAGGCCGCGCACTTCTTCAGCAGTCAGAGTCTTGCTCGGGTTTTGGGAATTGACGATCACCAGGATATCTTCAGTACTGATCTGGTACGCAGGGGAGGTCAGCTCTTTCGGTTGCCCGATTCGGAGAGCCAGGTCTACGGAGGTTGGATCCAGGAAATCGGCTGCCCGCTGCTCAGATGTGACCACGGTCGTCCCCGCACAGGTGTTAAGATCAGCCAACCAGGGGATTGCCGCTGCAGTGTACTGGACGCGGATGGTTTCCGCGGCGGCGGTGGGGGCGGTAGGGGTGCAGGCAGGCAGAACGAAGCAGGCCAGGGCGAAAAGGATGAATCTGGTTTTCATTTACTACCAATCACGCAGGATGGCTGCCAAGAGTCTGGCGCGTTCGGGCAGGCTGTCCTTGATGATGAACTCCCGTTCGGAATGTTCGCCGTCGCCGACCGCGCCCAATCCATCCAGGACCGGTATACCCAACGGGGCGACGAAATTAGCATCTGAGGCACCACCGGTACCGCTGGCTTTGATTTCCAGGCCGATCCCAGCTGCCAACGTGCGGGCTTTCTCGAAAGTGGCTTTCATTCTCTCGTCCGACGGCATCGGAGGGCGGTTGAGTTCACCGGTCACTTCGAGCGTGGTTCCGTCCAGGGTCGGTTTGAGGGCATGCAGGGCAGCGGTGATGCGCTCTGCTTCGCCGGGCTTCATCACGCGCAGGTCGACTTCAGCGCTGGCCTCTTCGGGGACGACATTAATGGCTGTCCCACCGCGAATAACGCCCACGTTGAGGGTTGTTCCAAGGTCGTAGTCGGTTAGCTTTTGGATTGCCAGTACCTGGCGTGCCAACTCTTCGATAGCGTTGCGACCTTCTTTATGACCGCTGCCGGCGTGGGCTGCCCGCCCGCGCACTGTGACTACGAAGTCGCCCACACCCTTGCGCCAGGTCTTGATGGCTCCATCCGGCATGGCCGGTTCTAGCACCAGCACCAGGGAGGATTGACGCGCCAGCGCTTCAATGAGCGGTCGGGATGCCGGGCTGCCAATTTCCTCATCGGAGGTGAACAAAGCGGTAATGGGCAGGGTCGGAAGTTGGTGTGCTTCTGCCAGGGCAGCCAGGGCCGTTAATCCGATAACGATCCCGCCCTTCATATCCTCGGTCCCGGGACCCATGATCCGGCCATTTGCCTCGCAGAAGGGCATTCGCTTGAGCGTTCCGACCGGATGAACTGTATCCATATGAGCCAGGAGCAGGATACCCTCCCGGCCTTCACCCCAATGTGCTTCGACCATGTCACCGACGGCTGCCTGGGACTGAATTTTAACCAAAGCACCCATCTTGCGGCATTCTTCAGCAATGATCGCACCGAGGCGGTCCACGCCAGCTTTGTCATGCGAAGGCGATTCGGTTTCGACCAGCCGTTTGAGCAGGGTGAGCATGGTGGAGGTGTTTATTTGCAGATCAGGCATGGAGGCTCCCTTTACGCCATTGAAAGGACAGCACATAGAATCCCAAGAGCCGCGCAGTAAGCCGCGAAGACAAACAGCGAATGTTTGTTCAGGTAAGTCAACAACCACCTGACCGCCAGCCAACCGATAAATGCGGCCACCACGAATCCCACCGCCAAAGGTAGAAGAAAGCTGGACATGTTCGACATTTTGATCACATCCAGCATCTGGTAACCGCCTGCAGCCAGCATGACCGGCACTGACATCAGGAAGGCGAAGCGTGCCGCGGAGGCACGATCCAAGCCGCGTGCCATCCCGGCACTGATGGTTGTCCCGGAGCGGGAAGCACCGGGAAAGATGGCGAGCACCTGGGCGACGCCAATGAACAGGGCGTCCAGCCAGGTCATTTTTTCAAGGCTGCGGTTGCGCCTGCCCAACCATTCAGCCAGCGCCAGGACAGCAGCGGTAATGAGCAGGCGGATGGAGGCTTCAAGCATGGGAGTCTTGAACAGCGTTTCCACAACGGACTTGAGCAGATAGCCCGCCAGCAGGGCGGGGATGGTGGCGATAATGATGTACCAGGCAAGCTTGTTCTCCGGTGTGGAGAACGGCCTGGCGAAGAAGGCCTTGACCAGTTTTACCAGCTCTTTCCAGAAGTAGACCACCAGTGAAAGGATGGTGCCCATTTGAACAATGACCAAGAACGAAAACATGGCATCGCTGGATGGGATCCCGAGCAGTTTCTGCCCGATGAGCAGGTGGGCGGTGGAGCTGACCGGGATGAATTCGGTCAAACCTTGAATAATACCGAGCAGGAAAGATTGGAAGATGTTCATGGTTATTGATTAATCCTTTCTTGTAGACTCATCTGAGTAATAAGGGGCTTGATGCTCAAGGAAAGAATGGTTTGCGCCAGGCTCATTTTAGCTTATGTTTCTTAAGACCGTACCAAGACTCCGATAATCATCCTTAATAGCTATCCGAAAATTCAGGAGGAGTTCGCATTTTGAGTGTGTGCAGCTTCGCTGCACACACTCAAAATGCGGTTCTTCAATAATTTTCGGATAGGTTCTTAGTCCTTTCAGCGTTTCCCTGCCACTGATCCAGCCAGAAGCTGATCTTGCTTTCAAATGTACCATCGAAGATGGATGCGCGCATGTCATTGACCAGGGCGATCATGGTGTGCAGGTTATGGATGGAGAGTAATGTGCCAGCCAAAAGTTCTTTGGCAACGATCAAATGCCGCAGGTAGGCACGTGTGAATGTCTGGCATGTGTAGCAACCGCAGGTCTCATCTATTGGACGCGGATCACGGGCGAAGGCCGCGTTCATCAGGTTGAGCCGTCCCTCGGAGGAAAAGGCAGCATTGTGACGGGCCAGCCGGGTGGGCAGGACGCAATCAAAGATATCGACACCGCGGGCGATCCCGTTGATCAGGTCTTCGGGTGTGCCAACACCCATCAGGTAACGCGGCTTGTTCTCAGGCAGGAGCGGAGTGATGAGATCAATTGTGGTATGCATCTCGTCCTTGGTCTCGCCGACCGAAAGACCACCAATGGCGATGCCGGGAAAAGGCAGTGAGGCAATGAATTGGGCGGATGCAGCCCGCAGGTCCGGATTGACTCCGCCCTGGATGATCCCAAATAGGGCCTGGTCGGAGCGTGTTTTTACCGTAAGACAACGTTCAGCCCAGCGGTGGGTCCTTTCCATGGCAATCTTGCTGTAAGCGTGGTCGTTGGGGTCGGAGCACTCATCGAAAGCCATGATGATATCGGCTCCCAGGTTCTCCTGGATTTGGATGGATTTTTCGGGGGTAAAGCGGTGGGTTGAACCGTCGATGTGGCTCTTGAACGTCACACCATCATCATCGATTTTGCGGGTCTTGGCCAGCGAAAACACCTGGAAGCCGCCTGAATCGGTCAGCATGGGGCGAGGCCATTGCATGAAAGCGTGCAAACCCCCCAGTGTACGGATGAGTTCATCGCCGGGACGCAGATACAGATGATACGTATTGGAAAGAACAAGCGAAGCGCCCAGTTCATCCAGTTGGGCAGGAGTAAGCGTCTTGACAGTGGCCTGCGTTCCGACTGGCGCGAAGGCGGGGGTTTTAAGTTCGCCGTGAGGGGTGCTAAAGATCCCGGCGCGGGCGCGGCCCTGGGAGGCAAGTGCTTTATACTCGAACATCGGGACGATTATACTCGACTGTCATTGGTGTTATGATTGATCAGCTATTCATTCTGCGGTGGAAAGAACCTCAAAGAGCCATGACTACTAATCCAGCATTGATCACCGACAGCACGTGTGATATTCCCCAGACATTGATCGACCAGTATGGAATTACTGTCATTCCACAAGTTGTTATCTGGGGAGAGGAACAATTGCGCGACCGGATTGACCTGACTCCCGAAGATTTCTACCTGCGTCTCGAAAAGGACCCAGTCTGGCCGACCACCACGCTTCCGACCCCTGCAGTTTTTGAAAAAATATACCTGGATGCGATTGCTGCAGGCGCACGGGAGATCGTGATGATGACGGTCAGCAGCGCCATGAGCGGTACCTTCCAACTGGCTCAACAGGTGGGACAGCAGATGAAAGTACCTGTTCATGTGGTGGATTCCAAAGGCCCGACGATGAGTCTGGGCTGGCAGGTGCTGGCAGCGGCGCGCCTCCGGGAACTGGGAGGCAATGCGGCTGAAATGGTCGAGGCCGCGGCCAGGGTGCGTGACAAGCTGGTGCAGATTGTCTGCCTGGATACGTTGGAATATCTCCATCGAGGCGGACGGATTGGGAGCGCCACCCGTTTTATTGGCAGCCTGCTGGATATCAAGCCCTTGGTGCAGATCAATCACCAGTCCGGGTTGGTGGAATTTTGCGGGCAGGCACGCACGCGCAAGAAATCCATCGAGACATTGGTGAACCGCTTCTTCGAACAGCTTGCACCGGGGAAACCGATGCGGGTGGCAGTGCTGCACGGCAGCGCCCTGCCTGAAGCCCAGGCCCTGGCCGCGCGTATCAAAGAAAAATACAACCCGCTGGAATTGCTAGTCAATATCACCGGACCGGTACTTGGCATCCACACTGGCCCACAAGCGCTGGCTTTGTGCGGGTATACGGAGGAAGTTTAATTCAGGTTTGGTAGTTGAAAGAAGGACTTCCTTTTAATTGTATACACCGCGCGCACCATCCAGAATTTGCCCAGGTTGCTCGCCAACTGTCATCTTCTGCTCCATCCAGATGAGCCGGATGAGGAACAGCGCCAACAGCATGGCAAAATGGCACATGATGGACGGCAGGGCATCCTTGGCGATGGGAAATATGGCTACCGCAGCCATTGCCGGGAATATAAAGGCGATTGAACCCAGCAGCACCTGTCCAAGCAGGAGCCGCTGGTGGTCATCTTTGCAGATGGTCACACCGTAGGCGGAGAGCATGAGCATGCTCATCAGCCCGGATTGGTAAAAAATTCCGTAGGTTTGATACAGGGGGGTCGGGTTGGCATAAGTGGCAAAAACGATCTCGCATACCGTGAAGCTCACGAAGGCTTTGTCCAAGGCGACATTAGCCACAAGCACTCCGCAGAATACGAACATCGCATAGGCATAATAGTAGAGCATGCGTGATTTTGTGGGATACAACCTGGCGACAAGCAAGAGACCTGTTGGCGGCAGCCAAGCTACCACCATGAATGCCAGCCGGGGCAGGAAACCCAGCGTGACCGGGGTGCCGGTGCAAAAGATGGCTTCAACGATTTGATATCCTGCCAGGAAGAACAGGATTGCGCTGACCGTATGGATAATGGGCTTTCGTCCTGGTCCGCGCAATGCCCAGACGGCGGCTCCAACTTCAAGGGTGGCTGTGACGATGGAAAGGATTGGCTCGTATTTCATGAATGCTCTCCTTTTCTACCATGTGAGGTGGGTTTTGTTATGCGTTGAGATGCTTAATAAAGACGCGTCGACGCTTGTGCTGCCTCTTTTCGTAGTGTTTCCATTGTCCCTGGACGTTCTGGTTCGTCTCCAGTTCCGGGTTCGATTCGACTATTTTAATGCCAAATTTGTTGAATATACCTTGCATTTTGTTCATCAGGATGGCGTTCACCCCTTTGCCCTGATATTCCGATTGGACAGCAACCAGGTACAAGTCTGCCCGGTCGTTCTTCTTGAGTGCCCTGAGGAGATAAATAAAGCCGAATGGAAAGAGGTTCCCCCTGGTTTTTTGCAATGCCTTTGATAGGGATGGCATGACGATGCCAAAGGCAATCATGCGGTTATTCTGATCCATGACCATGGGCACGAATTCAGGGCTTACAAAGCTGAAGTATTGATCGATATAGGCATCGACCTGTTTTTCGGTTAACGGGACAGTGCCATATAAATGCCTGTATTCGTCATTGAGCAACTGAAATAGTTCTTTGGCGTACGGCAACATCTCTTTCTTGTTGCGCATTTCCAACAAGTGGAGCTTGTTACGCCGCAAGGCAATATCCGCGATGCGGGCGATGGTCTCGTTGGGTTCAGCCGGAACTGAAAGCTCATATTCCATCCAATCAGTATCCTTGATATACCCCAATTTTTCCAGGTGATGAGCATAATACGGATGGTTATAGAGGGTGATCATGGTGGCAACTTCATCAAAACCTTCGACGAGCATCCCCTCCCGGTCCATATCGGTGAAACCGAGAGGACCGTGCACGGCTTCCATACCAATTTCCAGCGCCCACGTTTCGACCGCCTTCATCAATGCCGCGGAGACACTTGGATCATCTATAAAATCGATCCAGCCAAATCGCAGATAATGCTGTCCCCATTTTTCTATATGTTGATGGTTAAGGATGGCAGCCACCCGCCCGACGATACGACCATCCCGCCAGGCCAGCCAATAACGC
Organism: uncultured Anaerolineales bacterium; assembly: GCA_903829085.1. GTDB lineage: Bacteria > Chloroflexota > Anaerolineae > Anaerolineales > Villigracilaceae > UBA877. The sequence goes on along the minus strand of CAIKOL010000125.1, from coordinate 239 downwards.
GCCTGGCAATGCTCGAAAGCAGGATTCTTTTCGCGACGCAGGGTATTGAGTTCGTCGGACATGAGCGTAGGCACCCAATACGGGCTGCCGCGATACAGTTCGAAGGGAAAACGGATGAACGCTTTCAACTCTTTGCGCGTGGTCACGTCCTTGATTTGCACAGCCATTGAGTCCATTTTCCTTTCTATCTTTACCTGCGGTGGTTACGTCCCCAGCCTGGTTTCTTCGGTTTTTCAGCG
>CAIKOL010000124.1 GCA_903829085.1 uncultured Anaerolineales bacterium | reverse complement strand
TACGTTCTTCTTCTGGAAAAAAATGGTGTTACTCCATTCAGTGAAGAAGTATGGAAGTTGCAGCCATCTTCTCCAATCGCTCATATTCTTCTAGGACTTCCAAATAAATTGATGGGTAAGTATTCTAAGAGTGCGGTGAAAAACCCCATATTTTATGGGACACAGACCCCACTAACCGACAAAAAATCGTCAGAAAGCCCGAAAAGCCAGACAAACCGGTACCAGATGATAGATCATCTGGCAGGAGTTAGCCTATTATGAGTGGTTTTACACCATCACAGGAGTCATTTTCACCTCGTTTTCAGGCATTAGGATGGCAACCAGGTACGAGTCTCGGATTTCAGCCAGCTTGAAGAAGCGTTTCAGGTTAACTGCGGCAGCCAACCAGAGTAGTTGCAAGCGGCGTTTTGGTTTTCCGACATAGCGTGTATTGCGCAGACCGTGAGAAACCAGTTCGGCCTGCTTTCCTTCGATCCGAGGTCGCAGACGATAGAGTTGTTTGAACTCATCAGTTTGCTGGCGTTGACGCGCCGCTCTCAGATAATCTTCATAGAATGAAGTGGTCATGGTACGTCCAGTTGTTTTGCTGCTAACACAGCGCGTGAATAAGGGACAGGCTTCACAAATCGTCCGCTCAAAAACAAAGGTGAGAGCAGTGCGACCCTGCTGGTTGGTCTGAATGTGACTGACAGATACGGTTTGATCCTTGGGACAGGTAGCGGTGTGTGTCTGCTCATCAATACTGAATGCAGATTTGTCTACTTCGGGATCGTTGGGGCGACGCATAGGCGAGAGCAAGTCAACCGGGTGATCCGGACGTTCAGCGCAGGTTGCACGATTTTCGCCAGAGCCGTAAGCGCCATCCACAATAACACGCTCAACGCTCACCCCCACATTTTTCTCAACTCGTCCAATCGCAGGTAGCAGGTCCTGTCCATCGCCCAGGGGTGCGGATAAATCTTCTATGTCCAGAATTAACTCGCTGGCTTGATCCATGCTGGTAGAAGCCTTGTGACCATTGAACTTTTTGGAGGCACTTTTGCGTCCATGCCGCATTTCAGTATCATACAGGCTAATGAAACGGTCGGGAGCTGTACCCTTCCCAATTTTGCAGCCGCCTTCTGGGGTATGCTCAACATCATCGCCCAGGATTTTACTGATCGTCCAGCCCAGACTGCGAATTTCAGGATCTTCGATCTGTTGCAGTGCCAATTCCAGTGCAGCTTCGCTATCGCACACCAATACCTTGAGTTGTGCGCTGCGCTTGGCCGGATCGCTCCAATCTATTTCAGCTTTTCGATCCTGATCTACGTAGGTGGATAATAATTTCTCGATTTCCGCAGAACAGCCCTGACGCTTGCCCGGTAGATGATAACCCATTGTCTTTAGCAACTTGCGGATACCTTTGCGCAACAAGGTGTAGGTGTCTTGAATGGCCCCAGCACCTTTCGCATGGGTGGTGTCACTCAATAAAGTCACTTTGTCAGCTAAAAAACCTTCTTCGCGTGCCACAGCCAGCAGCCGATCAAAGGCATAGCGCTCTTGCTTGTGTTTTATCAGTCGTGTCCGAAATACACTCAAGCTGGATGCGTCGAAACCGTCGTAATCCAGCGCCAGGTTCAACGCTACTTTCCAACGCAGATCAAAACGGATGCGTTCTACCGCTTCAGCATCCGAAACATCATCATAAAATTGCAGGAGTTGTGCTCCTGCCATCATAGATGGAGCCAAACTGGGACGTCCGTTGTCAGCACAGTACATATCTTTCAGATCATCATCCCGTAGGAGTTTGCCAGTCAGGTTGCCCATGCGACCATAAAATGAATCGGGGGATACACGATGTGGTAGTCCAATGGCATCAAAAATGCTGTGTTGCATCTTTCGTTTTCCTAGCATGGCGGTTGCTCCTGGTGAGTAGATTACCTTAATTTTACACGTCTTTCACCTCTCTTGTTGACCATTTGGACTGTAATCTATACCTTTTTCAGCAGACTCCTAAGGCACTATAGTAGGCCAAGTCCAGCCTGCTGGCATCTAATGAATCAATACGTTTATCAATCAAGGCAGCATGATCGACATCTTTATCCACATCCAGAAACACCTGTCCGCTGTCTTCCACCCG
>CAIKOL010000123.1 GCA_903829085.1 uncultured Anaerolineales bacterium | reverse complement strand
TCTCCAGCTTCCACAGCCTGGGCCGCTGCTAACCGTTCCGATCTTGTATATTTTGTCATAAAAAACTGCACCTCCATTCGTTGAATTGTGTCCAACTTATGGGGTGCAGTTCATTTTGAAGCGTCTCTTTCTATATTAATAAGGGGGATGTACCTGCAGTGGAGCCGCCCACCCCCAGCCACCCCCTAATTGAGAAGAACCCAGGAATTCATTTTTCAGAGGCCCGTTCGATTTTGGCTCCCATGAGGCGCAATTTCTCGTCCACCCGTTCGTAGCCCCGGTCAATCTGCCCGACATTCCGGATGGTGGATTGCCCATCAGCAGCCAGAGCTGCCAGCAGCATGGCCATGCCAGCACGGATATCGGGACTTTCAAGTTTCTCGCCATACAAGCGGGTGGGACCATTTACAATACAACGGTGCGGGTCGCATAGGATAATCTGGGCACCCATGCCTTTGAGCTTATCGGTAAAATACATGCGCCCCTCGAACATCCAGTTGTGGAATAGGACACTGCCGCGGGACTGTGTGGCTACCACAATTGCAATACTCATTAAATCGGTGGGGAAACCCGGCCAGATGTTGGTCTTAATCTCGGGAATGGCTCCGCCAAGATCGGATTCCACCTTGAGGCGCTGCCTGGCAGAGACGACAATATCCTCTCCCTCCACACTCCAGTCCACGCCCAGGCGATGGAAGACCATGCGCAGCATGTCGAGATATTGCGGGCCAGCCTGGCGGATGCGCACTTCACCATGCGTCACCACCGCCGCACCGATAAAACTAATAACTTCAAGGTAGTCCGGCCCAATGGTGACCTCCCCACCGTGGAGGGTTTCCACCCCCTCGATGGTTAACGAATTGGATCCTATCCCCGAGATGCGCGCTCCCAGAATGTTGAGCATCTGGCAAAGTTCCTGCACATGCGGTTCAGAGGCCGCATTGCGGATCACGGATGTTCCCCTGGCAGTCGCGGCCGCCATGATGACATTTTCCGTCCCGGTGACGGAAGCCTCATCGAGCAGGATATTGGCACCTTTGAGCTGCCTGGCTTTGAAATCGAATGACCGCCGGTAATGGATGTCTGCGCCGAGGGCTTTCAGGGCCAGAAGGTGCGTATCCACCCGCCGGCGACCGATCACGTCTCCGCCCGGGGGGGGGAGGTGTACTTCGCTGCAGCGAGCCAGCATTGGACCAGCCAGCAGGATGGAAGCGCGGATACGGGCGCACAGGTCAGGATCCAGGTCCGCAGGACGGACGGTTTGAGCCGTGACGCGCCAGGAGTTCTTCCCCAGGTCTTCCATTTCCACACCCAGGCTGGCTACCAGTTGGCGCATGTCGCGCACATCCCGGATATCAGGCAGGTTGTGCAAAATGACCGGCTCGCTTGTCAGCAGGGTGGCGGCCAGAATGGGAAGGGCAGAATTCTTGTTGCCAGAAGGGGTGAGCTCGCCTTTCAGGGGAACTCCACCTTCAATGATAAATTTTTCCACGGGTACCTCCTGCGCAGCTTGGCGCACCAGGATTGTAAGGGGTTTTTGCCATTCCGCCAAGTATGTGATTTCAGCAAGCCGGAGCTTCTGTAAAGTCCACCAAGTATTTTTACCACGAAGGGGCGAAGTTCGCGAAGTTTTTTATTGGTAAGCCAGAGTGAGGGAATAAGACCTTGGAGTATAATCAGGGCATGAACTTCATGCTGGTCATTTCCCTGGTCCTGGGCTGGCTTGCCGGCTGGCTGGTCAACATCCTGGCGGATGTCCTACCAAACGGTCGAAAATTGAGCCGCCCGGTCTGCCCTAAATGCCAGAAGAAGTTCAATTGGGGCGAGTACCTGTTTTTCCGCAACTGCACAAAATGTGGAAAACGACGCAGCTTGCGGACCTTGATCGTCCAGGTTGTAATGACGTGCGTCCCGGTGCTGTTGTGGTTCTTCCCGGGGCAGTCCCTACCCTTCCCGCTGGCGCTGGTCCTGGTGATCTACCTGGCGGTGGTACTGGTAATTGACCTGGAACGCCGCTTGATCCTGCACCCGGTCAGCATAACCGGGGCTGTCCTGGGTTTGGGGATCGGGATCTTCCTGCGAGGCCAGGAATCCATCTCTTACGGGATTACTTCCACGCTGCTGGGAGGCGCGGCCGGTTTCGGGGTGATGCTGCTTTTCTATTACATCGGTGAACTGTTCGTAAAACAAATGTCGAAAAAGGGCGGAATGCCGGCAGATGAAGTGGCATTGGGTTTCGGGGATGTCAATCTCTCCGGGATCCTGGGATTAATACTGGGCTGGAAGGCCATCTTTGCGTGCCTGTTCTTTGCGGTCCTGGGTGGTGGATTGGTCAGCCTGGCAATCATCCTGGGGATGCTGATCGCCAGGAAATACAAGGCTTTTACCGCCATCCCGTATGCACCTTTCTTAATCCTAAGCGCGCTCTTTTTCCTTTTTCTATAAACATCAACTTTGTGACAAAATTCATCTACCGAACATTTCAATCACGATTCCCACTAATTGGCAAATAACACGAATATTTGTTAGTTTCTCAAATAAATCCGGGGTGTGGGGAGTTTTTGGCGGGCTTCGCCTGCCAAAAACTCCCACTTTCCCATTTTTATTGAGATGATACAATATTTTACCTTCTCAATAAGTGGGGGAGAAGCGGGGTCAGTTCGTGCGGCTACGCTGCGCGCACAGACCCCACTCGCCGTTTATTGAAAAATTACCCCAACTTTGTGAAAAGAATTAGCGATTAATTCATCCCGCTGAAGGATCGCCCAGGCGGTATCCAAAGCCGCGCACGGTCAGGACCCAGACAGGATTGGATGGGTCGGGTTCCAATTTTTTCCGTAACATGAGGATATAGCGGCGGACAAGCGCCGGGTCGCTGCGAACCGCACCCCAGACGGCGCGCATCAGGTCCCCCTCCGAAGCCACCTTGCCCTTGCGCCGTACCAGGACTTCGAGCAAATGGAATTCCGTGGGGGTCAGGTCAAGCATCCGACCGGCGAGGGAGGCCTGGAACCTTTCCATATCCAGCAGGATCTCTCCGTGAGAGAGGTAACTGGTTTCTTTCTGTTCGCCAAGCGCCCTTCCGACCACCGCCTGGATACGCGCAACCAGCTCGGCGAAACTGAACGGCTTGGTGACGTAATCATCCACGCCCAGGCTGAAACCGCGCAGTTTGTCGGCCTCGGTGGTTTTGGCAGTCAGCATGATGATGGGCAGATCCGTCAGTTCGCGCAGGCGGGTGCAGACTTCCCACCCGTCCATGCCAGGCAGCATCACATCCAACAGCACCAAATCCGGCTTCACAGCATACGCTAGGCGCAGCCCGGAAGGACCATCCGCGGCTTCCACCACCTCAAAGTCAGACTCGCGCAGGTATTGACCTAATAAGTGCGAGAGGGTCAGGTCATCATCGATCAACAGGATCCTGGCACTCATCGAGCCACCTTCAGGTTGAAATAAAAACGGGCCCCACCCCCGGGAGGCTGCTCAAAGGCGAGTTCGCTGCCCATGGCACGCGCCATGCGTTGGGACAGATATAGTCCCAAGCCATACCCATAGACCGACTGGGAATCCCGGACATCCAGGCGTTGGAATCGCTGGAAAAGGAGAGACTGCTTTTCCCGTGGAATGCCAGCCCCGGAATCTGTCACCTGCAGACGCAACCGGCCGCGCTTCTGTTCAACGGACACGGTCACATCCCCCTGAAGGGCGTATTTGAGGGCATTATCCAGCAGGTGAAACAAGACACTCTCCAGAAATCCCGGATCAGCAAGCACGGGCGGCAGGTCATCCGGCAGGTTAATGCGGATGCGCTCTGCACCTGAAACAGCAGAAAATTTTTGTTCCACTTCCTTCAGGGTATCTGCCAGGGAAACCGGAAGCAGGTGCACATCCAGGCGGCCGGCATCCATTGCGGAAAGGTTCAGGATGTTCTCGACAAAGCGTGTCAGCCGCCGGACCTCCTTGTGCATCAAGGCAAGGGGTTCCTGGTCGGCTGGCAAACGGTCTTTCCGGTTGAGCAAGAGTTCCAACCCGCCATTCAGACTGGTGAGGGGCGTGCGCAGTTCATGGGACACCATGGAAACAAAATCACTTTTCAACTGGTCGAGTTCCTGTAATTTCTTATTCTGGGCTTCCAGGCGGAGGTAGGCTTCCTGCAGGGTGGCCGTGCGCTGCCCGACCTTTTGCTCCAACTGTTCGTTAAGTTCCTCCAACTGGCGATAGACCAACTGGAGCTCATTATACGCTTTTTGAACGGCCTCCTGCTGACGTTTCTGCTCGCTCAGGTCATGCGCCGCACCGGCAATCAAGACCCGGTGGCCATCAGAAAAGATCGGGCTGAGGGAAAGCAGGATGGGAATGCGCTGCGGGCGAAACAAGGCCTCAAGCGAAACTTCCTCCCGGGAGGCGCGTTCCAGCAGCCCGGCAGGCAGTGCCTGATCGTCAAAGAGAGAGGCCAGCGCTGCACCGACCACCTGGTTCTCTTCCTGTAGGACCAGCAGGCGAAGCAATGCCGGGTTGGCCAGCAGGATTTTTCCACGCTTATCGCTGATAAAAGTGGGTTCTGCCAGGCTGTTGAATAATTGCCAATATTTATACAGTTCTGCTTCCCCTGTCCGGATGCCGACACGGACGATCAACGCCAGGGAAAGGAGCAGGCTCATCAATAAGCCCAACACAGATATTTCCCCGCTCAATTGCCATTCCACCATCACGAACCAAAACAATGCCAGAACAAGGGTGACCGGGAGGATATTCTGGACGCGGGCGCCAAGATCGATTCCCGGGCGGGGCACCTGGCTCTGGCGGGGGGATGAACCGGCTTCGATCACGCTGCCAATACAGAAGATCAAGCCGCCCGTCACCCAGCCAAGGCTCTCCAATCCGCCGGGCTCATAACTTCCGGATTGAGCCAGAACACTATAAACAAAATCCGAGAAAAAGAACGCCAGCAAGCCAGCGCCCCATACGAAAGTTGTGCGGCGCGCCTTCCGGTTGGCCAGGAGCATATTAAGCAAAATCATCAGCAGGACCAGGTCAACGAGCGGGTAAACCAGCGGAACCGGGAAAGCGTGGCCGGTGAAAATACCCGGTTGCGCCAGGGTCAGGTACCCCAGGGTTGCAACCACACCGGAAGCGATGGTCGCATCGAGGAGAAAACGAAAACGGGAAGGCGCGTAGCGGTTCTCAAATGGATAGAGCACCAGGGCATAAAAAAAGAAAGGATATGCCAGCAGGTTAAAAATATCCGCCACAGAAAAATTCGGAAGTTGGACCCCCAGCAAGCCTTCATAAAATGTGTGGATGCCGCTGCCGATGGCCCAGCAAGCCAAGGCCAGACCGACGAACTGCCAGGTGCGCTGGGAAGGGGAGCTGATGCGAGGAAGCATCTTAAAAGTCAGCACAACCGCGGTCAGCAGGGGTGCAAAGACCGCCAGGTTGCCAATGAGAAGGCGGCTGCCGGAATCGGGCGAGCGCAAGACCAGCCAAAGGATGTAGAGGGCGAGGAAAAGGGATGACTCGAACAAGACCCCCTTCCAGCGAATCTGCCAGGGGAAGTAGCGGTCAAGCAGTTTTTGCACCGAAATCTCCGACCTTTGGTTCCTTCATGGGAGCGCCCCGATGAATGAAAAAGGGTAACTTCTCAATAAACTGGGGGCGGTGGGTGTACATACGGAGTAGCCGCATGCACACACCCCAATCCTCCCTCCACTGATTGAGGGGGTTATTAAGGAAGAAACCATCATTTAAACCACAGGAGGCCTGGTTTGCCATGGGCAGGCTCAGGCCTCCTTTTCTTTAGGTTTTTTTCACCTGCCAACCCAGGCAACCAAGGGTTCTCTGGGAATCGCCGGAGCGATGGGAAAAATAGGGGGTGTTGGGCGGGCAAAGCCCACCCAACACCCCCATATCTTTACGTCCATCCCGGTAGTTCCCAAATAGCCCAATCAAGGGAAACGGTTCTAATTGGCCTGCGTGATGTGAACGGCATAGGCATAGCGGGCAGAACGCAAGTAGGTATCGGTGGCCTGATGGTAACGCAGGGATACCACGGCAAGCCGGCTGCTCGAAAGCTGCGGAGGCTGCACAAACCCATAACAGGAGGCACAGAAGGTTGGAGTCGGTGACGGTGTGAGGGTCTGGGTCGGCGAAGGCGTGACCTGGGTCTTGGTGGGAGTCAAGGTGTTTGTGAGGGTGCGGGTGGGCGAAAGGGTGGGAGAGGATGTAACAGTGGACGTGGGAGTGTTGGTCCGCGTAGAGGTGCGTGTGAATGTCGCCGTGTTGGTGGGCGTCAAGGTAGCCGTGAAGGTAGATGTGGCGGTCATGGTAGGAGTATAGGTATTGGTCGGGACCGTGGGTGTGGCGGTCTTGGTGGGTGTATAGGTCGTGGTCGGGACCGTGGGTGTGGCGGTCTTGGTGGGTGTATAGGTAGTGGTCGGGACCGTACTGGTGGGTGAGGAGGTGCTGGTGGAGGTCTTTGTACTCGTGAAGGTGAGGGTGATGGTGGGCGTCAGCGTGCGCGTGAAGGTAAGGGTGATGGTGGGAGTCAGCGTGCGCGTAAGAGTGTTGGTGATGGTGGGAGTCAGCGTGCGCGTGAAGGTGAGGGTGATGGTGGGGGTATTCGTAAGTGTACGCGTAATCGTGGGTGTATTCGTAGGCGTGCGGGTATTCGTCAACGTGCCAGTATTCGTAGGCGTCCGAGAAACGGTTGGAGTCCTTGTGTTGGTGATGGTGCGCGTGATGGTAGGCGTGAAAGTCTGGGTGATCGTGCGGGTTATGGTGGGCGTAAGGGTGACGGTGGAGGTGGGAGTATTGGTGCGCGTGAGAGTGGATGTGCCCGTGGTGGTAAGGGTGGAGGTCAGCGTGCGCGTGGGGGTGAGCGTAATTGTGGGGGTGAGCGTGCGCGTGGGGGTAACCGTGGTCGTGCGGGTGGTTGTGCGGGTCGGCGTTGGGGTGGGGGTCCTGGTAGTGGTAGGAGTGGGGGTATCTACATGCCCAATGACCACATCACAGCCATTCCCCAGGTGTACCGTCAATCCAAAGGAATTGGCATAGGTATCCGTAGGCCAGCCAGCATCATAATTCATATAATCAAAATCGAATGGCACGGCCGCGCCGGAAGCCAGCAGCGGGGCATCCGCGGGCTGTCCCACAAAGAACCAGGTGGAGGGAGAGCTGGCTGAGTCGGCGCCGGTCAGTGAGGTGGCGCCAAACAGGATCTCGGTAAGCAACTGGGTGGGGACCGTGGCATCGTAAGCGTTCCAATCCAGGGTCAGGTTCGAAATATAGGTGTCCTGCGTGCTGGTATTGGAGAGGGTGATACTGGCGCGCGGCAGGCCGGCTCCATAGGTGGAGAGCCCAAATGAACTGGTTGTAAAGTAGAACTGGTTGCAATCCGGGGTGGTAGTGGGCGTGAGAGTCAGGGTGGGAGTGGCAGTTTCGGTCCCGGTCTCCGTGGTGGTGGGAAGACTGGTATCGGAGGGCGTGAACGTATCGGAGGGGGTATAGGTATCCGAGGGCGTGAGCGTGGGCATCTTGATCAGGGCGGGCAGGGCGATCTCACGGGAGGTGCGGAATTGTTCGATCACGCCGCGCTGCGCCGAGGTGAGGTGCACCATCGGCCAGATCTGGTTGATGAAAGGGGTGATATAGGGATGGTTAAAATCAACCATGACAATCACCTGGTCACCCGGGCCGCCGGGGTCTTCCGTGGGTTCACATTTACTATATGTAGTAGATGAGCCCATCTGCCCCAGCGTGGTCACAAAGGAGGCGCGACTGGAACAGACAGTCACCACAAGCCAACCAGGATCCGCCTGGGAGCCGGCTCCGGAATCCACCAGAAGACCGGCAGTGTATCTCGTCGCCTCAGCATGAATGGAAGCCAGGCGGGCGGCATCTTCGAGGGCAGCAGTGGCGGCAGTATTCTGGGCGGCGGTCAAGGCGGGGTCGTTGGATTGACAGGTTCCCGCAGCATCGGTGCAATATGCCGTATCGAATTCACCGGTGACGGCATAGCGGACCGCCTGGCGGGACATGTTCTGGATCAGGAGCCAGGCCGAGAACAACAGCGAGAAGTCAATGATCCCAAATAAGAGCATCAGCAGGATGGGGAGCGCCAGGGCAAATTCCACCACGCCTTGCGAGCGGCTGGCACCAGGCCGGTAGCGGTCCCGGGAGAATGGGTTCATGGAGCGGCTTGATCTCATATTCAGCATCCTTAGTGGGCCAGGCGGGTGGCGATGTTCTCGGCAATCTTGCGGAATATTTCACGCAAATGGGAAGAGTCTGGCGCAAAATTATACGTACCTGGGCAGGGAGCCAGTCCACAGGCTTGGCCGGAAGCATATCTCAGGAAGAGTTCACCCAGGTAGGTGCCATCCAGCGTACTGGGGGTTTCCACCTGGGAACCCAGGCCAATGGTGAACAGGAGCGCATTCTGGTCGTGGGCCACGAAATAAGCAGCATCGTAGGCATAATCTTCAGAGTCATACTCAAGCGCGGTGGAAGGATTATGGCGGGTACTGCTGAGGTCATCATTACACTTGGGTTCGAGGCTGACCACGTTGCCGTTCGAATCGCGGGTATCGGCATAAGGCCAGGTGCTTTCAGGGCAGAAATAGGAGCCATCGGAAGCATAACCGGCATTGGCGACGCCGTCGGTGAGCAGGATGACCACCCACAGGGAGGACTGCATGTCGCTGGTGAACTGTGTCCCAGCGGTGTCGAGCCCGGCACCAATATTGGTGGTGGTGCAGGGCGCCGGGCTGTTATTGGGATAAGTCCCCAAGTCATAATTTGGGCAGCCCAGGCCCAGGTAACTGCCATCCGGAAGGTAATAGCGGGAGGGATTGCCGTTCGGATAGATGGAGGCAAGACCAGTCGGATCGCCGATCGGGTCAACCGTCTCGTCGCCCTGGAAGACGGTCAAGGCCTTGACCGCATCTTTTATATCGTTCAGGTTGTTGGACCAGATATTGCCATTAATATCGATCGCATGCGGATTCTGGTCAAAGGTCACTACAGCCACCTGGTCATAAGGAAAATACAGGGAGTCAAGAAAATCGACGGCGGCCTTTTTAACATCATCGAAGGGACGACAGAAACCGGTGTAAGAGTTATCATAGTTGTCGTCGGATTGGGCAACCGGAGTATGCAAATTCGGATCAGTCGGATTAAAATTAGAATCTCCAGGATTATTACACACGCTTGGATCGCGCATTGGATCCTTAAGTT
>CAIKOL010000122.1 GCA_903829085.1 uncultured Anaerolineales bacterium | reverse complement strand
CTTGCTGGCTATGATCGGGATTCCATCCATAATGGTGCGCCGGGTACCCCAGGTGGCCATCCTATCCAGCGGAGACGAAATTGTTCCGCCCGGCACTCCCCTGGAACCCGGAAAAATCCACGATTCGAACTCCTACATGCTGGGCACGTTAATCCAGCAGGCAGGCGGGCAGGTTCACCGCCTGGGTGTTGCCAACGATGCCCTGGAATCAGTGCGGTCCCTGCTCGACCAGGCAGCTGCCCTGAAAGTTGACCTGATCATGTCATCAGCAGGGGTCAGTGTGGGTGCTTTTGATTTTGTGCGCACAGCCGTCGAAGAAAACGGCCAGCTGGATTTCTGGCGAGTTAACATGCGCCCCGGGAAACCATTCTCATTTGGCTCATACAAAGGTATTCCCTTCGTTGGCCTGCCAGGTAACCCCGTCTCAGCCTACGTTGGCTTTGAGGTATTTATCCGCCCGGCCCTGGCCAAAATGTCTGGAATGGATGTGGTAGATCACCCCATCACCAGGGTTATCCTGGGTGAAGCGATCGAATCAGATGGGCGTGAAACTTACCTCAGAGCGTCCCTGACCCGGGAAAATGGACACATGGTAGCCCACCTTCCAACCCACCAGGGATCGGGCAACCTGTTCAGTTTGGTGCTCGCAAACGCTTTACTGATCGTTCCGTCTGGTGTAAAATCGCTCCCAATTGGATCAGAGGTAGATTGTTGGATTCTGGGTGCCTGTTGATATGAGCCCGAAGACATTTAAATTATTCTTTGGCATTATTGTTTTAGTCGGTATTGGCAACGGCATTTATCTATCCATATTAAAGCTGTCCAATAATGCTTCAATGTGCATCAAAGGCCTGGGAGACTGCTGGACCGTAAACACCAGCAAATATTCGGAAATCTACGGCATTCCCATCGCCATTCTCGGAACCCTGGCTTTTATCAGCTTACTGGTTTTGATCCTTCTGGATGGTAGAACCCAGTTCTGGAAAGCATATACGCCGTACTTTTTGTTCGGGATTACTTTAATCGGTACACTTTATTCTGCGTACCTTACATACCTGGAACTGGAGATCATTCGAGCGATTTGCCCGTTTTGTGTGCTTTCGGCAATTTCAATGTTGATCTTGTTTGGCCTGAGTATTTATCGCCTGGTAACCGCCCAGGCAGAATCGATCGCATAAATAGGAGGAGAATATGCCAAGAATTAGATGTCATTACCTGGACTGCGTCTTTCTGGATGATGGCTTTTGCAGCGCGGCCGCCGTGGAGTTTGATCCCGACGCGGGCTGCATGACGTATTCGCCCACAGCAGAATCAGCCACGGAAGATGAATGGGACGAAGAAGAAGAATTGGAAGAATGGGAAGAACTTGAAGACGAAGAAGAGGAAGAAGAGGACCTCTGGACAGACGAAGAGGAAGAAGAATATTAATTTTCATTACAGCCTGGCGGTGTTCAACCGCCAGGCTTTTTTTGTTTCCCTGGGGGATTCCTGACATTCTTCCTGAGAATTGGTGATTTTATAAAGTGGTATCAGAAAGGTACATCCGTTAGCATAAACTTTATATCGAAAATGGAGGAATCCATCATGGCCAAGTTATCTCGAAGAGATTTATTAATCCGCCTGGCTGCCGGGGCCAGCGCTCTTGCTCTGCAGCCGCTGCTGGCAGGTTG
>CAIKOL010000121.1 GCA_903829085.1 uncultured Anaerolineales bacterium | reverse complement strand
GGGAAAGATATAACTGACCAGTGCGGTGCGGGTGGGGCCGATCTCGTGCAGGAGATAGTACCACAAAACCAGTGCCAGGCCTGAACCGAGGATGCCCAGCCAGAGCAGCGCCACCCAGGTGATGGGCAGGGACGGCAGGACGACCGGTTTCTCAACGACAGGGATGAGCACCCACATCACCAGGCTGGCGGTCACCAGGGGGGCAGCCCCGCGCACCAGGCCGGGGACGTGCTCGGTCTTCACGCGGGCGAAGATGGAACTGGCGGCGTAAAAGAGGGAAGCCACGATGACCGCAGCCTGACCAAGAATGGAATTGGATGCGCCGGGCTGCAAGTCCTTGCTGAGCAGAACAACCACACCGCCAAAGCCCACCAACAGGCCCAGCATTTTCTGGGCGGTCATGCGGTCGTCTTTCAGGATATAGTGGGCCAGGATAATGGTGAAGAGCGGGACACTGGCATTCAGGATGGATGCCACGGCCGAATCAATGGTCTTCTCGCCCCAAGAGATGAGCACGAACGGGATGGCGACGCTGGTTACGCCCAGGATGGCATAGGTGACCCAGGTGGCACGATCGCGCGGCCAACGCGTACGCAGGAATATGCTCGCCAAAATACCGGTCAGTGCGCCAAAGAGGACGCGGAACCCGACCAGCATGAACGGCCCCACTTCCTGCACGGCAATTTTGATCCACAGGAAGGAGGCGCTCCAGACCACGCCCAGTAAAATAAAAGCGAACCAGTGTTTTGGTTTCATATTTCAGTGCAAGTCTATCATGAATCGGAACGCCTCCCTTTACGTATTCTTGCCGACTCCCAGGGAATTTTCCCGGCCGGGTGGACCATTGTACCGGCGTTAAAGCTTCAGGCCTCCGAGGATGCACTCGGAGGCCTGAAATCTACAAATCTTGCATGCTGACGGATTATACTTTTTTGCCGCAGTGGGGGCAGACCTTCCAGTCATCCTGGATGGGCTGACCGCACTTCTTGCAGGCTTTAAGCGCCGAGGCAGGCATGACAGCCGGGTCGCTGACCGGGGCTTCGACAGCCTGCGGAGCGACAGCGGTCCCAGCAACGGCAGCCGCAACAACCGGTTGCGGGTTGCGCAGGCGTCTTACCAACCAGATGATGCCCAATACCACCAACGCCAGGAATCCAAGCGTCAGCAGTCCGCCGAAGAAACCGCCAAAGGGCAGCATGCCCCGGCTCATCATACCCTGGCGTTGCATGTGCTCAAATCCACCGTAAGGCATCATCCCAAAGCCGCGCTGAGAAAAATCAGGCGCAACCTGGGCCTCGCCGCGATAACCGTGGAAATTGCTGCGCAGCATGAATCCCACGCCCATCAGAACCACAAGCACGATCAATCCCAGCACGATACCGATGATCCATTTCCAAATCTTTTTCATTTATGTCTCGCATCCTTTCTAAAAATTGGGGAGGGGTGCGGGGTATGCGTACGGGTACGCCGCACGCACACACCGCTCCCCAGTTTATTGAGAAGTTACCCTTTATTCTTGAATATTCCAGGAAACATTTCTTATAAATTGCAGTATAACCGTCCTATATGAATACAAGATGAAGGAATGAGGCATCTTGTCAAGGTTCCCCCTAAAAATTCATGCCAACCACCCGGTCTCGCACAGGTGTGATGATATACTACGCCCATGCCAATGTC
>CAIKOL010000120.1 GCA_903829085.1 uncultured Anaerolineales bacterium | reverse complement strand
TCCCAAAGCGCCTCCTATGAAAGGATATGATGGATTGCCCGACAGGTTTCTGTCGGGCAATCAGGAGTACTGATAGGTCGTTGAATTCTTTTCTGCCTGATCAGCCCTTGACGCCACCAAGGGTCAGGCCGCCTTCGAGGTAGCGCTGCAAGTACAGGAAGACGATCAAGATGGGGATGATGATCATCACCGCGCCAGCCGCGAAGAGACCCCAGGGAACATTGACCTGGTTGGCAAGGGAATACAGGCCGACCATGGCCGTCTTTGCATTGTCGGGAGAGGTGATCAGCACCGAAGCCAGTACGTACTCACCCCAGCCGCCCATGAAGGCGAACAATGCAGTCACTGCCAGCGCCGGGCGGGCCAGCGGCAGGGCGATCAGCAGGAAGGATTGCACCGGGCCGCAGCCGTCGATCATGGCGGCTTCCTCCAGGTCGATCGGGATGGTGTCAAAATAGCCTTTCAAATTCCAGGTACAAAAGATGAGCGTCCCGGAAGTGTAAGCCATGATCAGGCCCCAATGGTTATTGTAGAGCCCCATGGCGGTCAGAAGCTGGGCAATGGGGACCAGGGAGAGAACGCCGGGGAAGGCCTGGATCGCCAGGAAGAGGATCAGGCCAAACTCGCGCCCGTAGAACTTCATGCGTGAGAAGGCAAAGGCTGCCGAGGTGGCAATGCAAAGGCAGGCGATGGTGGTGAAACCGGCAATAAATAGGCTGTTCTTCACCCAGGCCAGGAAAGGTTTGGCAAACAGCATGGTTTGATAATTTTCCAGGGAGAACTCAGTCGGAAGGAACATCCCCACCAGGTTCATGGTGAACAGGCGGCCGCTGGGACGCAAGGACGCAATGATGACAAACCAGACCGGGTAAAGGGCAAAGAGGAATGCCACGATGGCGATGACCAATTGCCAGATACGCGCACTTCGCTTGGTTCGGGTTTTCATTCGGTGACTCCTTTCGTCATGCGGGAAATGCGCAGACTGTACAGGGTGGCAGCGAACATAAAGATGAACATGATCACCGCGAAAGCTCCCATCAGGCTATATGCATTGAATTGGAAGACCTGTTTATAAGCATAGACCATGACCAGTTCCGTCGCGCCGGGCACGCCGGCACCCCGCGAGGGACCACCCCCGGTAATGGCCCAGACGGTACCGAACATCTGGAATGTACTGATGGAACTGAGCACGATGATGGGGATGACGGCTGGGCGCAATAACGGCAGGGTGATGCCCATCAGGCGCTGCCACCACGAGGCACCATCCACTTCAGCAGCCTCGTACAACTCTCCGGGAATGGATTGGAGCGCGCCCAGGATGGTCACCATGAAGAACGGATAGGTATACCAGACATTGACCAGGACGATGATGATAAAGGCCAAGGTCGCATTCTGGAGAAAGATCACCGCGGGAATATTGAAGATCTTCATTAATTGGTTGACCGTGCCGGTTTCCTGAAAGAAGAACTTCCAGACCAGCGACATCATGATCGCCACGGTGGAGGCGGCCCACGGGACGATCAACGCCACCCGGAAGAAGGCACGACCGGGCAGATCGTGTACATTCAAAAGCAGGGCCAATCCCAGGCCGACAATAAAGAAGAGCGGGACACAACAGATCACGTATAAGATCGTATGGAAGGTGGTGATAAAGAAATCGCCGGATTTCATGATTTGGTCCAGCGCGTTCGGACCCTTCAGCAGTACGAAGGCCACAATTCCCAGGACGATCGCTCCCAGCGTCAGCACCCAGCCGGGCACAGAACGGGAGAGTTGTTTATCCAAACGATTATTCACCTGGCCGG
Source organism: uncultured Anaerolineales bacterium (assembly GCA_903829085.1). GTDB lineage: Bacteria > Chloroflexota > Anaerolineae > Anaerolineales > Villigracilaceae > UBA877. The sequence continues at coordinate 4,517 of CAIKOL010000120.1, read as the reverse complement.
CAATGATCAAGGGTATAAAACAAATGACCAGGGTCAGGAAAGCCAACAGGACCGGTGGGGAAAAGAACTTGCCCAGCAGGGTGGCATAGTTGGCGTAGATCGGTGTTTGCAAATGGAAGGGAGTCGCCTCACCCTTGGCCCGATGGGAGGCGAAAACGCTCCAGCAGGTAGGCTCGAAAATTGCAGTTAAAGTAATAGAACAATCCGGGTTGGGGTGGTTCTGGTTGCGATTAGTAAAGGATATGTATGTATTGAAGAGAATGGGATAGATATTGAAGATCAGGATACCGATCAAGGTAGGCCCGGTAAAGGCCAGGACTGTAAGAACCTTACGCCATCCACGCCATTGAGACATGGTTCCATCCTTTCCATTGAAAATTCGGTATTATCTCAACATGGGTAAGGATGGGAGCCGGGCGGCAGGGCCGCCCGCGCCCCCTTCCCATGTGTAATGAGATGTACAGAGTTCGGATAGAAAAGATGGGAGGGCAGGCGCCCTCCCATCTCATGAATAAAACTACTTCAACGCAGCGACAGCAGTTTCCAGAGCAGTTTCAGCCGCGGCAAGTGCATCTGCCGGGGTCTGGCTGCCATTCCAGATTGCAGCAGACGCGTCACCAACCGGGCCCCACTGGGCGTTGGCATATGGGCTGGCAGACATGGGAACACCATTGGCTGCAGCCGCACCGAAACCGGCGATCGAGCTCAAAGCCTGGACTTCAGGATCCATGAACGCAGCGGTGTTGGCGGGGATGGTCTTGTTTGCCAGGGTCATGGCTTTCTGAGGAGCGGCACTGGTGAAATACTTCATGATATCCAGAGCAACAGCAGTATTGCCACGATCGACAGCATTTTGGGTCAGCATGAGGGCTTTAATGCCGACGAACGGTTTCCCGAAGTTGGCGAAGCCGTATTGAATTCCAGCTTTATCGAGACTGGCGATGGCCCATGGGCCAACCAGCCAACCACCAACCTTGCCTTCAGCCATATCGGTATTGCAGATATCGTAGCTCATTTCCTGCAGCAGGTAGGGCTTGGCATCCAGCAGCCATTGTCCGGCAGCAATCGCCTCGGGGGTATTCAGATAGCCCTTGCCAGTCTCATCAACAAAAGCCGGGACGCCTTCGCCGAAGAAGATGGGAGCGACCTGATAAGCATCCCCACCGGGGAATCCCTGGTTGCAGATCAGCGGGATGTTGTTCTTCTCATAATAAGCTTTGATCGCAGCCAGCCAGGCATCCATGGTGTTGGTGGTGGGCAGGTCGGCAGCAGTCACCAGGGCGGTGTTGTAGACCAGGGACATGGATTCCTGGGATTCGGGCAAAGCCCAAATCTTGCTGTTCCACTGAACGCCTGCGACCGCGGCGGGTTCGTAGGTGCTCGATAAGTAGGCGGCATCAATTCCGTAGTCGCTCAGGGCGACGATGTTGCCGTTCAAGGCATTGGCGCCGATCTGATCGTTGGCCCAGCCGAGGATGTCGGGGCCTTCGCCAGCGGGGATGGCGACCTTGAGGGAAGCAGTCACATCATCCGGCTTGGACAGGTCAATGGTCACATTCGGGTGATCGGTCATGTACTGCTGGAAAACCGCAGTAATGGCGGTCAGATAGTCACCACTCCACTGGTGCCAGATGGTGATGGTTACCGGTGCGGCGGTCGGCGGGACGGTGGGAACTGCGGTCACAGCCGGGGGCTGCGTGGGTGGAACAGCGGTTGGTGCAACGGTGGTTGCAGCAGTACCGCAGCCAGCCAGAAGCATGGAGGCAGCAACTAAAATGCTGACCAGGACAAACATTGAGCGTTTCATTATTTTCTCTCTCCTTAATCAAACAGGTGAAATTTGGAGCGCTGCAATTTGCAACGCATTTCCGTTTATTATGACCTGGATCATTATTATATTCCCAGACTCGCTTAAGGAGTCACCTGGGCAGCCACCACCTCCTTCCGTTCTGCAACTTGGTGGAGCGTTATGGTTAAAGCTTGGATGACTGCGCCCATGCTGGAGGAACGACGTCCCAGCATGGCAGTCGTAATACGTGTCGCACGTGTAGCAGCTGGCAAACTCCGCCGTTGTACAGTCTGACGCATCGGCTCGAGGAGGATATCACCAGTCTGAGCTACACCGCCACCAATGATTACCATGCCCGGGTTGAACATATTGATCAAACCCGCAATGGCTATTCCAATTTTTGCACCGGCCTGCGCCAGGATTCGCTGCGATAGAAGGTCGCCCCGGCGGGCGGCAGCAGCAACATCTTTGGCAGTGATGCTTTCAACCGGCCGGATTTCAACAAGTTGTGTTCGTTGTCCCTGCTGGACAGCTTGCTGGGCTTGCAGTGCAATGGCCCGCCCCCCCGCAAAGGCTTCCAGGCAACCCTGGTTGCCACAGGCGCACATGGGCCCATTTTCATCAATGGTAAGGTGCCCAATTTCTCCAGCAGACCCGGAAACGCCACGGTAAATCTGTCCATCCATCAGCAACCCGGCTCCAATCCCGGTACCAACCTTGATATAGATCAGGTTCCGTTCACCGCGACCAGCACCGGAGGCCCATTCACCCAGCACACCGAGTTCTGCATCATTATTCACCGAGACCGGGCAGCCCCATTGTTTTTGCAGGGTATCCCGGATGGGAAAATGATCCCAACCAGGCATGATGGGCGGGGCAACAACCATGCCGGCTTCGGAAACGATCGGCCCGGGGACTCCAACTCCAATGGTCAAAATATCCTTCAGTTCAAGATGCGCCTTTAGCAGTAATTCCTGGAGGCGGATATTGGCTTCTGCCAGGCAGGCTTCCGGACCATTCTGGATATCAACCGCCACCTCCACCTCAGCCAGGATGCGGGTCGAAGTATCCGCAGCCAACATGTTGAGATGGGTGGCTCCGAAATCGATCCCGATCACGTAACCGTAGGCCGGGTTGATCTCTAGTTCAATGGCCGGGCGTCCACTGTGACCATTGCGGCTCTCGGCTTCGCGAATGATCCCGGTGGTCAAATAATCGTTGATGATCGTCGTCACGGCTGCCCGGCTCAATTCCATGCGGTGGGCAATCTCCACGCGCGAAATGCCGCCCGGCGTGAAGCGGATTAAATCCAAAATGGCGTGTTTGTTAATATTCTTTACATTCTGGAATGGGGTGGGCCATAAAAAACTATTCAAATCGAGCGTCCATGTTAAATAAGAGGGTATTTTGTGAAAAAATACACATTAATCTCGCCCCAATAATAGCACAACTTAAGACTTTGTCAAGTTAATTAACTAATTATGTTGTCTGGACAGGCCTGCCCCACCTGAGGCGGGGAGGATCCATCCTGCCCCTCCCGGTTTCTGGAAGGGTTCTTATATTCCTCCCGCCTCCAGCCCGAATGTAGTTCCACCGTTCTTGAGCGGGAAGCCTTCCAAAGGGGTCCCTGCGCAAAAGAAATATTACTTTCCTTCTAATTCGTTCCGGGGGGATACAACCCGATCTTTGCCACGAAGGGGTTATGATCCGAAGCTCCATAGGTCAATTCGCTGGGGAGAGCTAACTGCGGCCAGACACCCGGCGCCAAGGAGGGCGAAGTCCAGATCTCATCGATGATACCCCAATTTATCACCATCGGGAACACCCACCCGGCGCTGGTCAGCTGCGTGGCATACGCGCTGTAAGGAGTAAAGTTCATATCGCCCATCAAGATCGTGTCCTCCCCGATATAGGGAGCCATATTCTGGATGAGACCGGTCACATCCTGGGGTTCGACTTTAAGATGGACGACATACACCTGTAGCACGCGCCCGCTGCCCGTCACCACTTCTGCATGCAACCCGGAGTTCGCAGTTGCAGGCAAGAAACAGCAGGGATATACCTTGCGGATCTCGAACTTTGTAAACAGGGCCACGGGAAATCCAACCTGGGACGAACCGAGGGCATAATTCATCCCCAGCGCGTCCGCCACCTGCTGCGCCCTGGCTTCCCCGTTATCCCCCCACCCGGTGGCCTCTTCGATGCCCAGGATATCCGGGTTGACGGCCTGGATCACAGCCAGGACCTTCGCCAGGCGGTCCTCCCCGGTAATGCCAGAATCGGGGTCGGTAACACCGGCACCTGCTCCGACCAGGATATTGTAGGTCATGACGACGATCGTTTCCTGGGGCGTAAGGGTCGGCGTCCGCGTTATGGTCGGTATCCTGGTCGGCCGGCTTGTCGCGGTCACGGTCGCGGTCGGGAGCGTTGTCTTTGTCGGGGTTGTTGTCGGGACCGGGGTGGCAGCCGGACCGCACGCGGCCAGGAGCCACACGAGCATCAGGATTGCCGTCTTCTTGATCATCAGAGCAGCCTCCGAATAAATGTATTCCAGATAACTTCTCAACAAACCAGGGGCGGGGTCTGTGCGTGCGGCGCAACCACACGCATAGACCCCGCTTTTCCCCACTTATTGAGATGAAACAATTCGGTAATAAATATATCTGCGCACCAGTTGGTGCTCAGATGATGGATCGTTTTCCCGGACTCTAACGGGCAAGCGCATCCC
>CAIKOL010000119.1 GCA_903829085.1 uncultured Anaerolineales bacterium | reverse complement strand
TGCCAACCAAGCCCATCTCGACTCTGGCGATCGATTACCCTGACTCAGGGGTCGCCCTGGCCCGCTTCGGCAGCGGCATCACCCCGGAGGACATGACTGCCTACGGGCTGGTGATCAACGGAATCAATTACGTCTCCGGCTGCCGGACACGATATGGCGAGTATGCCTACTGTGAGAGTATGCGGCTGCCCTCCTATTCGACCGCCAAATCCGCTTTTGCCGCGATCGCCCTGATGCGCCTGGGACAGAAATTTGGAACCGATGTTTATCATTTGCTGATCAGGGATTATGTACCGGAAGCGGCGACAACGACCGGGGACTGGTCGGCGGTCACATTCGAAAATACCCTCGACATGACCACTGGCAACTATGATCAACCTGGTTTCGAAGTGGATGAGGATGGCCCTATCATGGCCACTTTTCTGGATGAAACCGAGGCTTACACAGACAAGATCCAGGCCGCCTTCCGCTTCCCAGCCCGGAAGGCTCCCGGACAGGTGTGGATCTATCACACTTCAGACACATTCATCCTGACCCGGGCGATGAACAATTACCTGGTGCAACAGGAAGGCAACGGGGCCGACATATTCAACATGGTGCGTGATGAGGTTTACATTCCCCTGCATTTAAGCGCGGGAGCGTTGATCCCCTTGCGGACCGATAACAGCCCGACAGGCTCCCCCATGGGCGGGTATGGCCTGTTCTGGACCCAGGATGATATTGCCAAAATCGGCATATTCCTGGACGGTCAAAAGGGCGTGCTGGATGGCAGCCCGGTCTTGGAACCAAGCCTGCTGGCAGCGGCCCTGCAAAGGAATCTGGATGAGCGCGGCTTGAATACCAGCGGTTTCCCGACCTTCAAATACAAGGCCGGTTTCTGGGCCAAGGAGTGGACAGCCTCTACAAACCGGCAATACTCCTGTTCTTTCTGGACTCCGTTCATGTCGGGGTTTGGCGGGATCACGGTGGTGCTGATGCCCAACGATTCGATCTATTACTATTTCAGTGATAATAACGAATTCAACTGGTACGATGCGGTGAACGAGTCAAACAAGCTTCGACCGATGTGCCCCTGATCGGTCCAGAGCATATCAAACCGGCTGACGCAGCAAGATGCTCCGAAACCAAGAATCCGCCAACAAAGGCGGATTCTTCCATGTTCGCAAGGAGAGCCATTTGTGTTAAATCGGAATAAGCCGGGCCTGGCGCAGTTCGAACCGGGTGATGTGGGTCAGCCCGGCGAGGCGGATCTGATCCAAGGCAGCCTGCAGGTGCAGGCCGACCTGGTCTGCCTGATGGGCATCAGACCCGAGGGTGAGGCGTTCGCCGCCCATGTCTGCATACCACTTCAGGATGAGAGGGTCGGGCATCAGGTTCTGAGCGGTCTTCCGCAGGCCGGCGGCATTGACATCCAGAGCCAGGTTGCGGTCAATGACCACCTGAAGGATGCGGCGGACCTGTGCCTCGTAGCGGGCCGGATCATAGCCGAAGATCGGCTTGGCGGTGCGTACGGGAACGTCGAGATGGGAAAGAACATCCAGGTCCGCTGTTTGGAGCAGCCTCTCAACTTCGGTGAAGTAAGCCTGGTAAGCAGAGTCAGGTGTTTGAGTGCGGAAATAAGCTTGGTCAAACATAAAGTGTGATCCGACGAAATGCACCGAGCCGAGAACGTAATCGAAGGGAACGCGGGCGAGGACCTCAGCAGTCTCCCTGGGATACAGATGCGGTTCGGCGACCTCGATGCCAGCCCGGATGGTCAATTGCCCGGTGAACACCTGCCGCAAACGGAGCAGTTCCGCATACCAGAGCTCAGGCTGGAAGAAACGCGGGTGTTTCTCATATGGGCCAACATCCCAATGTTCGGTGAACCCGATCTCGGGGATACCCAGTTTGATGGCCTGAAGACACATCTTTTCAGGATTGGATGAGCCATCTTCGGAGAAGGTGGAATGCATGTGGTAGTCTTGGGGAATATTCATGGGAATTCATTGGACGCGGACGGGGGTAGAAACCAGTCGTGCTTCTATATTTTGTCCTGGGGACGTTTTTCCTGTATCACCCGTGCAAAGGCGTGGATGGCGAGGTAGACAAAAAGGAACAGGGCTGTAAAGAGCAGGGTAAACCCATAGACGCGCAGGTTCGCGAAGGGATGCCTCAGCCACCCCCAAATATCATGGACAATGGGCAACGGGTCACCTAAAATGTCCCAACTATTCCAGCGATAAAAGCGTCCCAGGAAGATGCCAATGCTGCTCAAAACGGTAACAACGAAGGTAAAGACCCAGCCGGTGATCCTTCCGAATGCGCGTGTGACGACCTCCTGCATGAAATGAAGGGAGATCACGCCCAGGAGCAGCCCCGTCCAGGCAAACCAGACCAGCATGAGAACGTCATACCAAAGCGGGGCATTATTGGCATTGGTACTGAGGTGCTGGAAATCGGTCAAAATGTAGGGAGCATTGGGGAAAAAGATCAGCCAGATAAAGGCACATACTGGCACAACAAGGTAAATCAGTTTCCGGGACCAGGAAATCCCATAGGCAATGGCAGCAAACACAAAAGGGATCCAGGCGAGGCCGAGGTTCCAGATCAGGACCGAGTAGTCGTTGGTGTTGCTGTACGCCATGCGCACCCGGGCCAGGATCACTGAGATAACCGATGCGGCCACGAGCAGCAATGTAATCAGGAGCTTATATTTGTGAGCGGAGAGTTTCTGGAGCATAGGTGGATCAATCCTAAATAACGAATGGGTGGCAGGTTTGAGAATTCATCGTTCCACAGACCGATAAGAGGAGCGATGACAATGGTCAGAAAAGCGAAAAACACACACCTCCCGTCTTTTGCGGGAGGTGCGGGATTGTACCATAAAGCTTTCAATTCTTTTTTAGCGTCACGTCGCTGTAGACCGGGCTACGCACCAGGCTCTGGTCCGTGTGGGTGACGATAAACTGATATTCCAAGATCATAGTCTTGGGTGAGGTGGAGGCAAAAGCGGGATGGGAACGGGATAAGGTGAATGTATAAACTCCACGACCCAGCGTAGACATGGCTTCATTTGTCCATTCGGTGGTCTCATCCGTGTTCGGATCCCGCAGGCGGAAATAGATCTCGACAATCTTGATGCCCGCAGGGTCATTAACGTCGATCGAGAATGTGACTTTGGTCGGTGTGGCATCCAGGCGATAGAAGATGTTGGTAGACACGCTCAGGTTTGAGAACACGTTGCCGGGTAACCGGGTCACCGTCAAAGGGGTTACCGTTGCAACCGTTGGGGTTTCCGTCGGCGTGAGGCTGGGGGTGATGGTGATCCCAAGCGGGATGGGAGTCGGGCTGTCGGTCGGCGTAATTGTTATGATCGATTCGCCAATAACCACCACGTGAGTATGAGGTTCACTCCAGACCCCCTTCTGATCCTGGGTACGGGTTGCAATGACATAGCGACCGGGATCAGTTGGGTTCCACTGTGCATGAAGCGTGGACAGAGGCTGGCTGAGGTCGGGGGAGATCAGCGTGAAGGGCTGACCATTAATGGTCAGCTCCACGGCCTTCGGATTCCCCGCCGCATAAGCATGAAAGACGATCTCAGTCTGAGCCAACGGCAGGGTACTGCCGTCCAACGGGGCATCGATCCAAGCCTGCGGGCCAGTGCCCTGAGGCAGGTTGCAGGAGACCAGCAAGAGACAGGAGACCAAGATGAGCAAGAAGCGTCGGGTCATGGCTGCGCTCCCATCATAGCGAATAGGAATAGTATTTCATCAGCTGAGAACTGGCGAGTGACCGGTTCCGAGCAAGGGACCTTCCCCTGGGCGGACTTGTCATAGCACAGCAGCACGGCGGTGAAGGTGACCGAGTATCCAGGACTGCTCAGCATTTTATAGCTCTCCCGATGAACAGTCTGGTAAAGGGAATTCGTCATGACGCTGCCCATGCCCTTTGCATCGGCAACATCCCAGGCCTGGGTCAGCAGGGATGGATAAAAATAGGCATCCGGATAAGGTTCCATGGATGTCACGGGTGTGGTCAGTGTGATCGGGATGGTAAGCTGCTTCCCGGTTGTTAGCGTGTCGGGCAGTTCCAGGGAAACCGATGGGTATAAGATCCCTTCCATCGGTTCACTCACAGTGTAAGGAAATTCCACACTGACAACATCCTGATAGTCATTCATATACCACCAGGGTCCAATGTAATACGAGGACTGCCCTACCACAGCATCATTTCGGGCAACGGAGGTGATCAGGACAGAATAGTCACTCCCAAGAGTATCCACCTGGTACCCAGAACCAATGCGGGAGGCCTGGAGGGTGACTACGGGCGGGCTGTAAACGGCACCAGTGATCGGTTCGAGAGTCAGACCGGCTGGCAGGCAAAGGGCTTGTTTGTTATATAACTCTGCTTCACTCGACCGGCAACCAGGTTGGGATTCAGTAGCTAACAACATATTGGAGAGTTCTTCCGCTTGCTGGTGAACCAGCTCGGTGCAGAGCGAATCACAGGAAACCCCAGCTTCGCTAAGCCCCACACTGACGGCATATTCAAACCCCTGGGTGAGCAATTCATGTGCGGTCGGCAGCGTGGGCGGAATGCCGGTGAAATAGGTGATGGCCAAATTCAGACCCGTCATCAATACAGCGCTGCAATCCGAGTCGCAAATATCTCCGTCAAAGAGCCCATTCAACCCATCCACCACCATTTGAACCACGGAAACCTTTATCAAGTTCCACCCATCCACAAAAGCGGTCCAAAAATCCGCCAGGTAATCCCAAAAAGAAGGACTTTCCTTGGGAGGCAGGGCAGACGGGCAGATGGGCTCGCCGGAAGCGAGTAAAGCCTGATACTGGCTGACAGCATTGTCAATTTTCCACTGACCGGAAATGCCACCAGAAAGGGGGTAATAATTAGGCAAATCTGCCCTGAGGACTGCCTCATCGATAGCTTTAATAACAACACAACCGAAATTATCCGGATTTACGTTTACCTCAGGTGAATAGCCGACAATCTTCAAGTCATAGTCAGGCGTGGATGTGCCCATGACGATCTTGAACGGAGTGAATGTTGTCTGGAGGCTGAATTGGGAGTTCTCCTGGCGGGCCTTGTAGGTCAGATCAACCGGGTTCGATAGCGCCCCGGCGGGCTTGTCGTAATCCCAGGGGATGACCCGAACGTAGTAGACAGGGTCAGGGAGACCTTCTTCGAGTTTTGAGCCGGATCCGCTGGCCTGCATCTTCCGAATGATCTGGTCATCGAACAGGGATGGTTCAGCAACCTGAAAAATATCTTTTTCAAGGATGAATTCACTATTTTGACTGGTTCCATCCGGCTGCTGGTAGTATGAGAAGTTCAATGTGAATTTCCCGGAGATCGCGCTTTCGCCCTGCTCGGCCTGAACAGCGAAAGCATCCACCAGGTATGGGCTTTCCAGTTGGAAGGTAGAACCAAACGGCTTGGCTGAAACCTGGACCAGGACATACTTGATGCCGGGTGTGTTCGCAAAAAAGCGGAAGGTGCGTTCAGAGTTCAAAGCATTGGACGGAACTTCTCCGGTGGTGACCCAATGGGTGGAACCCACGTCACCGGTGCATTGCCCCGGGTCGTCCAGGTTGCAGAAGGTCAACTCGGTGTGGTCTATCTTGATCGCCAGGCTGCCAAGGTCGCGGAGCTGACCACTGCTCCAACCCCACACCTTGAGACTGGCCAGGCGGGTGCCGGGGAAGGCGGTCAGAAGCTGATCCATGTACTGGCTCAAGTCCACCTTACCGTTGGTGGGAGAGAAAAAGCCTTCCCCCGAGGGCAGACGCTGCCAGGGGCCACCATCCAACGAGGCATACAGGTAGGCAACATCCAGGTCCGCCGGAACGGTCAGGATGCCGTTAGCAAAACTGACCAGAGGACTATTCGGATCGCCGCAGGCTCCATTTGGAACGTTCACTGCGACAATATTGCTGGCGCTCTTGCCTTTGGTAGTAAAGGCTGAGACCACATATTGAATCTGCCCTGATTGTTGAATAACATCCTGGTATGTAAAGGTCGCGCCGGTATTCGGACCCAGGGTGGCGATGCGTTCGAATCCGCTGACACCGGAACGCCAGATCTCAAAACCCTGTTCGTCGGTGGAATTATCCTGGACCACTAACTTGCCGATGCAACCATTCAACCCGGCAGTCAGGCCCGGGGCGTTTGTCAACGCTGAGGCCGGGAAAAACAGGCTGCTCAGCATGAATTCGAAATTGCCTGGCGGGGAAGATGGGGAAGAATCTGGTTCCTGGGTCAGCGGAGGCGTGATCCCCGTTCCGGCAGAATCTGATACGGCAAACAATGTGGCGCAGGGAATATTAATCTGCCCACCGGCTGGCAAGGGTGCGGCAGGGTCCAGCCCAGGGTTCTGACTGACGATGGTATCGATATTTGTATCGCAGGACTGGGTCAGCGAATCCAGGGTTTCACCCGGCTGGATGGTATGCCGGAGCACATATCCTGCAGCCTGGTCAGCAGTGATACGCAGGAGGTTGGAAGTACCGATCGATCCATCCAGGTTGACCGCCCGGACGGTCAGGATATGCTCGCCGGTGCTCAGTGGCATCCAATGCCAGGTTTCGTAGAAAAAATTGGGATCATCGTCCGCCCCAGGATGACTGGTTTCAAACAGGCTGCCATCGGTCCACAATTCCAAGGCTTGCACCGGCTGGCTGCTGGCAGCTAGGGCAGTGATCGGAATGGCGGCATCCGCCGGGTAGTGACTTGCGGAGGCGGGGTTCATAATGAGGACGGTGGTATCGTCCTGGCTGGCGAGTTGGTTGGTCACAGTTGGAATGCGGCGGTAAGCAAAAGCGCCGGTGCCCAGGATTAGACCCAGAACGATCAGGATTGCCAGGCTCCCATAGAGCCATCGCTTTTTATGCATGAAATTCCTCCTCCCATCCCTAAATCTAACCAGCCCTTATTATATTGATGAGCTCCGACAGCTGGCCTACGGGGAGATAATTACCTGCTGGATTGACAAGGTTTTGAAATCAATCGTGTTTGAGCGATATTTCACAATTTAATTATATACGGATTCTCCTTTTTCCCATTCCCCCAAAGGTGGGAATTCGATACCCAGGGATTTTCCGTGTTCAGGATAGAAATAAAAAGCGCTGGACGGGTCTCGCCTGGATAGGATGGCTTCCGGAAAAAAATAAAAAAAAAGGACACGCTCAAAAAACGGCGTGTCCTGGCAGGTTTCTTCCAGGATGAATGCAGCCCGGCTGCTTAGATCTTTCCCAGCCCGCGCAGCACCCGTTCGGGGGTGAGCGGGAATTCGCTGAACCAGACCCCGGTGGCGTCGTGGAGAGCGGCAGCGATGGCCGGGGCAACCGGCAGGAACGGCAGCTCGCCCAGGCCGCGCGCCCCGAAGGGACCGTTCGGCTCCGCCACCTCGATAATGACCGACTCGACTGCATCCGGGATGTCGAGCACGGTGGGGATCAAGTAGGTACTGAGCTGGTCGGTTAGGATGTGACCGTTTTGGGTGATGAAGTTCTCGGTCAGGGCGTAGCCCTCGGCCTGGACCACTGCACCTTCGATCTGCCCCTGAACCAGCATCGGGTTGATGGCCTGACCCACATCATCGGCGGAGACGAGACGCAGAACCTTGATAAAACCGGTCTCCAGATCCACCTCGATCTCGGCTGCCTGGGCCACGTAGGCATAGGACAGGTTCGGCGTTGAGTAGCCGGTTTCCCTGTCAAAGGGCGTAGTTTTGGGAGCCAGGTAGGTGTACTCGGCAACGGCCGGGCGCTCCTCGGTCTGCCATTTCGCCAGGGCGGCTTCAGCGGCACCCTTGATGGCGTTGCCAGCCATAAAGGTGAGACGGGAGGCAGAGGCGCTGCCAGGGTTGCCCATCGTGGCTGAGTCCGAAGTGATCACCGTCACCTTCCCGAATGGGACACCAAGGGTCTGGGCGGCAAACTGCGCCATAACCGTATGCGTGCCCTGGCCGACCTCGGCACCGGCATGCCAGACGACCACCTGCTCGATGGCGGTCTTGCCGTGCAGTTCGACGCGCGCCCAGGAGTTCTCCTGGTAACCGAACGAGAAACCGACGTTCTTGAAACCGCAAGCAAAGCCGCGGCCGCGTTTCATGTGACCAGGCAGCGCGTTTTCCTGTTTTGAGAGGGCCCAGCCTGCAGGCGTTTTATTCCAACCACCCCTCTGGGCTGCTGCTTCGATGCACTGCACAATGCTGACGCGACCGGGAGCCGGGGTGCCAACATTGAGCGTATCACCTTCCCTTAAGGCGTTGCGGTGACGGAACTCGACCGGGTCCAGCCCCAGCTTTTCAGCCAGCTTGTCCATCTGGATTTCAGCCATCCAGAGGGCCTGTGGCGCGCCAAAGCCGCGGAAGGCGGCGGTGGGGACATTGTTGGTATAGACGCCGTAAACATCTTCCTTTACGTTGGGGATGGAGTACGGACCGGTGGCGGTGATGGTACAGTTACCGAGCACCTTGTTGGAGGTATACATGTACGCCCCGGCATCGGCAATGATGGTCGTCTCAGCAGCGAGCAGTTTGCCGTCCCGGGTGGCAGCCCATTTTGTTTTGATGGTCATCGGGTGGCGCTTGCCGTGCCCGATAATGGACTCTTTCCGGCTCCAGACGATCTTGACCGGGTGTTTGAGTTTCATGACTGCCAGCGCCAGCACGATCTGCACCGACAGGTCCTCACGCCCACCGAAGGCTCCGCCGATGGCCGGGTAGATGATGCGCACCTGCTCTTCGGGCAGCCCGAGAGCGTGGGCAATGCCATCCCGGTCGGCGTGTGTCCATTGACCAGCGCATTCAACAGTAATGCGACCTTGATCGTCAAGATAAGCCAGCCCGGCTTCTGGCTGGAGATAGGCATGTTCCTGGTAGGGAGTGCGATACTCGCCCTCAATAATTACATCCGCCCTGGCAAAGGCGGCCTGCACATCCCCCTTGCGAATCCTGTCCAACACGCAAACGTTGGAGTCGCCAAGTTCCGGGTGAATGCGCGGCGCTGCGGGTTTCATCGCCTCGGCGGCATCGAAAACAGCGGGCAGGTCGGCGTATTCCACTTTGATCAGGTCACGCGCTTGGGCAGCGATGGTCTCGGTTTCAGCAACGATGGCAGCCACGAGATCCCCTTCACAGCGGACGACATCGCCCGCAACCCCAGTTCCTGCCGGGAGATGGGAAGGGCCGCAGAGAACCGGCTGATCCTTTTTTTGCAGGCCGTACTCGTTCACCGGTACATCCCTGGCAGTATAGATCGCCACCACGCCAGGCAGAGCCTCGGCCGCGGATGTATCAATGCGGATCACCCGGGCATGCGGACGACCGGCGAACAGGGTTTTCATATGCAGCATCCCCGGGCGGACGATATCGCCGGAGTACAATGCTTTGCCCGTGACCTTATCAAGGGCGTCGAGACGGGGGAAAGATTGGCCGATGGAATTATTCATAGGGTTAAGGTGTTGATGTTGAAACCAAGACCCGGGTGGCTTCCAGATATAGACCGGATGCACTCATCCATTTAGCGGGTATATTTCTTGGCTTTATACTTGGACGGGGGGGCATCCGTTTCGGAATAAC
>CAIKOL010000118.1 GCA_903829085.1 uncultured Anaerolineales bacterium | reverse complement strand
GGGAACTTTGCTGAGCCTTTCCGAACAGCAGTTGATCGACTGCGACGCGGTTGGTGATGCGTGCTCCGGAGATAGCGACCCGATCGAAAGTTTGAAGGGCATGATCGGGCAGAATGGACTCCAGACCGAAGCATTGTATCCTTACACCGGTGTGCAGGGCACATGCCAATTTGACGCCGGGCATGTGGCTGCGACTATTCCTGGTGTCGGGCTGTTGTCATCGGGTGACGAGGAGTCGCTGAAGGCTTACGTGGACACTGTTGGCCCAGTGTTGGCGTTCATCGACGCTTGCCACCCGTCGTTTTTAAACTACAAATCGGGGGTTTACTACGAACCGATGTGCAACAACACGCGTCCTACGCGCGCTGTGGTTATTGTTGGCTATGGAGGCGAGCCTGGTAGTGAATACTGGATCGTTCGAGCGTCGCTTGGCACGGAGTGGGGTAATAGCGGCTACATTTACATGAGCCGTAACCGTGACAACAACTGCGGTATCGCCAGCTTTGCGCTCTCCCCTGCAAACCTTTCGCTCGAATAATTTTTTTTAAAAAATCTTGGAATACCATACTACTAATTTTCTATAGACGATCATGCAGGTAAGGGATCAAGTATCTTCCTGGCTCATATTAGCAGTTTTTCGACTAAAGATAGATCTTTGATTCAGAAATGGCGTTATCAATCTGATTCGGCATCAGATACAGTTTTATCTTCCAGGAGTATTTCAGTGGGTGTTCCCGGTGTGGATTCCACAGCGCGAAGTTTACCTTGCAGCGTTCGTGATTTTTTGCGGGCGTCATCCACAGAAACGGCAGCCTGTTCCAGCCGCTTATGCACGGCATCGAGCGTATCACCAAACCGGCCAAAGGCCGATTTTACTTCACCCAGCACTTTCCAGACTTCACTTGAGCGCTTCTGAATGGTCAGGGCACGGAAGCCCATTTGCAAGCTGTTTAAAAGAGCGGCAAATGTGGTTGGTCCTGTGATGACAATATGGTATTCGCGCTGGAGCTGCTGGACTAAAGCTGTCCTGCGGATAACTTCGGCATAAAGGCCTTCGGCAGGCAAAAACATAATGCCGAAATCCGTTGTCCTGGGTGGAGCAATATATTTCGAAGATATATCTTTGGCTGCTTTTTTGATGCTTGCTTCCAGTTGCCGTACAGCATCATCGGCTGCAACAATATCCCCCTTTTCCTGCGCTTCGAGCAGCCGCTGATAATCTTCCACCGGAAATTTGGCGTCAACCGGAATCAGTACATGATCTGATGGCGAATCATCCTTTCCGGGAAGTTTGATGGCAAATTCAACAAGCTCGCTGCTGTTTTCTTTAATCTTCACATTCTTTGCGTATTGTTCCGGCGAGAGGATTTCTTCCAGAAGAGCGCCTAATTGCACTTCACCCCAGGTGCCGCGTGCCTTGACATTGGTGAGTACTTTTCTCAAATCACCTACATCCGCGGCCAGATTGCGCATATCACCCAAACCCTGATGCACCTGTTCGAGCCGTTCCGAGACCTGTTTAAAAGATTCGCTCAATCTTTTATCCAG
>CAIKOL010000117.1 GCA_903829085.1 uncultured Anaerolineales bacterium | reverse complement strand
CAATATTTGAAGAAGAGCGGCACGCCGGGCGGTGGTAATATCACGCTGCATGGCATCGTGAAGTACGACTTCAATCGCTTTGGGGGATAATGCGATGTTCATCATGCTCCTTTTATACCTGATTTATAAATCAGGTATAAAAAGGAAAGGCAAATGGCAATCCATATATTCTCTTTCAAAACGATAAGAGTTCATTCGGTGGACCCGGCAGGATTCGGACATTGTGCCCGAAGATACCGTGATGATTGTCAAGGGCGAACGCAGGCACTTTGGGTATAACCTGTGTCGAAAGGTATGCCGGATTTAAGTACGCCCAAGGAAAGACAAAGCAATTTGCGCATGGCAGCTGCGATAACCACCATGTTGGGTTTATGTTTTTCTGCAAGCCGCTCGCAGAAGATGATGATTTGCGGATTGAAACGCATGGCAGAGATGGCCGGGAAGTAAAGCGATTTGCGGAGACCGCTTCTCCCTACTCTGGAGAGTCTACCTCGATGGTGTACGGAGGTGCCAGAAAAGCATAGGCGTGGACTGAGACCGGCGAAGGCAGCCAAAGCACGGCCATCCGAAAAGGCTTGGATGTTCTCGCTGAGCAATTTGTTAGCGGTTGTATCACCGATGCCTGGAATGGTGATGAGTAGATCGTGATCTCGTTTCAGGCCGGGATTTTGGTCGATGTGTTGCTTGATGCGTTTTTTGATCTGTATGATTTGCTGGTCGAGAAACGCCAGGTGCTCTTCCAGCATGGAACAAACCTGCTTGGAAGGAACCCCGGACTTCAAACGATTATTCTCCTGGGTACGCATGCCTAGCAAGGCTTCCAGATGGCGCACCAGGGCTTGTAGCTCCCGAATTTCGGGTGCAGGTGGCTGCCACAATGCAGGTTTTTCATTCAGACAGAAGAAGGCAATGATCTTGGCATCCAGTTTGTCGGTCTTGTTGCGAGTAAGCTTGCTGCGGGCATAATCACGAATGCGAGCCGGGTTGACCACACTGACCTGATGGCCTTGCTCAAAAAGGTACGCTGCCAGTTCGTCGCCATATCGTCCGGTTGCCTCCATGCAAGCATGCACTTGTTGAATGCAACATTCTCGCAACCAGTTCGACAGTTGTTCAAACCCTTCTGCGCGGTTTGGAAAAGAGCGATGCTGCTGCTTCTCACCATGGATCAGGAAAACATCAAAGCTACTCTTGGAAATATCAATACCCAGAACAGGTTTATCCATGAAGGCATCTCCACAAAATATGATCGCCTTGTCTCCAGGCCAACCTTGTCAATGCGAGCTATCATCTCTGCAAGATGTGCTCAAGATACCGTCCGACCTATCGGAGCAAGGCAGGGAGAGAGAGGGATCACTATCTTCGGGACGAGTTCTCCTCAAGGGTGCTTTCGGATTCACCTCTCTCTTTGCCTCTCTATTATCATACAAGGGTGGAGCAGGCACCCCTGTGCCTCCAGCCGCGGGCCTGACGGTCGTGGTATCCAGCCAGGCAAGCGCGGGGCTGCGCATGCGCCTCCATCCCAATGGCAGCGCGGATACGGTCAAGGTACTTGCCCCCGGCACGTTGTTGACCGTGCTGGAAATTTCCAGCGTCGTCCAGACAAAGATCGGCGTGATCGACCAGTGGCTGAATGTCAAAGAACCGGGCGGCCTGTCCGGATACGTTGCAGCCTGGTATGTCCAGTAAACAGGAGTTCATCGATGTCAAAATCTAGACAGATAATGCGGCACTGGCTGCCGCTGGCGGTGGTCATCACCCTGCTGTGCGGGCTGGTGTACTTGGTGGGGCAGCAGTCGCTGCGCCAGACTGCCAATGACCCCCAGATCCAGATGGCCGAGGACGCGGCCGCAGCTCTCACCTCGGGCGCGGCGCCTGAGTCCGTCCTGCCAGCCGGCCAGGTGGAGATTTCCAGCAGCCTGGCGCCGTTCCTGGTCGTTTACGATGATGCGGGTCAGCCGCTGGCAGCCTCCGGTGTGCTGCACGGTGAGACGCCACTCCTGCCGTCCGGCGTTTTCGACTATACCCGCCAGAATGGGGAAGACCGGATCTCCTGGCAACCCGAGACCGGGGTCAGGATGGCTGCGGTGGTGGTGGCTTACAGTGGAACGCAGATGGGATTTGTGCTGGCGGGGCGCTCGCTGCGCGAGGTGGAGAAACGCGAGAGCATGGTGGAGCAGGTCACCGGGCTGGCCTGGCTGGCCTCGCTGGTAGTGTCGTTCATCGTGGTGACGGCCAGCGAGTGGATATTTGCTCATAGAAGCCACAGAAGGGAACATCGTGACTGGAACGTCTGAGCAATCTGAGCTTTTGACCGTACCCGGGGCGGAACCGCGCCTGCTGCGCGCCGGCCCAACCGCCTGCCTGCTGCTGCACGGCTTCACCGCCAACCCTGAAGAGATGCAGTTCCTGGCGGAGGACCTGCACGCCCGCGGTTATACCGTGCTGAACGCGCGCCTGGCGGGTCACGGGACCACACCGCGCGACTTAATGCGCACCCGCTGGACCGACTGGCTGCTCTCGGTGGAGGACGGGCTGGACCTGCTGGGCGGCCTCTGCACACAGACCGTGCTCATCGGCCAGTCCATGGGCGGGATGATCGCCCTGACCGCCGCGGCCCGCTTCCCGGTGGCGGGAGTGGTGGCGCTTTCCACACCCGCCCGCGGATTCCCGCCACTCCAGGTACTCCTGGCACATCTGACGGGCGCCCTGGGCTGGATGGCTCACAAGGATGTGCAGGATCACCCCGACCTGGGGTCGCGGCGTGAGGCGGACTACCCGGCTTACACCCGCTACCCGGTGCGAATGATCGTCGAACTCACCCGGCTCCAGGAGGCCATGCACGCCAGCCTGCCGCAGGTCAGGGTACCGGCGCTGGTGGTCCAATCCCGCCAGGATATGGGCGGCTTGGACGACATCGAGCTCATCCATTCAGCCCTGGGCAGCGCCGTGAAGGAAAAGCTCTGGCTGGACGGTTTCGACCATTCCGTGGTGCGCGACGAAAAGCGCCAGGTGGTCTTCGATGCGATCGGGGAATTTTTAAAGAAGATCGAAGCGTCGAAATAAAGTCCCCTTGGCTGAACCCTTCGATCTTCTCCCAGCCTCCGAGCTGGCTGCCCTGGGGATCCGTCCCCATGAACCCCTTGCCTTTGAACTCCTGCGCCGCAAGGCCGGGCATCTGGTCTGCCGTATCAGGACAGGCCGCGCCTGGCGCGTCCTGAAATCTTTTGACACTCCGGATGCGCTGGAACCGGCGGTGTATGCTCTGCTCGAAGGCTGTGGGATCCCCACTCTCCCCGTTCACGCCCGCACGGACCGATCGCTGCTGCTCGAAGACCTGGAGCACAGCCGGGCCTGGCGGTTGGCGCGCGAAGCGGACATGGGCCGGGCGGAGACCGGCATCGCCCTGGCTGGTTGGTACCGCTCCCTGCACCGGGCCGGGTACGAAGCGCTCAGACATCCTGAAACACTCCCGCCCGGGCTGCATGCCTGGGTGGATGAGCTGACCGGAGAAGCGCTGACGGAAGCCGGCCTCAGGTTGGGATTGACCGGCAGTCCAGCCTGGGGCGCAGCCCTGCAAGCCATTGACAGCCTGAGAGACAAGGCGCAGGCCGGTCTGCAAACCTTCAACTACGATGATTTCGCCCGGGAAAACCTGGCGCTTTCGAGAGGGAAGACCCGCTTGCAAGCCATTGTCTTTGATTACGATCGGTTCAGCCTCGGCGCGGCCTACAGCGACTGGCACAATGTGACCTGGTCGCTGGAAGGGGCAGCGCGGGAAGCCTTTGCCGAAACCTACGGCCCGGTCAGCGAGACCGAGCGCCGGCTGGATGCGCCGCTGTCGAACTTATCCGGCTTGCTGGAAGCCTCCCGGCGCGCAAACGTGCCCACCTGGGCACGTCCGCTGCTGGAAGAGGTTGCAAATGGAGCCCTGGAACGCTCCATCCAAGCTGCACTGGAATGAACGCAGGCGCTAGAACAGCCCGCGTACCGTCAACAGCAGCCCGAAGATGATGAACGGGATGCCGACAATGGCCCCGATGACCGTTACGGTCAGGACCACGCCGACGATCAGGAACACCAGGCCAAGGATGATCGCCACCAGCCGCCCGGTGGCTTCAACGATGCCCACCACCAGTTTCCAGATGGCCCAGAAAGGCCACAGATACCAGGGTACCCTGTGCTTGTGTTCGTGCGCTTCTGTCATGCTTGCCTCCAGTGATCCTGTTCCGGCAGGATCAGAATATTATGCTTTCGATACACTGGTACTTACGGTATCCCCTTGAAAAAGTTGTAGCCTGCGAAGAAGCTGTTACCCTTTGCGGCTGAGCTGGTTCAGCGCTTCCACGAACACCTCCACCATCCGCTCCAGGTTGATCTCGTCTCTCACGATGCGGTAGGATTCCGCACCCATGAGGCGCAGGCGGGGGATATCTGACAGGGCGGCCTGCAGCACACCAGCCAGGCTCTCCCCTCCCGCAAGCTGCCAGCCGTTGGTGGGGCGGACCAGGTCGTCATTGGTGCCATCCCCCTGGCCGACGATGACCGGCAGCCCGTAGGACATGGCCTCCTGCACCGCCAGCCCGCCGGTGCCGGGCAGGACGAACAGATCCGCGGCGGAAAACCAGGCCGCCAGCTCCGCCCCGTATTGTGAACCGGGGAATTCTGCGAGGGGATAGATCGTTTTTGCCAGGGTCTCCAGGACGGAGCGTTCCGGCCCGTCGCCCACGATGACCAGGCGCGGGCGCAGGTCTTGGCCCAGGCTGGCGCAGGCTTGCAGGAGCGTGTCGATGCGCTTGCGCGCCTGGAGCCGCCCGACATAAAGTACACAGGCCCTGCCATCCAAGGTGGGAGAACGAGGGGGTAAAGGAGTGGTGGGGCGGGGGGCAGCCGCGTTGGGAGCCACGAATATCCGCTCCGGCGGGAAACCGAGGGCGGCGTACTCGTCTGCCCCGCGGCGGCTGTAGGTGAGCAGGGCCTCGAACTGCCGCAGGAAGGCGAGGCGGCGGGCGTTCCGCAGGCTGGAAAGAGCTCCCGGGACCGGCGGCGCGCCCAGCCCCCAGCCCAAGAGCGGGCGGCCGCGGGTCTTCATCCAGCGGACGGCGGTGGGGGTCGAAAGGTAGCGCGGGTTGGCTTCCACGATGAGCGCAGCGGGATCACAGGCCCGCAGCCACTCGAGCAACCCGGCCTGGTAACACAGGTAAAGAGACCCATGCAGAAGGTGAACGTTGAATGCAGCCGTGTAACGGGCAACTTTCAGCGCGGTGGTGGTGGCAATGGATTCGTCGGGGCGCGGCAAGCCGGCAAAGACACTCAACCCGCCGTCGCAGGCGGCTGCCAGGGCGTCGAAGAAGGCTGCCCGGTAAGGGGGCAGCACGCGCTGCTGGATGGCAAGCCGGCCGGGATAACGGGCCATCTCACCCGCCTCCACATGGCTGGTAGATCACGGCGATATCGTCGCGGTAGAGCCGGCACCAGGCGGACTGGTGCTCGAGCGCCTGCAACAGGTCCGGCTGCTGCGTGACCGAGACCATCAGCAGGTTCGCCCCGCTGGCGGATAACAGCGCCTGCCAATCCCAGGTGGCATCCGTGATGGCTTGATATTGCTGCCACTGCTGCACCGGGAAGACCTCGAAGCGCGTATCGATCCAGACCGGGCGCTCGGGCAGGGCAAATTCCAGGTAGCTGGAGAAGCCGATCTCGCTCCACAGCGGGCCGGGCAGGTCGGGGTGGGCAGCCAGCCAGTGGGTGGCGGCGATGGGCGTGTCCTCGGTGGCGGCGGGAGCCTGAGGCCACCAGGATTCACGCACGCCGGGCAGCAGGGCCAGCGGCAGCAGGAGCAGGGCCAGGATAAGGGTCAGGTTGAGGGCCGGGGAGCCGGGCTTGGGGTTGCCGAGGAACTTCTTCTCCCAGTCTGCCAGCAGCCCGGCGGTGAGCACTGCCAGGATCAGGACGAACCAGATGACATAGCGCTCGCCCCACAGCGCCAGGAAACCGAAGCCCAGGAACCAGGCCCATTCGAGGCGGGCAGGCTTGCGGGGCGAGAAGGCCGCCAGCAGCGGGAATCCCAGCAGCCACAGGAAGAACAGGTTCATCTGCCAGCCGGTGTTGAGCGGCGGACGCCATTCGGCGGAGAACTGCTGGCTGGAGGCCACGGTCAGCGAGTTGAAGAGGTACCCCCAGGAGCCAAGGCCGCGCGGGTTGACGAAGGTGGCGAGCAGCACGCCCGCGGCTGCCAGCGCCAGCAGGCGCCGGTCACCCCGCCCAAAGACCAGCGCGGCGCCGACCAGCAGGATCAGCATGACGAACGACCCGTGCAGGTTGACCCACGCCAGGCTGATGAGCGGCAGCCACAGGACGATTTTCCCGCCCTCCCGTTGCGGACGAAATAGCCCGGACACAAAGGAGCCAAAGGTGCTCAAAGGGGGGCGAACCCCATTTTCCGGAAGGTTTCCCGGGTGATCCCCGCGGTCGGGCGGGAGAAGCAGCTTTCCCCCATTTTGCCACCGGTAGAGAATATATACTGCCAGGGCGAACAACGGGTAGGCAAATACCTGGGGACGCACGGACCAGTTATTGCTGGAGACCAGAACCGCCAGCAGCAGAACCAGGGCCGCGCCGAGGCGCCCCGCTCCCAGCCGCCGGGAGGT
>CAIKOL010000116.1 GCA_903829085.1 uncultured Anaerolineales bacterium | reverse complement strand
TTCTTGTCAATATGCTTTGTTGCAATGTTGAGCCCGACCAGGGTTTTCCCTGCACCTGGAACGCCTGTCACAAAGCAAATGGATTTGTCCGATTTTTCCTTAGAAGAACGGATGATCTCTGATATTGCATCAGAAGTGTCGCTCAGGTTAATCGCACTTGCATCACTTCGAGAAATATCGCTCACGGAATGATGGTTGTAAAGCGCCATCGCGGCTTCTATAATTGTGGGAGTGGGACTATACCTGCCACTTTCCCATTGTGTCCGGTCAATAATGGTATCTTCAGCTAAAAGCAAAACGCTGGAAATGACCTGGTCAAGCAGCTCGACATTGCACTTTATCGGAAAGAGAAGTTTGTCGTTTTGTGATGTTGTATCAACAACCAGGTAAATATTTCTAGCTTTTGTAGCTATCAGAACAGGAGCAATTAGGCGCGCATGACTTGATTCGTGAAAGTTTTTCAAATCCAAAGCATAATCCCAAACCTGATCGATGGCATAGGAAGTGAATTCTTTTTCACCGATTTTGAACTCAAGGACAAATATCGCTGGCCCAATTAGCAGGACAACATCAATCCGTTTCCCCATACGCGGAATTGAATATTCAAAATAGATTGTTCCTTCGAAATGCAATAGCACCTTTTTTAAGATAACTATTTCTTCCAACCACGCATCCCGTTGGGTCTGTTCGAGAGAAAAATCATTATTTTTGGCAAGGATGCCAAGTATCTCATCTGGCGAAGTTTTTTGAAAATTGGCAATCGAGTCAGAGTAATATTCTCTTCTCATATATCCCTAGCCCTTGATTAGCACGATAAAGTATAGCATCAGCCGGAGAAACGCACAAATGCCCAAAGAGATTCATTTTCCGTCCCCATCCCCTGTTCCCTGGTTTCCTGACCGCCTGTTCTCCCCCCTCTTTCCCCATTGACAAACCAGAACATTAGTTCTATCATAAAGGTGCAGCCATCCTTTAATGGATCGCCATGCGCTATCGCACCTTAACAGCCGAACCACCTGAACCATCCACCCTCTTTGGGGCAGCAGGTTGTTTGATTTGTAAAAAAACAACCTCCGACCGAATTCTCACCTGCGCAGGGGGTAATTAATAATGAAGAAGCCACGAACAAAATCAGCGAAAAATGGCAGGTTGTTTGTTCCCTCGTCGTTCCGCGTATCAAACAACAGTCCCGGGTTTTTACGGGATAACATCCCGATTCTCTTGCGGGACAACCTCCCGGTGCTCTTGCGGGTTATCGTCCCGGTGATCTGGCGGGACGCATACCACGTAGGGGCAGGTCTAAGACCTGCCCCTACCATCTCTTCTTCGTGAATTTTTCGTGTTGCTCACCTGCACTGCACCGCACTGCGTTCGGTGCAGTGCGGTGCAAGTGTCGTGGAGAAGCCTACTACCATGTTTTTCAAAAGAAGACAGGCTTGTTCCTCATTGTTTTGACACAGCCTTCTGCTCTGCATTCGTCCACAGGACAGGTGTCCACAGGACAGGTGTCCGCAGGACAGGCGCGCCCAAGAGTCGCAATTGATCCTAAAAAACCGGATTCCACTTTTCCCCGTCTTTCATCCCGACGATGATACCCCCTGCGGGGGCGATGAGTCGCCGGACTCCGCCCTTCGGCCTTCCGCTTTCAGCTTTCAGCTTTCAGCCCTCAGCTATCACCCCTTTCTGCTCTCTGCTTTCCGCCTTCTGTCATCTCCTCTTCCTGTTTTTTTCGTGGAGAATCTATTCTTTTCCCTTGCCCCCTTTTATAGTTCTTCGCGTTCTTCTCTTTCTTCGCGGTTAATTTATCCCCTAACCCTTCGTGCTCTTCGTGTTGATCTTTTCCCTGCCCTGCTCACAGCATGTGGGGCAGCTTCTCCCAGTCCGATACCGCCTGGCGGATGAAGACCTGGATCTCCGCTTCAGGCACGGCCTCAATGCCCTCGTACTTCTTGATCCCATCCTTCACCAGCACCATCCCGCCAATCCCTTCCAGCAGGTGCAGGTCGCGGCCCTTAAAGGGACCCTCCTGCTCCAGCTTTTCCTGCAGGACATCGTCGATCTGCTCCACGATGCTCTTGAGCACCAGTGCCGGCTTGCTCTCCTTGAGCTCCGGCTTGGCAGGCTTGACGAGCTTGAGGGCCGAGGCTGCCGCCGGCGCCGGTTGGAGCGGTACATCCGGGACGGGAACTGCCGCTGCGGGAACCGGGGCGTTTTCCAGCCACGGGCGCAGGTCCACCAGGGTGCTCACCAGGCGGCGGCGCTGGTCGGGCTGCAGGTCTTCCTTAACCTCCAGGCGGCGCGCGTCCATTTCCAGCCAGATCTTGCCTGAAGACGCCCGCCAGGCGCGCAGGATCTCCACATCCCCCTCCGCAGCCAGCTTGTTGGCGGGGGCAGCTTCAGGGGCGGTCTCTTTTGCGGGCGCTGCAGGTTGTGCTGGAGGGGAAGCGTGGCGCCGGTTCTGGGCACGCTGGACGAGCGCACCGATGGATGCGCCAAGGCAGAGAAAAATGAAATACAGGAAATACGGTGTCGTGTTCATTTTTTACCCTATCGGGAGCATCCGG
>CAIKOL010000115.1 GCA_903829085.1 uncultured Anaerolineales bacterium | reverse complement strand
TTCCAAGAGTTCCGCAGGACCCGATGAAAAGCCCAGCGAGATCGGGACCGTTGGCGCCACGTTCGATGGCAATGTTGCCATTGGCGTCGTTGGAGGCCGAGCCGGTATGCAATATAGTCCCATTTGGCATGACCACTTCCAGGGAGATAACGTGGTCGCCAGTAGTACCGTACTCGGTGATGCCGTGCGGTACGGCATTGTAAGCAATCGTCCCTCCCACACTGGCTGAGAACATACCGCCTCCACCAGGAGCTGACAATTCCCAGCCAGATTTTTTCAGTTCACCGTCGATGGCGTGCCAGATAGTGCCTGTATCAGCATGCACAACCTGATTCTCAAGGTCGATCTCGAATTCGTTCATCAGGTCGAGCGCCAGCACGATGCAATCATTGATGACACCACTGTCGACAAAGGTGGTAGCGCGTCCCCACAGAAAAAGCGGTTTCTTCAATTCATTGGCCAACTTGACCAACTTGACCACTTCCTCGGTCGACTCAGGTCGACAGACATACCCAGGAGTGCCTCCCGGGGTGGGGCCGCAATCGCGGCGATAGCAAAGCAGGTCAACACGTTCATTAGTGACATGTTCCGGTCCGCAGATGGCTTGTAATTGGGCGAGAATTTCTTCCATGGGTTGTTCCCTTCTATAATATTGGAGTTGAAGTATTCTTATGGTCGAAGCGACTCAGGACAGCGACGCTCATGCTCTGGACAGTCAGAGGCGTGTGCGGTAATCCAAGTCCGGCTGGCAATGCCTGTCCCAACTCAGTGATCTGGGGAGGAATAATACAAGCCTGCCGGACCACATCCGGCCTGGCAAAGATGCCCTGAGTGCTATCGTCTAGAAGAACCTTTCCACCGCTCAGTACGATCACACGCTGGGCATATTCCGCCACCAAGGCCATGTGGTGGGTGACAAACACGACCGTGCGCCCTTGTTGGTGGAGGGATTGGGCAATCTGCATGATCTGGTGGCACCCGCGGTAGTCCTGCCCGGTGGTCGGTTCGTCCAGAATGATGATGGATGGATCAAGTGCCAGGGCACTGGCAATGACAACTTTGGCCCGGTCGCCTTTGGGAAGGGCAGGTGGAAATTCCTGGCGTTTATTTTCAAGCCCGACCAGTTTAAGCGCTTCGGCGACACGCTGCTCAATCAGTTCCTTTGCAAGCTTCAGGTTCCGCGGGCCGTAAGCCACCTCTTCTTCGACTGTTTCAGCGAAGAGCTGCTGGTCAGGATTTTGAAGCACAAACCCAACATGCCTGGCCATCTCAGACACGGGGGTGGTTTTCGTATCCTGCCCGGCGACGGTTACCTTGCCGCTGGTTGGCCGTAGAAGTCCAAGCAGATTCTTAAGTACAGTTGTCTTGCCTGAACCGTTTTGGCCAATCAAGGCAATAAACTCGCCCTGGTGAATTTCAAAACTGACATCCTTGACAGCGTGCACATCCAGCGGTTGGTAGATGTAATCGAGATGCTCCACCTGGATGGCCAGCGGCCGGGATTCATAGTTGACCACTTTCAGTTCCTCAAATGGGGCAGAGGTAGTTCCTTTGAGTTGGATCTGCAACCCCTCACAAGCCTCCGGGACGGTGATAGGGAAGACAGGCAACGGGTGGCCTTCGTTTTTCAGAAGGGCTGCCAATTGGGAGACTTGCGGAGAGCGGATCATCAGCTTCTTAAAAAGACCGGTATTGGAAAAAATTTGGATGGGGGTTCCGTCAGCCTCCAACTGTCCCTGGTTCAGAACCACCACCCTATCCATCAAGCGGGCAATCATCTCGGATGCATCTGTAGCCATGATTATGGTCATGCCATATTTCTGGTTCAACTCGCGCACAACGGAAAGGACTTCTTCCACTCCCACCGGATCAAGCTGTGAGGTTGCTTCGTCAAGGACCAGGATATCCGGGCGCATCGCAATATTTGCGGCAATGGCCAAGCGTTGTTTCTGTCCTCCGGATAGCGAGGAAGGAAGCCGCTCTTCGTAACCACTCAAGCGGACTGTCTCCAGCGCCCAGCGGATACGTTCCTCAATCTCATCCGGGGGGAGACTAAGATTCTCCGGCCCAAAAGCCACTTCCGCCTTGACCGAAGTGGTGAAGAGCTGGGTTTCGGGATCCTCCAGGACAATCCCGACCCTGGTGGCCAGCTCGGAGATACCAACTTCCTTGGTATTCAAGCCATGGATGAGCACCTGTCCACTCAGGCGGCCGCCGATGCTGTTAGGGATAATCCCATTCAGCATCTGGCAAATCGTGCTTTTACTGGCACCATTTTCCCCCATGATGGCAACAAACTCGCCCTGGTTGATCTTCAGATTCAGGTGAGTTACCACCCAGGGCTTACTGCGTGGGTAATGATAGGAAACATCTTTAAACTCAATGGCGGGTGTGTCTATGGCAGAACTCCTGAAACGTTCGACTCAATGTATATAAGGGGCGACAATGATCCCGATCGTGAATGCAACGGTCAGGCAGATAAAGCCCCAATCCCACGGGTGCATACGAATATCTTCCAAGTAGGTGCGGGATTTGGTAGCTCCGAAGGCGCGCGAGTCCATGGCAACGGCCATTAACTGCGCCCGGCGCATCGAACCGATCACGAGAGGGGTGACCAAAGCCGGGTAAGCCTTGAGTTTTTCGACCAATTTCCCTTTTTCGAAGGATTGCATGGCACGCAGTCGCTGAGCGTCCACGATAACCCCGGTTTCCCCTTGCAGAATTGGTACCAGGTTGAGGGCAGTGGTCATGGTATAAGCCAACCGGTAGGGCAGGCCCATTTTCACCATTCCCAAGGCGAAGTTCTGGATCGGGGTGGTGAAATTGACCAGAGGCAGCATGATAATCATGGCCATCAACCGCAGGGCCAACAGAACTGCAAAAAGGATACCCTCCAGTGTAACCTGGCCATAGCCCCTACCGATCGGGATAAGGGGTTTGATCAGCGGAGTATTGCCGGGATAGAAGACAGCTTGCACCAGGAATAGGAAGCCGATTATCGGCAGCAAGACCTTGATGAAGCTCCAGAGAACGCTGAACGGAAGCTTGGCTAGGAACCATAAGCAGATCATAACCGCCAGAACAGCCAACGCAACCGGGATCTGTTGAACTGCGAAAATGGCCATACTGACAATCACCATGAAGATGATCTTGGCGCGCGGGTCAAGTCTATGAAAGAAAGTCTTGCCGGGATAGTAGGCGATCAAAGAACTCACGTATTTTCCTCCTGAACCTATCTACCATAAGTTTGTTCGTTGCGCAGGGCATACACACCGGCTTCAACGGATTCGGCTTCTTCGAGTAACGCCAGTTCGTCAACCCTGGTAATCTGGCGGTCGCGCATGACCACTTCGCCATGGATGATCGTGTCGCGCACATCCCCGGCTTTACCGCAGAAGACCAGCGTGTTGAGTAAGTCATCTCCATGGAAGGGCCGCAGGTGGACCCCTTTTAATTCGACAACTGCCAGGTCTGCTAATTTCCCGACCTGGAGCTCCCCAGCGTCGATACGGGCGACGCGTGCAGCGGCAACAGTTGCCATACCGAAGGCCTCCTGGGGGGTCATCCCATCCGGTTGATTTTCGGAAACGCGTGCCAGCAGCAGCCCAGTCCGCATTTCCTCCCACATATCGAGCAGATCGTTAGATGCGCAACCATCCGTCCCCAGGCTGACAGTAATACCCGCTTTGCGCAACCAGGCGGTCGGAGCAATCCCATCCGCCAGTTTCATGTTGCTCTTGGGGCAATGTACCGTTTGGGCTCCCGAGCTAGCGAGCAGTTCGACATCGTGATGGTTGATATGCACCACGTGCACTGCGCTGAGCTGGGAGTTCAACAACCCCAGGTGTTGGAGATGTTCCACTGGCGTACGACCTGTTGCTTTAACCTGGTCACTCACCTCCTCGGCAGTCTCAGCGATATGGATTTGCATCCCCAGGTCGTAGGCCTGCGCCTGCCCGCCGGCCCAGACCAGAAAATCGTCTGTACACAGGAAGAGTGTCGAAGGGGCGACATTGACAGTTGTCAACCCGTCTGGACGATGGTATTTCTGGATGAAATCCAGCAGCTGGAGCTTCATAGTGTCTTCGCCAGCGCGCAGCTCGGCAGGGACCCATTTGTTGGACAGAGTGTAGGCCAGCACACCGCGGAAGCCGACATCCGTCCAGGCATGCATAATCTCCGGCGAGGTGTTATCCATATCCACGCAACAGGTGATGCCGCCACGAATCATCTCGATGGAGGCGATGGCTGTCCACAGGTATGAAAGACGCTTACCGTCCCTACTCATGATAGTTCGCATGGCGCCCAGAGAAGGGAATAGAACCTGGTTGCACCAGGGAACCAGGGTCAGACCGGCCGAGATGCCTTTGAGTAGATTTTGGTACAGATGAGTATGGGCGTTGATCAAACCCGGGAGTACCGCACAGCCGCGGCCGTCAATGATCTCGGTCTCCGGCGAGACAACTAGGTTATTGCCGATAGCCTGGATGCGGCTGCACTCAGTTAAAATGTCACAGTCCCGCTCGATCTGAGAGGGGTTGCGCACCACGTAGGAGCAGTTACGGATTAGAATTGCCACTGGGTCATTATTTGCAAAATTGAGAATATTCTCAT
>CAIKOL010000114.1 GCA_903829085.1 uncultured Anaerolineales bacterium | reverse complement strand
CGGCGTAGCCGCACGCACAACCCCACTTTCCGTTTATTGAATAGTTTCGATTCTTCCTTACTGTGGAGGCAAAGCCGGGTTCAACTTCGAAATACCCACTGAAGAGGCATAACCCGGTGCATTGCAAGCACCACCGACCTCAATAGCCGTGGGAACATTGAGCACTCCCCCATTTTCAATCAAGGTCAGACGGATCACCACCCCTCCGGAAATGGCATCCCCACACCAGTTTGACCAGACCAGGTTTAGCCAGACCGTCCAACCCGGCAAAATTCCCACTTTCGCAATAGTCGATTCCCGAGCCTGTTCGGTTGCTGCTGCTTGCGCATCGGCGGGACCCATTTCGAAATAGTGATATTCCACATCCAACGGATGACCTTGCTGATCCACCAGGACTACCTGGAGCCAGGCCTGCAGGAAGCAGGGGTTCCTGCTGATGTTGGTTAACCCCACTCCGAGCAGGATTTGCTGGGTGGCGGCATTTGACCCAAAGGTGGTCTTCAAATCAGCCAGCTCGCAGAAGGGTGAATCCGCGGGAATATCCGGGGCAGGCGTCCCACTCGGTTGGGCGGTCAGAGTGGCAGCCATGGCAGTCCCGAGGGCATACTTGCTGCTCATGATCGCCGTAAGCATGGCCTCATTTGCCGGATACCCGCTGGTTTGAGTCTCAGCTTCTGCGGTCAGGGCGAACAATTTGGTTCGATCAAACACCGATTCAGAGGGGACTGCCGGCATAGAAAGCGCAGGCGCTGCACAGGCGACCAGGAACCAAGGTAAAATAAAGGCCAGGATGCGTTTCACTCGAACCTCCGACCAATTGTATCCTTGTCCCTCGAATCATTACAGGCGGTCAATATGGACGAACAGACCCTTCAACAGCGTTACGAAGATCTCAAGCAGCAAATCCACTTCCACAATCACCGCTACCATGTGCTGGACGCGCCGCTCATCAGCGACGCGGAATTTGACAAACTGGCGATCGAACTACGCCAGATCGAGTCCGCCCACCCGGACTGGGTCACGCCCGATTCCCCCAGCCAGCGGGCGGGTGCCGAACCATCGGAAAAGTTTGTGAAGGTGCGCCACCCACGGCCAATCCTGTCGCTGGCGAATGCCTTCGGGGGGGAGGATGCGCGCGGCTGGTACGAACGGGTGCGAAAACTGGACGACCGGGTGGAAAAAGCCCGTTTCGTAGTGGAACCGAAGATCGACGGGTTGAGCGTGGTGCTGCACTACCGGCAGGGAATTTTCGTACAGGGCGCGACGCGCGGCGACGGGGAGATCGGGGAGGATATCACCACCAATCTAAGGACGGTGAGGAGCATCCCACTGAAAATACCAGTGGAAAAGGGCTTGAGCAACAAGATGCCAGGCGAACTGCCCTTGTTCCCGGATGTCCGCATCCCGGAGACCCTGGTGGTACGCGGCGAAGTTTTCATCCCGATCAAAGATTTCGAGGCGTTGAACAAGCGGCTGGAAGAAACCGGTGAAAAGACCTATTTGAACCCACGCAATACTGCGGCAGGCTCGCTGCGACAACTGGACCCAGCCATCACCGCCACCCGCCCGCTGACCATCCTGGTATACCAGGTGGTGTACTCGGAGGGCGGACAGGTACCTTACAGCCAGTGGGAACTGCTGGCCTGGCTCAAGAGGCTGGGCTTCCCGGTCACGAACGTGGTGCAATGCTTTACGGACATCGAAGCCGCCATCGCCTTCACCGAAACATGGGACAAACGGCGTGACGAACTACCTTACGAAGCGGACGGGATGGTGATCAAGATTGACGACCTGAACCTGGCAGCTGAACTGGGTTTCGTGGGCAAGGACCCGCGCGGGGCGATCGCCTTCAAGTTCCCTGCGCGCGAGGTGACCACGCGTCTGCTGAGAATCGAGGTGGAAGTGGGGCGCACCGGCGTGCTGACGCCCAAGGCCGTATTGGAACCGGTGGAGATCAACGGGGTGATCGTCAAGAATGCCACCCTGCATAACTTCGACTATATCGCTGAGAAGGACATCCGTCCCGGCGACCGGGTGCTGGTGAAGCGCGCCGGTGAGGTGATCCCGTACGTGATCGGCCCGGTGGTGGAACTGCGCAGCGGAGCCGAAAAGCCTTACAACCCGCCGGACACCTGTCCTGCCTGCGGGCAGCCTGCCGAACATTTCGAGGACGAAGTGGCCTGGTACTGCGTCAACGCGGCCTGCCCGGCGCAACTGGTGCGTAATGTGGAGCACTTTGTCTCGAAGGGTGCCATGGATATCACCGGGATGGGGATCAAAATTGTGGAGAAATTGATCGAAGCGGGGCTGATCAGGGATGTGGCTGATATATACAGCCTGGGGCGGGAAGATATTCTGGAGGCGGTGACCAAGAAAGAGCGCAAGACGGAGAAGGGACCACCAGGCAAAGTGGCCGACAACCTGCTGGCAGCGATCGAAGAATCTCGGCGGCAGCCCTTGAACCGGGTGATCACCGCCCTGGGTATCCACGGGGTGGGCGAAGTATCGGCGGCGGACCTGTCCCGCCATTTCCCCTCGCTGGACCTGTTGAGGGCGACTTCCACAGAGCAATTGCAGATGGTGGATGGAGTTGGACCCAACATCGCCGAGGCCATCGTGGACTGGTTCAGCCGCGAGCGCAACCGGAAGGTGCTGGAAAAGTTAAAGGCCGCGGGGGTATGGCCGGTGGGCATGGGCGGACAGCCGTCCGCATCATCAGGCCCGTTATCCGGGATGACCTTCGTGGTGACCGGCACGCTGGCGGGATTCAGCCGCGAGGGCGTGAAGGAGTTCATCGAGCAGCACGGCGGCAAAGTGATTGATTCGGTCAGCAGGAAGACCAGCGCCCTGGTGCTGGGCGAAGCGCCGGGTTCGAAGTTCCAGAAGGCGCAGGAGCTGGGGGTGAAGGTGATCGGGGAAGAGGAACTAAGGAAGATGGTCGGTTAAAGCAGACATCCGAAGTCTCAGATACTTCGGATGTCTTATTTCTCAAGGCCGCGGACCAACAATTTCCGCAAAGCGGGGATGATATTCGCTGCAATGCGGGTACAAGTGTCCCCAAAACCTCAATTATAAGAATGTCATGTGAGAAGTGCGCCCATCCTTTGACAAGCCTGCCGGCATGCGCTACACTGACCTTACAGGTATTCGAAAAGGAGCCAGAAAATGTCCAGAGTGATCCAACAAACCATCACCTTCAAGGCCTCCCCGCACGAGGTGTACGAGGCGCTGATGGATTCGAAGAAACATGCCGCCTTCAGCGGAGGGAAAGCCAGCATCAGCCGGGCAGTGGGCGGGAAGATATCCGCTTACGACGGCTATATTGCCGGAAAGAACATTAAGCTGGTGCCGGACCAGAAGATCATCCAGGACTGGCGCGCGGTGGACTGGCCGGAAGGATACTTCTCGCGTATCACCTTCAATTTCACTGCCATCCCGGAAGGCACCCGGCTGGATTTCACCCATGCGGATGTGCCAGAAGGCACGGAGGATGAATTCACCCAGGGCTGGATCGATAATTATTGGGAGCCGATGAAGGCATTTTTAGAGAAGTGATAGGGTGAGCATGAATAAACTGTCCCTAAAGATCTTCATGGCGATCAATACCTTTGCCATCCGGGCGAGCCGGGGGCGCATCGGCAGCCAGCTTGGCAGCCAGACCATCCTGCTGCTGCACAGCCGGGGGCATCGGTCCGGCAGAGAATATGTCACGCCGATCGCATATTTCCAGACAGATGGCTTTTTTTTCCTGGTCGGCTCCAACTGGGGCAAGGACACCAATGCCGGCTGGTACCATAATCTGCTGGCGCAGCCGCGCACCCGGATCGAGGTGCGGGGAAAAAACATCCCGGTCGAAGCCCATCCGGCGGAAGGCGCAGAATATGAACGGCTGTGGAGCTATGCCATCGAACACCACCCGCCCTACCTGCATTACAAGGAAATGACCAGCCGGCACATCCCAATCATCGTGTTAGCCCCCATCATCCAATGAACCTGATTGGCAAACGCGGCGTTGATTATATCGGTGTAGGGGTCGGTGCCATCCTGGTAGGCAGGGAAGGCCGGTTGTTCCTTGCCCGCCGGGGAACGCTGGCGAAGAACGAGCGCGGACTGTGGGAATTTCCCGGTGGTTCGGTCGAGTTCGGCGAGACTTTATCTGCCGCCCTCCGGCGCGAGATGCTTGAGGAGTATGGCATCGAGATCGCGGTCGGCGAACTGCTCGACGTGGTGGACCACATCCTGCCGGCGGAGAACCAGCATTGGGTCTCTCCGGCGTTCATTTGCAAAATTGTTGCCGGCGAACCAACCATCCGCGAGCCAGGGAAATGCTCCGAAATTGGCTGGTTTCTCCCGGGCGAGATGCCTGCCGACCTGACCAGCATCACCAAGCAGAACCTAGCGCATTATCTGGAACGCATCCGACACCCGGGGAAAGGGCAAAGTTCATGAATCCTTTGGCGTCCCTGCCGGTCAGCCTCCACGATAGGCTGCATTCCACGAAATGATCAGGAATTTCAGCTAGACAGTTAAGCGAAACGAGTACGTGAGAATAAAATAAGCCGGGAACATCTGGGGGGCAAAATGGGTCTTCTGTATGGAGAATGGAGGCTGCCATGAAAAGAACAAACCTTTACCTCGTTTTGGTACTGCTGGTCAGCGCCTGCGGGCCGGCTGGAGATAAAAGTGGAACCATTTCCGCCTGCAGCAGCACGCTGAAGGCCCTGGCTGCCCTGACGGGCGGGCTGGAAGTCCCGGCCAATTTCCAGACCAGCAACCCGGTCAAGACCGGCGGCGAATTCGACGTGATGCAGTTCTTCAAGGTGCTCGACAGCCTGTCGATGCAACCCGGGTATACCCTGGATTACGTCTACCACTTTGACGGGATGGGCGGCTACCCGCTCCTGTACGTGCGCCCAACTGACCAACCCCCTTACACCTCAGAAGCAGACCTGCCAGCCAGTTACGACAGATCAGGTTATCTGGATTTTGTCCAGGTAGACGATACTCCCGAAAGTTATTTCCAGCTCATGCTGCTGGCGCGGATGGGCGACCAGTTCTACCAGTACTGGCACGCAGCCTATGCCGACTCGCAAATTGTGTGCGACAAAGCCGGTGTGACCACCATCGTCTCCGGCTTGAATGGAGACTTTGGCCGCCGGATTCCTCCCGCGGCGTGGGTGCAGGCGCATCTGCTCAAGGATATTGAACCGACCAGCGTGGTCGGAGAGCAGACCGTTGAAGTCCGCCTGGTGACTTTCACCCTGTGGGGCGGTTTCTACGCGAATACCTACCTCATCGACCGAAGCATGCCGCATACCATCCAGGTGGTGGAGGAGAAGAATATCGTCCCGTACGATTGTGGCGTCATGTTTTAGCCCTGCAAGTCTGTGCTATACTTACGCAGATTTTTTGCAAAAGGAGCCCCCATGGACATCCACACTACCGATGACGCCGTCACCCGCCGGATAGCATTCTTCACCGAGCGGGTGAGGAAGCTGCGCGAGAACGACCTTTATTTTTACAACCAGCCGGTCGAGGAGATCAAAGGCGGCTCACGCGTCATCGTGCGGGGACGCGAGATGGGGATGTATGCCTCGTACAGTTACCTGGGCCTGGTCGGCCACCCGCGCATCAACGCGGCCGCCAAGGCCGCCATAGACAAGTTCGGCACCGGCACCAACGGTGTGCGCCTGCTGGCGGGCACCCTGACGCTGCACACCGAGCTCGAAGAGACCATTGCAGCCTTCAAACACGCCGAAGCAGCCATCACCTACTCCTCCGGTTACGTCACCAACCTGACTGTCCTCTCCACCCTGATGGGCCGCGGCGACTACATCATCTCTGACAAACTAAACCATGCCTCCATCGTAGATGGCTGTCTGATGTCAGGCGCGGAATTCCGCCGTTTTAAACACAATGATATGGATGAGTTGGAACGCCGCCTCCAACAGGCACCGGGCGACGTGGCGAAACTGGTGGTGGCTGATGCCGTCTTCAGCATGGACGGCGATGTGCTCGACCTACCAAAAACGGTCGAACTGTGCCGGAAGTACAATGCCTGGCTGATGATCGATGAGGCCCATTCGGTGGGCTTGCTTGGAAAGACCGGGCGCGGCATCGAGGAACACTTCGGACTGGGCGATGTGGTGGATATCAAGATGGGCACGCTCAGCAAGACCATCCCCTCGGTGGGCGGGTATGTGGCCGGCAGGAAGGAACTCGTCGAGTACCTGCGGCATGCCAGCCGGGCCTTCATCTTCTCCGCCGCCCTGCCCCCGGCGCAGGCTGCGGCTGCCAACGAAGCCTTCAAGATCATCCTGGACGAACCCTGGCGGATTGAAAAAGTAAATGCCAATGGCGAGCAGTTCATCCAGGGGCTGAAGAGCGCCGGTTTTGACACCTTATTGAGCACCACCGCCATCGTACCGGTGCTTTGCGGCACCGATGAGCGCGCCTATAAGCTCACCCAGGTTTGCCAGCACCGGGACCTGTTCGTCCTGCCGGTGGTCTCCCCGGCCGTGCCGGAGGGCCTGGCCCGTCTGCGTGCCACCGTGACTGCCGCCCACGAGCCGCAGGAGATTGCCCACGCCCTGGATGTGATTGCCACTGCCGGGCGTGAGATCGGGATCATCTCCTAAACACAACGGACATAAAGGATCATTAAGAACCTACCCGAAAATTCAAGAGAAGTTTGCATTTTGAGTGTGTGCGGCGAAGGCGCGCACACACTCAAAATGAGTTTTTTTATTAATTTTCGGATAGATATTAAGGCAAGGGCACAGAGGTATTTTCCTTTTTGCTCTTTGTGTGCTTGGTGGTAAGATACTTTTATGTCTGCCATCACCCTCAAACTTGGACGTGAAAAAAGCCTCCTGCGCCGTCACCCGTGGATCTTCTCCGGCGCGATTGCCCGCCTGGACGGAAACCCCATTTTGGGTGAGACCGTGGACCTGCTGGCTGCCAACGGTCAATTCCTGGCACGCGCCGCCTACAGCCCGAATTCGCAGATCCGGGCACGCGTCTGGACCTTCGACCCAGGCGAGCCAGTGGAGGCGGATTTTTTTCGGCGACAAATTTTACGCGCAATCGCCGGACGGGCAGGTCTGGGACTTGCCCCTACAGATGCTTTTCGACTAATTAACGCCGAATCCGATGGCCTTCCCGGCCTGATCGTGGACCGCTATGCTGATACCCTGGTGCTGCAATCCCTGACAGCCGGTTCTGAATTCTGGAAGGAAACCATCGCCGACCTGCTGCTCGAACTGACCGGTCTGGGCAGGATCTACGAACGCTCCGACGCAGATGTGCGCGAACTGGAAGGCCTGCCGCCAAAATGCGGATTCATTCGTTATCCGGAAAATCGCAATTTGGCAGAAGAGGCGAATGGCGTCATCACCGAAAACGGACTCAAATTCAAAGTGGACTTTGCCGGGGGCCATAAGACCGGCTTCTATCTTGACCAACGTCTTAACCGCCAACACCTGCGCGGGTTGGCCGGGGGCCGCGACGTACTGGATTGCTTCTGCTACACCGGTGGGTTCAGCGTTTACGCGTTGGCCAGCGGGGCAAAGTCGGTGTTGTCTGTGGATGCCTCGGCAGCCGCATTGGCTCTGTGCCGCGAAAATGTTGCACTCAACGCCCTGCCGTCTGACCGTCACACCCTGCTGGAAGGGGATGTTTTCCAACTCCTACGCAAATTCCGGGATGAGGCCCGCTCATTCGACCTGATCATCCTCGACCCGCCCAAGTTCGCCCCCACCGTCGCCCAGGCTGAGAAGGCCGCCCGTGGCTACAAGGATATCAACCTGCTGGCCTTCAAACTCCTGCGCCCAGGCGGGATACTGATGACATTCTCCTGTTCCGGCGGGATTGATGCTGGCCTGTTCCAGAAAATCCTCGCCTCCGCAGCCCTGGATGCAGGTGTGGAGGCGCAGATCGTGGAACATATGTCACAGGCCCCCGACCACCCGGTGGCACTGAACTTCCCCGAGGGGGCCTATCTAAAAGGCCTGATCTGTCTAAAGATCTGACAAATGATCCCAGGCGAGCAGACAACACGCAAGGCTATTGATATACCGAACGACCGAGGAAAATCGCCTCGGTCGTTTTTATATTCGTCATGCGTGTTTTCCTGCAAAGGGTTTACCAGAAACCGTTTACATAATCCTGGATATCCAGCGGGGGCTGCACACCGGTCTCGACGGTAATGTTATCGGTGAAGAAGGTGCGCTGGGTACCATCGGCGAGAATGACCGTACGCACCAGCTTGAGCAACAACCCGGTCTGCGTGTCAAAGGAGGCGATGGAAGCGGCTGCGGACAAAGCCTGGGTATAATCCGTGGTCGTTTTCGGCGCGGTAAGCTTCTCATCCAGAGTAAACACGGTGGCGTCCTTCCCGTTCACCTGAGCCGTCGTCACGACCGGGTGCCCGCTCCTGGAGATAAAAGAATCCATCTCGTCCGCGAATTGATAGTCCAGGGTAAGGGTATAAGGATTCTGAGGGTTGGACACGTTGGTGGTCAAGTTGTAGAGCAGGTTGTTCAAGAAAACGATAACTTCGACAACCTGTCCATCCTTATCATTCATGGTCCACACATACTGATAGACAAGTCTTGAATCGTTAATGTGGTACCAGATGTCCACATTTTGAACCAGCGGGATGGCCGTTCCGTTTGGCATGGTGCCCCGGTCCTGCGAGTCAGTGTCATAAACAATCTTTTCGTTGACATGCACCCAGCCTGGCTGATCGAGCAGAACAATGGCTTTGTCATTCAAAACCTTTAATAGTTTCTTGGCATCATTGTCGGAAGTTGTCCCTCCGCAGGCAGAAAGAAGGCTGGTCATCATTGACGCAACCATGAAGAACGCAAAGATTTTCTTGAACATTTCACTCCTACAAATGTGGGATTTTAAGGCGGGGGATCAGCCTGTCACAGGTTGTTAATCCTCGCCCAGCGACAAAATGGAACGCAGTAATCCGGCCAGCATCACGCCCAGTTGCACGCCTTTGACGGGCGTGATCGCCAGCGCCTGGCCTTTCTGTTCGGCCCGCTTGGTCAACAGGAAGGCGGCGCCTACGCCCACCAGTGCGCCGATGGTCCCGCCAATAAGCAGCGTTCTAAGTTTCCACGAATTGTCTTGCAAGGGTGATGCGATCATTTCAGTTTCTTCCATGGCTTTGATCCTTTCATGCAGATAGGCAGGTTGCCTGCCCCGGTTGGCCTTGGCGCCCGCTACAATCTAAAAATGGATTTGAGCACCGCCCCGGCCTGGCGGACCCAGACAACGGGCTGGGCAACCCTATCTGCCAGTTTGCGAGTAGTGGCGGAAACCAGGTCGAAGAACCCCTGGGCCTTGCCCGTATAATGTGGCGTGACCTGCAGCAATTTAACCATACCGTAGATGATGGCAACCAGGATTGCCAGGAACGCCAGGGCAAAGAATAACACCGGAGCGATCAACCAGATCAACGAAACGTCGGCCCAAGGGCGGATACTTCCCTGCCCGGAGACGGAGTTCGCAATGACAAACCCTCCGGCAACGAGTCCGACCAGTAGAACCAGGATCATCGGCAGAAGGATCTGCCAGGCGAATTGGCGCTTATGAGCCCGGACAGTCGGGCGGTCAACAGCAGGCTGAATTTCCATGGGCTGATTCTAGCACAAAAAAAAGGCCTGGCAGGGATGCTTAACCTGCCAGGCCCGATCGAATAAAGGAAAGGTTATTTGCGGCTCATGGCATCGACGGCTGCGATGGCTGCAACTTGCACGATGGCATCCACCTCGTCGCCGGTCTGCAGGACATGCACCGGAGCGCCCACGCCCACCAGCACCGGGCCGATGGCCTTGGCATTGCCCAGGCGGGCCAGCAGTTTATAGGCGATATTGGCCGACTCGAGCGAAGGGAAGACCAGCACGTTTGGATTCTTGACCGTACTGAACGGGTAACGCTGCTCGATGATCTCGGGCACCACGGCCGTATCGGCCTGCATTTCTCCATCCACCTGCATGCCTGGCTCGCGGGCCTTGACCAGGGCCACGGCCTTGCTGACCTTTTCAGCCAGCGGGTGGTTGGTGGAACCGAAGTTGGAGAAGGACAGGAAAGCCACACGCGGCTCGATCTCGATCTGCCTGGCAAAACTGGCAGCCAGGCAGGCGATCTCGGCCAATTGCTCGGCGGTGGGATCGACGGTTACAGTGGTATCCGTGAACAGGAACACACGCTCTTCCACGATCATGATGTATACACCGATGACCATGGCTGCACCGGGGCGGGTATGGTGAACTTGCAGTGCCGGGCGGATGACGTCCGGGTATTCAGCCGTCAGGCCGGAGACAAAGGCATCCGCATCGCCCATCCTGACCATCAACGGGCCAAGCACGTTCGGTTCGCGCACGCGCTTCATGGCCTTGGCCAGGGTCATGCCCTTGCGGGAGCGCAGTTCGATGTAGGTTTTGACATACTCA
The DNA here is from genome assembly GCA_903829085.1 of uncultured Anaerolineales bacterium. GTDB lineage: Bacteria > Chloroflexota > Anaerolineae > Anaerolineales > Villigracilaceae > UBA877. Next base: position 5,334 of record CAIKOL010000114.1, on the reverse strand, counting down.
TCGTACCTTGCAAATTGGTTCGGGTCCACGATCTGGCAATCCAGTTTGACAGCCAGGTCAGCGGCCACCTTATGGATGACTTCCGGGCGCCCGACCAGGATGGGCGTGGCAATTTTTTCTTCGAGCACCTGGGCAGCGGCCCGGATGATCTTGGGTTCTTCGCCCTCGGCAAAAACGACGCGCTTCTTCGGCTGGGCTGATTTGGCCTTGTTCGTGAAGAAGTAACGCATACGAGCGCCCTTGCCCTGGCGGAAGGCCAATTGCTCACGGTATTCATCAATGTCAACCGGCTTGCGAGCCACGCCGGTATCCATGGCTGCCTGGGCCACCGCCGGGGATTCCCACAGCAAGACGCGCGGGTCCAACGGCTTGGGAATGATGTAATCCGGCCCGAACCTAAGGCTATCGACCCCATAGGCGCGTAGCACCGAATCAGGCACATCTTCGCGGGTCAGGTTATAAAGTGCCTTTGAGGCAGCAAACTTCATATCATCATTGATGGCTCGCGCGCGGACATCCAGCGCGCCGCGGAAGATGAACGGGAAACCAAGCACGTTATTGACCTGGTTCGGATAGTCCGAGCGGCCAGTGGCAACGATGGCATCCGGGCGGGCTTCCTTGGCCAGTTCGTACCTGATTTCAGGATCCGGATTTGCCATGGCACAGATGAATGGTTTGGCTGCCATCGACTTGACCATCTCAGGAGTCAGCACATTGGCTATCGAAAGGCCGAGGAAAACATCCGCGCCGCGCACTGCGTCTGCCAGCGTACGGCAATCAGTATCGACCACAAAGCGCTCTTTGTACTTGTTCATGCCTTCAGTGCGGCCTTTATAAATGACGCCCCGGCTGTCGAGCATCATAATATTCGACCGTTGGATCCCCCAGCGAATTGCCAATTCAGCGCAGGAAACAGCCGAGGCGCCCGCGCCGGAGATGACCATCCTTACGTCCTTGTGCTGCTTGCCGACAATCTCGAGTACATTTGCCAGCGCCGCCGACGAGATGATGGCCGTGCCGTGTTGGTCATCGTGAAAGACCGGGATGTCGAGCATCCCCTTAAGAGTTTCTTCAATGTAGAAGCATTCCGGGGCTTTGATATCTTCCAGGTTGATACCGCCAAAGGTGGGGGCGATGGCACGGGCGACTCTGATAACCTCGTCCGGATCGTGGCTGTCCACTTCGATGTCGAAAACATCCACATCAGCAAATTTCTTAAAGAGCACACCTTTGCCTTCCATGACCGGCTTGCTTGCCAGTGCACCGCGGTCGCCCAGGCCGAGGATGGCCGTGCCATTGGTCAGGACGGCCACCAGGTTACCCTTGGATGTGTACTCATAAGCCGCTTCAGGATCCTTCTCGATATCCAGGACCGGCACGGCTACGCCCGGAGTATAAGCCAGGCCCAAGTCACGCTGGGTATCCATGGGTTTGGTGGGCACAACGGCAATTTTGCCTGGTTTTCCATTCAGATGATGGTAATCACGGGCATCTTGATCAGTAATCTTTGCCATATAACCTCCTGTAAGGAATCGTTTTTTGTTGACCTTTTTATTATCCCACAAGATGGAAGAGGACTGCTAGTTCCTTTTGTCACAACAAAATCAAACGCCTTTCCCCATTTCCTACAAAAAAAGCCAACCCAAAGTCGGAATCCGACAGAAGAACCTGGATTTTTTAATGTATAATAGTGCTGTCTAGATATTGAACGTGCCGCTTCTGAACTTGGCATGGATGGCGGTCACGGCTTGAAATGGAACTCTTGGAAAATCCCGGGTATGCCCCTTGACCCGAAACACGGGCATTTTTTATGGGAAGTCGAATTTGATCGAACATGCGGACGAAAGCACGACAGGTTATCTAAAAGAATAAGGACTTCCCCTTACAACCCGCATTCGGTACCGGACTCTTAACCGGTTCCCGATAAAACGTCTGTATGCCTGCCAGGGGGAACGCAGAACAGATGGAAATCCAGGAGGTTTTTCCACAGCCGTGGCCCCATAACAGGTGGTCTGCGGCTGTTGTATTTAACATGATGAGAAAAATCACCGCGATCGAGCCCCAGCGAAAGAACCCCCAGCGGGTTAATATTTACTTGGATGGGGATTTCGCCTTTGGGTTGGCCCGCATCACTGCCGGCTGGTTGATGGTGGGGCAGGAGTTGGATGAAGGCAAGATTGCCAAAATGCAGGCCGAAGATGCAGATGAAACGGCCTATCAGAAAGCCCTGCACTTCCTGAGCTATCGTCCGCGTTCTTCAGCGGAAGTACGTCAGAACCTTAAGAAACGTGGTGTCACCGAAACTCTTGTCGAGCAGACTGTGAACAGGCTCCAGCGCGCCGGGTTGGTCAATGACCAGGAATTCGCCCGGGCCTGGGTTGAAAACCGCAACACTTTCCAGCCACGCAGCCGTTCCGCGCTGCGCATGGAGTTGCGGCGTAAAGGTCTTAGCGACGAGATCGTCCAGCCTGTGCTGGATGAACAGGTGGATGAGGAAGCCCTGGCTTTTGCAGCCGCCCGGAAATACTCCCGGCGTTTGGCAGGCTTGGAATGGCTCGAGTTCCGCCAGAAGTTAAGCGGATTTCTTGCCCGTCGAGGCTTCTCCTATACCACCCTGTCCCCGGTCGTCTCTGAAGTCTGGAAGGAAATCCGGACGGCGGACGGCGGGGAAACATTTGATGATAAGGATTAAACATGGAACAACCAATTATCGTAATTGTAATTGCCCTTCTGACCCTGGTCCTGGGTCTCGCCATCGGTTATTTTATCAGCCGGAGCCAGACTGAAAAGGCTCACCGCAACCAGCAAGACAAGACGGAAAAACTCATTCAGGAAACGCGTGAACAGGCGCGCAGCATTGAGCTCCAGGCTCGTGATAATGCCCTGAAAATCTCCCAGGCGGCCGAAGGCGAAATCACCCGCCTGCGTTCCGAATTGAACCGGGAAGAGGAGCGTCTCCAAAAACGTCGCACCGAACTGGACGGACGCGTGGAGCGTCTGGAACAGCGCGAGCAGGTAGTGAATAAGCACCAGAGCGCCGTGGACCGTCGCGCCAATGAGGTCGAGAAGTTGCATGAACAGGAGATCGTTGAACTCCAGCGGGTAGCCCAAATGAACCTGGATGAGGCCCGCACCATCCTGCTGGCCGAGGTGGAAAAAGACGCCCGCAATGACATGGCCCGTATCATCCGCCAGATTGAGTCGGAAGCCCGCGAGGAAGGGGATAAGCGCGCCCGCAAGCTCATCTCCGATTCCATCCAGCGCGTCGCCACTGACCAGGTGGCGGAATTTACCACTTCGCTCGTGCCCCTGCCCAATGAGGAAATGAAAGGCCGCATCGTGGGCCGCAATGGACGCAACATCCGCGCCTTTGAGCAGGCTGCCGGAGTGGATGTGATCGTGGACGATACCCCCGAAGCCGTCACCATTTCGTGTTTCGAGCCGGTGCGGCGTGAAGTGGCCCGCCGCGCCCTAGCGCGTCTTATCCTGGATGGTCGCATCCACCCGGCACATATTGAAAAAGTGCTGGAGGATGAGCAGAAGGCGGTGGATAAAGTCATCGTGGAGGCCGGCGAACAGGCTTCCTTTGATGCCGGTGTCACTGGTCTGCACCCGGAAGTGCTGCGCATGATGGGGCGGCTCAAGTTCCGCACCTCCTACGGGCAAAACCAGCTGGCACACGCCGTGGAAGTGGCAAAACTCTCCGGCATCCTGGCCGCCGAACTGGGTGCCAACGAGGACTTTTGCCGCCAGGGTGGTTTCCTGCATGACCTGGGCAAGGCCATGGATCACAACCAGGAAGGGACGCATGCCCTTCTGGGAGCAGAGTTCGCCAAGCGCTACGGCGTGAATTCGAGCGTGGTCAACGCCATTGCCGGCCATCATCACGAGGTGGAGCAGGAAAGCGTGGAAGCCGTCATCATCGAATCTGCGGATGCGATCTCCGGAGCCCGCCCCGGCGCGCGGCGCGAGGACCTGGAAGCATACATCAAGCGGATTCGCACCCTGGAAGATATGGCCACGGCCTTCAAAGGCGTCTCGCAAGCCTACGCCATCCAGGCCGGGCGCGAAGTGCGCATCATCGTCCGCCCGGATGAGATCGACGACCTGGAAGCCGCCCGCCTGGCGCGTGATATCGCCAAGAAGATCGAGGAAACCATGCAGTACCCCGGACAGATCCGGGTGACGGTCATCCGCGAGACGCGGGCGACGGAATATGCCAAGTAAAACAACCCCGGGAGCGAGCAGTAGCTCGCTCCTAAAATAATGAACGCATCAACACGATCAACCACCCCAAAAAGCGAATTCTGGCGCGGCGTTCGTGACGAAGCACCCATCCTGCTGGGCGTGGCCCCCTTTGGGCTGATCTTCGGAGCACTGGCGATGAATGCCCTGATCGCCGTCCCGGTTGCCCAGGCCATGTCTGCCATCGTTTTTGCTGGCGCTTCCCAATTCATCGCTGCCCAGATGATCGGCGCGGAGGCTTCGGGTCTGGTCATTGTGCTGGTCGTTTTCGTCGTCAACCTGCGGCATGCCCTCTACAGCGCTTCGGTCGCGCCGCATGTTCGCCATCTCTCCACGGGTTGGAAGTTCCTGCTGGCTTACCTGCTCACTGATGAAGCCTACGCCGTCACAATCACCCACTACAACCAGGAGGGAGACCCATCCAACAAGCACTGGTACTTCTTCGGATCCGGTTTGACCCTGTGGGCAACCTGGCAGTTCAGCACAGCCATCGGAATCTTCATCGGGGCGCAACTCCCCCAGAACTGGCCGCTTGATTTTGTCCTCCCGCTGACCTTCATCGCCCTGGTTGTCCCTGCGATCAAGGATAAGGCCGCGCTGGTGTCAGCTTCCTCCGCGGCCCTGGTGGGCTTGCTGACCTTTAACTTCCCGTTCAAGACCGGGCTGCTGCTGGCAGCGTTTGTTGGTATTCTCTCCGGTCTGTTGGTGGAAGGAAGGTCAAAATGAGCCTCTGGCTGGTCATTCTGTTCGCCGGCTTGCTGACTTTTGCTACACGCCTCTCGTTCATCCTGATGCTTGACCGGTTGAAGGTTCCTGATTGGTTCAGGCGCGGCCTGCGCTTCGTACCGGTGGCAGTGCTCTCGGCCATCATCCTGCCCGAACTTGCCACCCAGAATAACACCCTGGCCCTCTCGCTGCACAACCCACAGTTGTTCGCCGGCGCCATCGCCATCCTGGTCGCCTGGCGAACCAGGAATGTCCTGTTGACAATTATCGCAGGAATGGTTGCTCTATTAATTTTCCAGGTCTTGCTGGGTTTTATTTAGAGCCTATTCGAAAATTATTGAAGAACCGCATTTTGAGTGTGTG
>CAIKOL010000113.1 GCA_903829085.1 uncultured Anaerolineales bacterium | reverse complement strand
GCAGGCTATGAGACGCGCAGCCAGCGCCGTCTCGAAGACGACCTGGGGATCGATCAAGCTGCGGCTGAGGCGATCCTGCACCTGCGCAGCCAGGTTATTGAATTGCAGTCTCATATTCGCCAGCTGGAAGCCGACCTGGCCTCACACACTGCCAGTCAGCAGTTGCGCCTGGCTCGTTACCGCGAGATCTATTACGAAGCCACCTGGATCGACGTGGAATTTCCGGAATGAGAACAGCCTTTCGGGATGATTAAGGAGAAACCAATGCACCCGTCCATCCGCGCCGATTCGCAAGCCTCTTCCTTGCACAAAGTCTTCCACTTTCATAAAGGTGGATTCTATGAACCTCGATAAGTACACACAAAAATCCCAGGAGGCCTTACTTGCCGCCCAGCAGCTGGCACAGAATTACCAGCATCAGATCGTCGAACCCATCCACTTGCTGCTCGCCCTCGTTCAACAGCAGGATGGGATCGTCCGGGCGATCATTACCAAGGTATCCGGCGGGACGCAAGCCATCCAGGAAGAATTGAGCAATGAGCTGGATAAAAGACCAAAGATCCAGGGTGCCAACCTGGAGGTCGGTTTATCGCCGCAGACGGCAGAAGTCCTGGCTGCCGCCGAACGCTACGCCAAGGGCATGCAAGACGATTATGTCTCCACCGAGCATATGCTTTTGGGTCTGGCTGATAGCAGTGAAAACAAGCGCCTCTTCCAATTCGGTCTGACCAAGGACGCCATCCTGGCTGCTTTAAAACAGGTGCGTGGTTCCCAGCGCGTCACCTCACAGAATCCCGAAGGAACCTTCCAATCGCTGGAAAAATACGGTCTGGATCTGACCGCTATGGCCCGCCAGGGCAAGCTCGACCCGGTCATTGGACGCGATGAGGAGATCCGCCGTACGATCCAGATCCTGTCCCGCCGCACCAAGAACAACCCGGCTCTGATCGGCGAACCGGGTGTTGGCAAGACCGCCATCGTCGAGGGGCTTGCCCAGCGTATCGTTAACGGGGATGTCCCCGAGGGGCTCAAGCACAAACGTCTGGTACAGTTGGATATGGGTGCTCTAGTGGCAGGAGCCAAGTATCGCGGCGAGTTCGAAGAACGCCTGAAAGCCGTACTGAAAGAGATCACCGAGTCTGAAGGGGAAATTATCCTGTTCCTGGATGAAATGCACACGGTCGTTGGTGCCGGCGCGGCCGAGGGCTCCATGGACGCCAGTAATATGCTGAAGCCCATGCTGGCGCGCGGTGAACTGCACCTGATCGGTGCGACCACGCTGAACGAGTATCACAAATACATTGAGAAAGATCCCGCCCTGGAGCGCCGCTTCCAGCCGGTGGTGGTGGAAGAGCCGTCCGTGGAGGACACGATCAGCATCCTGCGCGGCCTCAAGCAACGCTACGAAGTCCACCACGGCGTGCGGATCACCGACGCTGCGGTACTGGCGGCTGCAACGCTTTCGCAGCGTTACATCAGCGACCGCTTCCTGCCCGACAAGGCCATTGACCTGATTGACGAGGCTGCTGCACGCCTGCGCACCGAGATCGATTCCAAGCCGCAGGCGCTGGATGAGGTTGACAGGCAGGTGATGCAGTTCGAGATCGAACGCCAGGCGCTCAAAAAGGAGCATGACCAGGCCTC
>CAIKOL010000112.1 GCA_903829085.1 uncultured Anaerolineales bacterium | reverse complement strand
GTATCATCTCAATAAAGGGGAAAAAGTGGAGTGTTTTTGGCGGACGAAGCCCGCCAAAAACACTCCACACCCCGGATTTTTGAGAAGATACAATAAATCAATGAAAAGTAACCGAAAGGAGTACCCTATGACCTTACCACGCCGGGCTTCCGCCCTTATCACCCTGCTCGTTTTATTCCTGGCCGGGTGCAGCACTGCCACCACCACCAGCGGGCCTTTGAAGGCCTCCGGCACCACCACCATCGTCAGCGTCCAGGTGGCGCCCGAGATCAGCGGCAAGATCAGCGAGATCGATGTCAGCCAGGCCGACAACGTGCAGGCCGGGGATGTCCTGTTCAAACTGGATGACCAGCTCCTGCAGGCCCAGGTGGCGCAGGCGAACGCGGCGGTGCAGGTGGCGCAGGCGAACGTGGACCTGGCGCAGAACAAGCTGGCCAGCGCCCAGGTGCAATATGACCTGAGCGTGCAGGCCGCCCAGTTGCAGAACCGGCCCAACCAGGTCAGCGCCTGGAAAGCGCCCCTGCCGCAGGATATCACTCTGCCGGGCTGGTATTTTGGACAGGCCGAGCAGATCACCGCCCTGCAGGCCCTGGTGGTGACTGCCCAACAGAACCTGGACAATGAACTTTCCAACCTGGATACCGTGCTGTCGGATGCCAGCAACCAGGATTTTGTCGGCGCCGAAAAGCGCCTGGCCCAGGCCCAACAGGCCTATATCATTGCTCAAACCACCCTGAACGATGCCAATGCAGCCCGGGATACAACCGATCTCCAGGCTGCCGCCCAGGCAAACTTCGATGCCGCCAAGACCGAGCTGAATTCCGCCCAGGATGCGTACAACCAGATGCTGACCACCGATGCGGCCAGCCGGGTGCTGACAGCCCGCGCCCAGGTGGCAGTGGCCCGGGACCGGCTGACGAATACGCAGGTGGCGCTCTCCAGCCTCCAGACCGGGGATCAGTCGCTGCAGATCGCATCTGCCCGCACCGGGCTGGAGCAGGCCAATAGTGCGGTTGCCCAGGCCCAGGCCAGCCTGGCCCAGGCCCAGGCGGCCCTCCAACTGGTCAATATTGGGTTATCCAAAACTGTGGTGACCTCCCCGATCTCCGGCACGGTGCTCTCGCAGCCCATGAACGCGGGCGAAATTGCCGCGGCCGGCGCCACCGTGATCGAGGTGGGCAACCTGGACCAGGTCACCCTGGATGTCTACATCCCCGAAAACGAATACGGGCGGGTGCAATTGGGGCAGGAGGCCGATGTGGCCGTGGATTCCTTCCCCGGGCAGACCTTCGCTGGCAAGGTGACCTATATCTCGGACCAGGCGGAATTCACCCCGCGCACCGTGCAGACGGTTGCAAGCCGCAGCACAACAGTCTACAAGGTCGAGATCACCCTCCCCAACCCGCAGCATGATTTGAAACCCGGCATGCCCGCCGACGCGACCATCCTTACCCCGTGAGAAATTTTACGATCGCCTGATGTTGAATCACAAATGATCCCTATATTATTGGGCCGTCCCGTGCAGCCATGAGACTTCGATGGGGCCAAAGCTGAGGTTGGGCTGCTGCTCCACCTCCAGGTGCTCCCCCATAAAACGGCAGGTCAGCGTACGCGCGAACGGCGTCGCAGTCCACCACAATTTTACAGTAAAGGTCGATGGCTCTGTCCAGGCACCGCTGGCGGCGATCTGCCACGGCCCGGGGGTTTGCGGGGCGACGGGGCGCGCGGCTTTATCAGTGGGAGCCAGGTCGGCGGGACTGCGCAACCAGCTTCCGCAGCCACAGGCCACCCGTTGTTCGCCCTGGTTGTCCCAGATCGTGACCAGGGTCTGCTGCTCCCCAAAATCAAAACGGATCTCTTTGATCCCGTCCTTGTTTTCGTCGATGACAAACGACCTGCCAGAGACCTGCGCTCCCGCAGTCGTATGCGCTGCTCCCTGCGGCGTGCGGAGTTGGAGGGCTGCCAACTGATGGGTGAGAGCAGACTGCGCTGGAGCATTTTCCGGCAGGGGCGCATCGCCAAAGGCCGGGAGCAGGTGCTCCCAGACCAGGTCGAGAGGAGGCTGCATTTCGCCAAGCCCGCTGGTGATGGCCAATACAGCCTGCTGGGCCGGCATGACCAGGCAGTATTGGCCGAAGGCGCCATCCCCCCGGTACGAATCATGGGTGCAGCGCCAGAACTGGTAACCATAGCCCTGCTCCCAATCACTGCTGGGCGCGGAGCCGTTGGAGACCTGTTTCGAGGTGGCCTGCGCGACCCAGGCTTGCGGCAGGAGCCGGGCGCCCTTCCATAATCCATTTTGCAGGTAAAGCTGGCCGAAGGCGGCGATATCGGTGGTGGTCAGGCTCAGCCCCCAGCCGCCCGTGTCGATGCCCTGGGGCGAGCTCTCCCAATGCGGGTTGGAAATCCCCAGCGGCTCGAAAAGGCGTGGCCGGAGGTAATCCAGCATGCGCCCGCCGGTCAGTTTTTGCACGATGGCCGACAATACATAGGAAGCGCCGGTATTATATAAGAAGAAGATGCCGGGCTCATGCTCAACGGGCTGCGCCAGGAAGCACTCCACCCAGTCCATATCCGGATTGAGCATGACAGGCAAGAGCGTGTCAACCGTATGACCGGTGGACATGGAAAGCAAATGCCTGACCCGCATGGCCCTCAGGTTGGCACCGGGTTGGGCCGGGGCTTTGTCGGGGAAAAAGCCCAGCACCAGGTCGTCCGCCGACAGGCGGCCCTCTGCCACGAGCAGGCCAATGGCGGTGGAGGTGAAGCTCTTGCTCAAAGAGAATAGCACATGCTGTTCATTCGACCGGTAGGGGTCCCACCAGCCTTCGGCGACTACCAAACCGTGGCGCATCAGGATAAAACTGTGCAGAGAGTCAATATCGTGCTCCACCGCGCTCACAAAAGAACTGATGGCGGTAGATGGAATCCCTTGGGCTTCGGGTGTGCTGTGGGGAAGGGAAAATACCTGAGGCATGCTGGCTCCTGTTAGGAATGAAAATAAGGTAACTTCTCAATAAACTGAGGGCGGGGGTGTTGGCGTGGGCGGGCATAAAAAAAGAATTCCGAAGTCTTTGAGACTTCGGAATTCTGGTGAGCTAGATATCCAGGTTCCTGACCGCCTTAGCGTGGGTCTGGATGAAGCGCTTGCGGGGGTCCACTGCGTCGCCCATGAGCATGTCGAAGGTGCGGTCGGCTTCAGCAGCGTCGTCCACGGTGACCAGAAGAAGGGTGCGGTTGAGCGGGTTCATAGTGGTTTCCCATAGTTGGACCGGGTTCATCTCGCCCAGGCCTTTGTAGCGCGACAGGCTGACCTTGTCGGGGCTGACGCCCAGCGATTTGAGCAGCTTGTCCTTGTCGGCTTCGTTGTAGGCATAATGAACCTGGTTCTTATAAGCCAGGCGGAAGAGCGGCGGCTGGGCAATATAGAGATGACCATCGTCGATCAGGGTGGGCATATAGCGGAAGAAAAAGGTCAACAGCAGGGTACGGATGTGCGAACCGTCTACATCCGCATCGGTCATGATGATGATGCGCCCGTAGCGCAGGCCGGTAAGGTCGAAATTATCGCCGATGCCTGTGCCTAGGGCCGAGATGAGCGAGCGCACTTCGTTGTTACCCAGGATCTTATCCAGGCGGGCGCGCTCGGTGTTGAGGATCTTGCCACGCAGAGGCAGGATGGCCTGGAAGTGCCGGTCGCGGCCCTGCTTGGCCGAACCGCCAGCCGAGTCGCCTTCCACGATGTAGAGTTCGGTCTTGGTTGCATCCCGCCCGGAGCAGTCGGCCAGCTTGCCGGGTAGGGTCAGACTCTCAAGTGCGGATTTGCGGATGACCAGGTCACGCGCCTTGCGGGCGGCGTCACGCGCCCGCGCCGAGGTGAGACACTTGGCAATGATGGCCTTGGCTGCTTGCGGGTTCTCTTCGAGGAAGGTACCGAAGGCCTCGCCCACCACCTGGGTGACATAGGTCTGCACTTCGGGGTTCATCAACTTTACCTTGGTCTGCGATTCAAACTGCGGGTCTGGGTGCTTGACGCTGATAATGGCGGTCAGACCCTCGCGGGTATCATCGCCGGAGAAGTTCGGGTCCGCTTCCTTGAGCAGCCCGCCCTTGCGGGCATAATCGTTGACCACACGCGTCAGGGCAGCCCGCATGCCGGTCAGGTGCGTGCCGCCGTCAATGGTGTTGATGGTATTGGCAAAAGCGTAAATGGACTCGGTATAAGCGTCGGTGTACTGGACAGCGAACTCGATGCCAACATTCTCGATCTCCTTCTCCGCATACACCACCGGGTGCAGGATCTCGCGGTTGCGGTTGAGGTAGCGCACAAAGGAGGTGATGCCGCCTTCGAAGTGGAAGGTCATTTCACGATTGGAGCGCTCGTCGAGGAAATAGATGGTGATGCCGCGGGTGACAAAGGCCATTTCACGGAAACGCTGAACCAGGGTATCGAAACGGAATTCGAGCGCTTCGGTGAAGATCGTCGGGTCGTACTTGAAGGTGGTGCGCGTGCCGTGCTCTTCGGCCTTGGCCTTGCCGATCACCTTGACCGGTTCCTTGGGGTAGCCGCGCTCGTAGCGCTGGAAGTGCACCTGGCCGTCGAGGCGGACTTCCACCTCGCACCATTCCGAAAGGGCATTCACCGCGCTGACGCCCACCCCGTGCAAGCCGCCGGAGACCTTATAGGCGCCGCCGCCGAATTTGCCCCCGGCGTGCAGCTTGGTCATGACCACTTCGAGGGCCGACTTTTTCTCGGTGGGGTGCATATCCACCGGGATGCCGCGCCCGTTGTCGGTGACGGTGACGGACATATCCGTATGGATGATGATCTCGATGCGGGTACAGACCCCGGCCAGGGCCTCGTCGATCGAGTTATCCACCACTTCGTAGACGAGGTGATGCAAAGCCTTGATGTCCGTACCGCCCACATACATGCCGGGACGGCGACGGACGGCTTCCAGTCCCTCCAGAACCTGGATATCTTTTGCGTTATAACTTCCATTTACTGCCATAAATTCCTCTGATTAATGACTATGCTTTCGCTGAAGTGGTCTGCCGTTGAAGTTGCTCGAAGACCACCTTCAACCAGGCATTAATATCCCGATAGTAGACAAAACTGGCTGCCAGCAGAGCCGTGGAGATAAAGGCATGCCCGGTGATACCCACCAGCAACAACCAGGATCCCTGGGAAGGGGTGTTCCAAAGAAAGTTCAAGCCCGAGTTGAGCACCAGGAACATCAACAAGAACAAGCCGGTATTGGGCAGGGTGAATCGAACCATGTGCAGGCTATTCAAGATGGCTCGGAAGGCATCCAGTTGCAAGGTAAAAATGCCATGTGCCGAGAAGAAGACCGGCATCACCAACCAGATCAGGAGGACGGCTCCTGCAAATAACAGCACCTGTCCCAAAACCGGGCTGATGGCGGTGAGAACCGACAATAAGACCAGGGCCGGCAACCCGGCGAGGAACAACAATCCCATCCAGATGAGCGACAAAAACACAGTCTGGGTCAAGGATTTCCAGAGCGGATGAATTTCCAATTTTAATGCCACATTGGAAACCCAATAATAGTACAGGGCGCCAACGATCCAGCCCACGAGCACCAGCAGGATGGCCCATCCCAGGATGCCCAGGAAAGAGCCGGCATCCATGGTCAGCGGCGACCCGTACGGGTTTTTCGCGGGCATCTCAAAGCTCAACAGGCTGGTGGTACCGACCGGGAAGGTGCGCAGGATGACAAACAGGTTGAATTGATCCGCGATGGTAGTCCAGGCGGTCTGAACCGTCTGAACAGAGGCCAGGTCGGTGAAACCGGATGGGAAAGCCTTGGCCAGAGCAGGCAAACCATCAATGATCGGCTGGAGAAAATCTTTCAGACGAAGGTGCGGACCGAGCCACAGGAACAGGTCCAGCAGCACGGGCGGCAGGATAACGGCGATGTGATTGGCGACAGAATCAAATCCCGCCATTAATGAGGCGAGCAGACCCGGAGGCGGGGGGAGTTTGACTTGCTCAGTTTGCATTGACATGGATGGCTTCTTAATCTCTACCGGTGAAATTTCTCTTTTTTTGCTCAAAGCACCCTGTATTCTACCACACCGCAATATCCGTACAGATGTTCTTATTTAAGTTCTCTGGGAATCGTCGGAGTGATGGAAGAAATAGGGGGTAATGGGTGGGCGAAGCCCGCCCATTACCCCCATATCTCTACCCCAATCCCGGTAGCTCCCAAAGAGCCCTTATTTAAGCTCTTTGGGAATCTCCGTGAAGTAAGGAAAGAGATGGGGGTGCCGGGCGGCGGAGTAATGGGCATCCTGTCCCAACTTGGCGTTCCGCTGCCACAAAATTCATAATCCCGAAAACGAATGTAGACGCGCTGCGGGTCTCCAAAATATTGGAGACCCGCAGCTATTTAAACCTATACCAAATCGTCAGGCTTACACATTCACCTGCGGCAGGTGCTGCATGGCCTCGTGGATCGCTTCGGAGGGATATTCATAATCCACCAGTTCACCGTTCAGGTAGGATTGGTAGGCGGTCATGTCAAAGTGCCCATGGCCCGACAGGTTGAACAGGATGACGCGCTTCTCGCCTTTGGCCTTGGCATCCAGGGCCTCGTCGATCGCCACGCGGATGGCATGGGCGGATTCAGGAGCCGGGATGATACCTTCGGTTTTAGTGAACTGCACCGCAGCATCGAAGGTGCCGATCTGTGAGACGGCGACCGCCTCAATGTACCCGGCATCGTACAAAGCCGAGACACTGGGAGCCATGCCGTGGTAACGCAATCCCCCGGCGTGTATGCCGGCCGGCATGAAGGTGTGACCGAGGGTATACATCTTGACAACGGGAGCCATCTGGGCGGTATCGCCATAATCGAAGGTAAACTTACCCTTGGTCAGGGACGGGGTGGCGGTCGGCTCGACGGCCACCAGGCGGGTGCGCTGCCCATCCTTCAAGTTCTGGCGCAGGAACGGGTAGGCAATCCCGCCGAAATTCGAGCCGCCGCCCACGCAGCCGATGACCACGTCGGGGTATTCCCCAGCCAGATCCATCTGCTTGAGGGCTTCCTCGCCAATGACCGTCTGGTGCATGAGCACATGGTTCAACACCGAGCCAAGGCTGTATTTCTTCGTCCCGCCGGATTTGGCTGCCACTTCGACCGCTTCTGAAATGGCAATGCCGAGCGAACCGTTGTTTTCGGGGTCACTGGCAAGCAAGCCACGCCCATATTCCGTGCGCTCCGACGGGCTGGCAAAGACTTGCGCTCCGTAGGTCTGCATGAAGATGCGCCGGTAGGGCTTCTGGTTGTACGAAATTTTGACCATGTAGACTTCCAGGTCAATTCCAAAAAAGTTGCAGGCCATGGCCAGCGAAGTGCCCCACTGACCGGCGCCGGTCTCGGTGGTCATGGCTTTTGTCCCTGCCACCTTGTTGTAGAAAGCCTGGGGAATGGCGGTATTGGGCTTGTGACTGCCCACCGGCGAAACGGACTCGTTCTTGAAATAAATGTGGGCGGGTGTGCCAAGCGCCTTTTCCAGCCGGCGGGCACGGATGAGCGGAGTGGGGCGGTAGAGCCTGTAGATCTCGCGCACTTCCTCCGGGATCTGGATATAACGTTCTGTGCTCATTTCCTGCTGGATGATCTCCATCGGGAACAGCACCGAGAGGAATTCCGGTGTAATCGGCTCGAGGGTCATGGGGTTCAACACCGGGGCGGGCGGTACGGGGCTATCAGCCAGCACGTTGTACCAATTCTTTGGCAGGTCGGATTCGTTCAACATAAAGCGGGTTTGGTCAGACATGATGTTTCTCCTTTGAGAAATTTGACAATAAGGTAGGCAGGTGAACAAGTAATCAGGGTACCAGGAGCATTGGGAAAATAGTCCTTCAGGGTGGGTGAAAAGGCAAGCAAGCACCTGCCGGCTGACGGCGTCACCGTCCGGCGGGCCGGCGTCTGCCGCCCGTGGCCCGAGCAGCGCTACGATGCCGGCGGCGACGTGATCTGTGCGGGCGGCCTGGGAGGTGACACGCCCACGACCTTCCTGGTCGCCAAGTTCACCACTCACGGCTCCCTCATCTTCGACGACGCGTGGTCGCCG
>CAIKOL010000111.1 GCA_903829085.1 uncultured Anaerolineales bacterium | reverse complement strand
GATGGCACTTGTCTTTTCATGCAGCAGATAGGGCTTGAACTGCTCAAATGGCGTATCGAAATCCCGTATCTCCGCCTTTCTCACTTTTTCCGGATACAGATGCAGCATTACCGAAGTTTCTGTTCGCAAGCATGACTGGCTCCAGCTTGTTTTTCCAGCACCTGGGTCATGTCATAATCATAAAGCTCCAACACTTTCACCCGAATTAGATCGACTGCCGTTTCGACCTCAGATATTCTTAGACTTCCTTCCAAGTAAGATCTTCCAGTTTCAGCCATTCTCTCCAAGAAAACCAAAAATAATGGCACAACGGTTTGGCCCAGCGGCAGCGGCAGGGTAAACTGAATACCTTGCCAACATTCCTCACCTTATACCCGCCGCCAAAATTATTTAAAGCCCTTCCGAATGAAATCAAAAAACTCCTTTCGGGTATTTCCCATATCGATGAGAAGTTGATGCAGGCCTTTCCAACTGAGCTTTCTTAGTGAACCGAACTGCGCCATCTCGATCAACAAGCTCCCAATTCCAATATACGAGTAAAGGTCAGCGAAATTAGCGCTTGGAGAGCGGAAAACCTGTAGAAAGTCTACAGTATAAGGGAAGAAAGCATCCACAACAGAATGCCCAAGCAAAGATGCCACCAAACACACCAAGGTTACATCTGTCCAAAGTGTATGCCGCCGTTTTTTAGAATAAAACAAATAAATTGGAAAAGCGAGGATGGCCAAGAGAAACAAGAAGGCTTGATAGCCAATTTGCGCCCAGGCAGGCATTTTGGGGACAAACCAGGAAAACCCCGAGTAATTCTGGATATACATTACCCGGAAGACATTGCCAATCAGTGGAATGCTTTCACCTGGAGACAGGTTGGTTTGGATCAAGAACTTCGAGACAGCGTCAGCACTGATAAGAAGAAAAATTACTACCAATCGAGAAACATGAGGAACGTGCTTTCGAGTAGTGTCCATCAATTACTCATGACAAGTACATCTACCGGATTGGCTTGCGAAGTGTCCGTTGAGGCCGGTGCCAGCCACATTAGACTATTTTACAGCCCAATTCCCGTTCTTTTCGACGGTATCTTCATCAAAACCGGGCCAGGGAGGCATGGTGGCGATGATGAAACTCAGCGGCTCTTTGCCGGTATTGCGGAAATGGAAAGAAGTGTGCCTCGATACCGATATACTGACTCCAGCTCTGACCGGTGTGACCAGCTCCTCGAGATCATTTTTCCGCCAGACCTCCCCTTCACCGGAAATAAAATACCACAGTTCCTCCACGGTTTGATGGCGGACGGGAATGGAGACCCTGCCTTCAGGGAGTGTGCAATGCACCATGCTCGCCTTTTGCGTTTTCAGTAAGAGCCGGATCTCGGACCCGTCTGGAGCCAAAGCGTCATAATGATCTGATATCGTCTTTGTTTCGAGGGGGAGGATCGCCATGCTTGCCGTTCGCTCCTATTTTTCGGAATTGATCCTCTCGCGCCATAAATATCCACACGAAAGGCAGTGTGGTTTATGAACGCAGATCGTATTGCCGCAATGCGGACACTTCCACTTATCTGTTTCGGCGCGCACGAAATGCCGGATGCCGGATCTCTTGATACTTTCAAGGTTGTCGATCATGCTCATCCCATACCGGATTCGATAGCGCTTGTCCAGGTGGGTTAGCAAAGCACAGGGATAACTTGCACAACTGAAGCAGTACTTGATCCCGCCCTGCACGATCTTCTCGCAGTTCTTTATCCGGCACTTGACACAGGACCTGGATTTTTGGTCATCCTCCGCCCGGCAACCGGGACAGGCTTTGATATAGCTCTTATCTGGTCTATAGGCGTGGCACAGGGCACAATTCATCCCACACGGGGCAATCAGAGTCGTGTGTATCACGGTTGGCTTGTTCATTTTCTCCTGTGTATTTCCACTTCAACAATGTGCGTTTGAGAACGAATCCATAAATCAATTTGCATATCACATACACCTTGTCAAGTATAAAATCCTTGGAACAAGTCAACAAAGAGAGAGTTTCGCCGGTAAAGAACAACCGGCTTTCCAATCGGGCAGGATATCTGATGTTTTCCAGTCCCATATTCCTTGCCGTCAAATAAGCCTTTCCATTCCCCCTCTGGGATCTCGACCCGGATATGCCTTGCATGTGGTCGCATAACGGGGAAAACCAATAGATCATCCCCTAAATAATAAGCATCCTTTTTGTCACGCCATTCGCGACCCGGATTGGTCAAGCAGAAGGGTCGCACCATCCCGATCCCGGTCTGCTGGGTTTGTGCAGAAACATGTCTCAGGTAAGGCGCCAGGGCAGCGTGCATTTGAGTCATGGAAGCAAAATGCCGAAGCGTCTTCTCGTCCTGCCAGGGTTGAACTCCAGCCCAGGGCCGGTTTCCTTCGTGGGTACGCAGGACCGGCGAGAAGGCATTCGCCTCGCACCATCGTAAAAGCAATTCTTCGGAACGTTTGATCCAGCGGAAGGAGAAATAACCACCGGCATCGGTATGGTAATACTGCACACCCGACATGCACCCGCTTAGCCCGCCGGTCACCCCGGATGGGAAGCCGTCATAACGACTCCAGTAAACCACCTGGTCACCGCCCCAGTTCATGTTCATACTGCGTGTCGCCCCGCTGTGACCTGAACGATGGAAGATCAGGACTTCATCCTGAAGACCGGCTTCCTCAACAGCCTCCCGGTTCAATTGAGCCCAAAGCAGCGGGTAGAGATTATGGAGTTCTGTGCCGGTACGTCCGTCAAAGAATCGCGCCTGCTCGGGCACATCCTCGGCATAATCAGCCATCCAGCCGCGGATCCCCAGGTCCAGCATGTTTTTCTTAAGAATGACTTCCTTGAACCATTGCCAGGCTTGCTTGTTCGTCAGGTCCACGCTGCCAATCTGGAAACCGGCCACATGATGGATAAGGACCTCACCATGATCGTACTTGATCAAAAAACCGTTGTCCTTGGCAATCTTGAAATACTCACCTTCCACATTTAAATAAGGGTTGACATAGGTCAACCAGCGGATGCCCTGTTCCTGATAGTGTTGGATCTCTTCTTTCAGGTTTGGGTAGAGTTCATCATTGACGATCCAGTTCCAGAATAGGCGCTTCCCCTGCCAATTGGTGCGCACGCCAGCCCAGTCCTGAGTCCAGATGCCAGTTAGCTTGGATCCTGCAGCAATCATCCGGTCCACCGTCTCACGAACATAAGGCAATCCCCCCTGGATTCCCAGGATTCCGCCCTCAAATACCCAGTGGGGAGGTTCAGGCATGATCCCAAGCTGATCCGATAACTTCATGAGCAATTCCTTCAGATCTTTCCCGGTGAAAAAGTGGAAGCATCCTCCGCCCATGACTTCCACGTGATGGCATACCGGGGAGGAAAAGTCCAGCAGACTGTATCCGCCCGCATCCAGCAGACACCCATAACCGCGTGTGGAAAGGAATGATGCCTGTGGAAAATAGGTATTCCAATATTCACCACCTGCATCAGCGATCCAATTGGCCAGCCAGGTGTAGGGTCGCAATGGATGCCGTCCCAGTCCCATCTCGCTCGTCCAAATCGGGAATTTTCTTCCGCGCAGATTGAGATGATTGAACTGTACTCCTCCACCGTAAACGGCCTCATCGCGTTCTGCCGGGACATTCAGACGGGAAATATTGAAACCCTGCGGCATTTCATATCTTATCGAGAAGCCACCATCATCATCCGGATCCACAATTATTCGTACCGATATCTCCCCTTCGAAGAGGCGCAGGCCACCATCAATTTGCTCACAACCCCGTAGCTGGATCCAGTTGTTTACAGAATTGCTGATCCGGTGCAGCCCACCTTCCGTGGAGCGAAAGTGAAAGTCAGCCTTGCCAATCTCCAATAACGGGTCGGAATAGCTGTGATGCAACACCTCAATATTATTGAGGAATATATGCACAACCCCTCTACTGGTTTGAATCCGTAGCATGCTCCTCCTAAAAAAAACATAATGATGGGTTCTCATCCCATCATTATGAATGCAAAATCTTATTGTGCTTTGTTAGTCCGGATGAACATGACTGCAACAGAAGAAAGCAGGAACATAACGCCGAACATTGCCATCATCAGAACATAACCTGAATGATCGGCGATCGAGCCGCCAATATACGCACCAATGGCACCAGCCCCTGCACCTGCCAGGTTTTGCAAGCCCAAATATTCACCGGCGCGCTCGCCAGGGATGATATCGGTACCCAGCGCCCAAGATGCCACATTGAATAACGCGTAGGCAATGCCAATGAAAATTGCCGCTACGTACATCATCATTTGAGTTGTCCCCAGAACTATGATAGTCACTCCAAATGCACCCACCAACCCGCTGATGAAAGTTAACCAGCGTCGATCGAAACGGTCAGAGAGCCAGCCTGCAACCAAGCCGAATATAATTACACATACTCCCAAGACTAGAGGCAAAGTTCCAGCCAACCCGGCTGCCTGTTTGCCGGGCAGGTTGAATTTTTCCTG
Organism: uncultured Anaerolineales bacterium; assembly: GCA_903829085.1. Classification (GTDB taxonomy): domain Bacteria; phylum Chloroflexota; class Anaerolineae; order Anaerolineales; family Villigracilaceae; genus UBA877. Next base: position 970 of record CAIKOL010000111.1, on the reverse strand, counting down.
AATAAAGTAAAGCAGGAATGTGCCGATATTATTGATGGCAACCAGTGCGGCAAGGCGATTGATGACCCACCATGTAAATGGCTGGTTATCGGCTGCAAGTTTCCTTCCCATCTGAACACGCAGACTGGCAAATACTCCCACGACCACTGCAATCAGCATGGCGACCACCCCAAGCGCCCCAAATACCCAGCGGCTACCTGCTTCGCTGAACATCGTTTGTACAGGGAGTATCAGCAATTGAACCAGTTTTCCAAGCCCCAAAATGATGATCGTAAAAACAGCCGTCATCAAGAACAGACTAAAGAAAGGCTTCCAGTCCAGGTTTGAGGTAGTCTCAAGTTGTTTTTCGCGCACAAACATACTAAGTACCAGGCACACCAATAAGCCAAGAACTGTCACGATCAGCCCGCCGGTCAGGTTGCCCTTTTGGATCATCGGTGCGATGACCAGCCCGAATAAAATCAACGGGAAGGGGATTTCAAGCATTGTTTTCACCCCCGAAGCAATGCCGCGCTTTTCCTGTGGAACAATATCTGGTATAAAACCCTGCGTTGCCGCTTGGGACATATTGGTGGAAGCCATTGATATCATATAAATTGCAAAAAGCACATAATAGCCGCTCATGCCAGTCAATCCAGCCACCCAGGCAATGCTCAACAAGAGAACAGATTCCAGCATTATGCCGATGAAGATGAATGGGCGGCGGCGCCCCCATTTAAATCGGGAATGGTCGGAAACAATGCCGAACAGGGCCTGCAGAAGCAAAGCCGACATCAGCCCCCACAGACGAATAGTGCCAAAATAGGCGCCTTTCTGATCTTCTCCCACAAACTGCTGGACCAGCAGGGGAATGATTAACCCCGCCAGCACTTGTGAGCGCAGGGTAAGCCCCAACCAGTTCGCATTCAGGAATAGATAATCGTACCAATGCAAGGAGTTGGAAACAGATTGTTTGTTCATGTGATCTCCT
>CAIKOL010000110.1 GCA_903829085.1 uncultured Anaerolineales bacterium | reverse complement strand
TGTGAATGGCTCAAACAAAAAAAACTTCAGGCAGCCTGGGTCTCTCTCGATGAGGATGATAATGATCATGGCCGATTCATATCGTACGTGATGGCCGCTCTGCGCACCCTCAATACCGGGTTGGAAGAGCAGATCCAGGCAATCTCGCGGGCTGCAGTGCAAGGCGTGCCGATCGGGTCGCCAATGGCAACCCTGATCAATGAGTTTTCTACGCTGCCAGTAACGAATCCCAAGGTTGTTTTGATCCTGGATGATTACCATGTCATCCATAACCCGGATGTTCACCAGTCCATGACCTATGCGTTGGACTACCTCCCCGATAATATTCACATTGTGATCGCCACGCGCTCCGACCCGCCCCTGCCCATTGCCCGGATGCGGGCGCGCCGTCAAATGAATGAACTGCGAGCCCAGGATCTGCGTTTTTCGCGGCAGGAATTGGAGACTTTCCTCAACCAGGTGAGTGGTTTGGGGTTATCCGCAGAGAATCTGGCTGCGATTGAAGATCGCACCGAGGGCTGGATTGCCGGTCTGCAGTTGGCTGCCGTGGCGATGAGCGGCCGCCATGACATTGACCATTTTGTGCAGGCCTTCACCGGCAGCAATCGCTATGTTCTGGATTATCTTGCCGATGAGGTTTTTTACCGGCAGCCGGAAGATGTACGCAATTTCCTATTAAAAACATCCGTTCTTGAACAAATGACGGGTGGGTTGTGCGATGCGGTGACGGGCCTGGAGAATGGGAGCAGATTACTGGAAAGGTTGGAACGGGAGAACCTGTTCATCGTTCCTTTGGATACCCAGGGTCAGTGGTACAGGTATCATCATCTTTTTGCCGATCTATTGAGAAGCCGGGTTGAGCAGCTTCCGCCGGAAGAAATACGCGGGTTGCACCACAAGGCATCGCTCTGGTATGACGCTGCCCACCAAACGTACGAGGCCATAGGACATGCGCTGGACGCCCAGGAGTACGATCTGGCTGTCAGCCTGATGGTCAAGGCATCCCCGGCGCTGGTCATGCGCAGTGAAGTAACCACTCTTTTTAAGTGGCTGAATTCGCTGCCTCAGGAGATGAGACTTGCCAACCCGCGCATCCCGCTCATGTATGCCTGGGCGCATTTCTTTATGACGGATATCGACTCGGTCGAAACTCACATCAGCGACGCTTTCCGTGCCCTGCAACTTGAAGATCGCGGCGCGGAAAATTGGCCGGTAAGTATCTCCAGAGAAACTGGAGAGATGCTTGCGCAGATCAATGCCTTACGCACTTTCGTAGCGGTGAACCGGGATGATCCGCATGAAGGTATTCGCATCGCCAATTATGCTTTGGTGCATTTGCCAAAAGATGATAAACTGGGTCGTTTTTCCGTTCTGGCTGCCCTCGGCGATGCCTACCGGGACGCGGATAACTTTGCCGCTGCCAGCCAGGCCTATTCTGAAGCGCTGGCGATCTCTGAAGTCATCGACCAGTATGCTGCCAGTCTGACCATGCGCATGGACCTGGCACGCCTGCGGGTAAAAATGGGACAGTTGCGTCACGCCAGGGTCAACTGTAACGAAGTACTGGCAAGAAGCGAAGAACGGTACCATCTCCTTTTTCCGGTGGCTCAGGCCTACTCCTTGCTTGGCGATCTCCTGCGCGAACAAAACGAATTGGAACAGGCAGAACAGCTTCTAACCACCAGCATCCAGCAGTGTGAATGGGCTGGATACCTGCGCTACCTCGTCTTCAGCCAGGTGTCTGCCGCCCGCCTGAAGTTTGCGCTGGGCGAACCCCAGGCGATGGAAGGTTTCCTGGAAGCAGCCAGCCAGAGTGCCTCCATGTCTGGCAGTGAACTGCTGCGAGCCTGGGTCAGCCAGTTCCGCGTCCG
>CAIKOL010000109.1 GCA_903829085.1 uncultured Anaerolineales bacterium | reverse complement strand
TCACTGTACTGCAGGATCTCTTCCAGGTCGGATGAGATGAACAGGATGGATGTTCCCTGCTGGCAGCGCTCCTTGAGCTTCTTCCAGATGTAGATGGTCGATTCGATATCCAGACCGCGAGTCGGGTGTTCGAGCAGCAGCAGGTTCAATGGGTCCCGCAGCAAGGCCAGCAAGGCCCGCTGCTGGTTTCCCCCGGAAAGCGATTCCACTGTGTTCGCCGGGGTACCACGCACGTCAAATGCTTTGATGCGCTCCTGCGCAAGTTGGCGGCCCTTCTCCCAATTAATGAAGAATCCTTTTGGTTCCTCCGCCAGGATGATATGTTCGGTCAGGTTCAGACTTGGTACCAGGCCCTCTTCCAGGCGTGCCGCCGGCAGGAAAGCTACTCCGTGCTTTTTAAATGTCTGGTAGGATTTGCCGGTCAGGTTGCGGTTGTCAATCGTGATCTTTCCTCCCACCGTATGCATCATCCCACCCGCAGCCCGCAGGAACAAGCCCTGGCCGCTGCCTTCCATGCCTGCTAGGCCGATCACCTCCCCACAGTGCACATCCAGGTTCACATCCCGTACCTTCAGCCGGTAATCTTCAACCGAAAGTTTTGACAGGCTGACGGTCACGGTATCCTTTCCGCAAGGCGTACGTTCACCCACCGAGATGGTCTTCCCGAACATCATCTCGACTAGTTTTTTTGTATTGTAGGGTGGCTTGGCCTCCCCCACCAGGCAGCCCTGCCGTAGTACTGCCACGCTGCTGCACAGGCCTTCCACATCTTCCAGCTTATGAGAAACAAATAGCACCGTCTTACCCTGCTCAGCCAGCAGGCGTAAAGCCGCAAAGAGGATCACCTTCTGTGCTGCACTGATTCCGGTGGTGGGCTCATCGAAGATCAATCCGCGCGCCCCCAGCCAGATCAGGCGCAATATTTCCAACTGCTGGCGTTCGCCCACCGTCAGGGTGTCTACATAAGCCTCCGGGTCAAGCGAAAAAGAGAACTGCTCCGCCAGGCGTTTGAAATCCCGGCTTGCTTCCGCCTGGTGGGTTGATAACCCTCCTTTGCGACCCAGGATAAAGTCGTCAATGACCCGCAGTGGAGGAAAGTCCAGCGGGTCCTGGTGCAGCATCCCGACCCCATGCTGGATGGCGTCGGCTGGTGAATGAATGATGACCGGGCGGTCGTCCAGCAGGATCTGTCCCTGGTCCGCCCCATAAAATCCGGATAATATCTTCATCAGGGTGCTTTTTCCGGCTCCGTTCTCCCCCAGGATTCCCTGGATGGTCCCGGCCGGAATGGTCAAGTTGATACCAACATTGGCATGCACCGCACCGAATGTCTTGTGTATGTCCTTGAGTTCAACTTTCATGTTTTTTTCCTGGTTGAACGGGTAGATATCAATTCGTAGCGAAATAAAGAAATGGGGGGAAGGCTTGCCTTCCCCCCGGGTTTGGATCAGAGGTTATTGGGCAGGAACGCTGTCGCCCTGCATCCCTTCGAGCAGTTGCGGCAGGTACCAGATCTGCTGATCGGTGGCGACTGTGCCAGCCGTCAGATAGACTGTTTTATCCTGCAGGTTGATCGGGCCGGTCCACAGGTTCAGTCCGCCCGCCAGCTGGGCAATGAAGGCGTCCAGCTTGGTGGAGTTGTCTGCGCTCAAGCCAGCACCCTTGTTGAAGCCAACTGCACTGGTGTCGAGGTTATTGATGTTGGTCCAGTCCGGGCTATTCCACTGGAAGTTCTCAGCCCAGGTGCCATCGATGGCGGTCTTGACCGTGGTCAGGAAAGCAGGACCCCAGTTAAAGTACGGCACGCCCAGGCAGATGTCCGGGGCTACGTTGCAGTTGCTTTGGTAGTCATAGGCCAGCGCCCAGACCGGATTGCCGGCGGCCTTGGCCTTCTCGGCCTCGACCAGGGCTTCGGTGGTGTCAATCCCCGAGATGACCACATCATAACCAGTGTTGTAGAAGTTGTCTGCAACCTGTGTCGGGTCAGAGGTAAAACCGGGGATGTTGAACCAGAAGCCGATCCAGGTGACAGTGAAGGTCAGGTCAGCAGCATTCTTTCCAAGCACATTCGTCCAGCAGTATTGGGCGCCCAGGAAGGCCGAGGAGGCCAGGCGGCGGGTTTCAGCATTGATCAATGGACCAAGGAAGCCAATTTTGCCAGTCTGGGTGGTCAGGGCGGCCGCGCAACCGGCGATCATCTTCATGTATTCCATGCGGGCCATGATGTCAACCTGGTTGGCCGATGCAGTGTAATTCTGGCCATCTTTCCAGGTCCAGTCATCCGAGACGCCGATCACATAGACGGTGGGGTTTGCATTCGCAAATTTAAGGGCTTCGTCCTTCATATCGTCCGAGTTGAAGAAGATCAACTTGGCGCCTTGCGCCACCAGCTGGTCGGCCAGTTGGGAGGCTGTCTGTCCAGGGTAGGACGGGGAGCCGGAATAGACATTTTCTAGATAAAGCATCTGCGAACCGGGGATCTTCTGTTCTACATACATGCCGCCATCGTAGGTGGCCTGGCTCCAGCCATTGTCATTCTTGGCGCCTACCAGCAGCATGCCAAAGATGAAGGGCTGCGGGGTTACCGTGGGGGGAACCGCGGTAGGCGGGACGGCAGTCGCTGGGACGGATGTAGCTGGAACGGCGGTAGCCGGGGCAACAGTTGTCGCCGGGGTGCCGCATGCCGACAGAACCATGACAAGCGCCATGGCCAGTAAGGCGAGAGTTGTAATATTTTTACGCATGGAATACTCCTCCTAGAGTATTTTTTGGTGGATATCCGGGAAAATGGTAAGTACATAAAGCACAGGAATGCCAATGATGATCCCCTTCACTCACCTCCTTTCGAGAATAATGCTGCAAACTGTGTTGTCTGAACATCTGTAATTTTATCACGCCAGCAAATCTTAAAAAAACTACGGTACGATCCAGGTTCCGGTCTCGCCTTTAAGGGCACGCCCGATATTCTCCGGATTGGTGATCAGCGCCTGGCTACCGCCGCCCTCCAGGAACCAGATGATAGCCTGGATCTTGGGAGCCATCGAACCTTTGGCAAAGTGCGTCCCTTCGGCCAGGTATTGCTTGGCCTCCGCCAGGGTCATCCGGTCGATCCATTTCTGGTCGGGCTTGCCGAAGTTGAGCGCCACCTTCTCCACTGCGGTGGAAATGAGCAGCAGGTCAGCTTTGATCAGGCGCGCCAGCAGGCTGGAGGCAAAGTCCTTGTCGATCACGGCTGCTGTTCCAGCGTATTCGCCCACGCCTTTGTCGATCACCGGGATGCCGCCGCCGCCAACCGTGATGACCACCGTTCCGGCCTTGATCAGCGTTTCCACCGACTCGAGTTCAACCACTTCCTTCGGCAGCGGCGAAGCCACAACGCGCCGCCAGCCGCGCCCGGCATCTTCCACCACGCTCCAGCCCAGGTCTTTCTGGCGGCGTTTGGCCTCCGTCTCATCCATGAAACTGCCGATTGGCTTGGATGGGTTTTGGAAAGCCTTGTCGTTCTTGTCCACCAGCACCTGGGTGACCACGGTGGCAACCGGCTTCTTGATCCCGCGCTTGAACAATTCGTTTTGGAGCGTCTGTTGCAGCGCATACCCGATCGCGCCCTGGCTGTCGGCTCCGCACACATCCAGTGGCACCTCGTGCATGCCTTCCACTTTCGCCGCAATTTCCGACCGCCGCAGGATGAAACCCACCTGTGGACCGTTGCCGTGACCGATCGCCACATCCCAGCCCTGCTCGATCATATCGGCAATGTGGAAAGTAGTTTCCTTGGCAGCCTGGTACTGGTCCTCAACGCTTCTATGTTTCTCGTCTTTGATCAGCGAATTACCACCGATGGCAACCACCGCAATTCTCCTGGTTTGTTGACTCATTATTTCTCCTTTTTAATACGTATTCAATTTACTGGAGAACACGTACACAAGTATACAGGGATACAGGTAAATCAATAGATTATTCATCTCGCTCTTCCAGGGGAAGCAATCGCTCTTCCCTGGGAACCTGATCGCCAAATTCCTGCGCTCCAGCTTTTTGACGGCGAATGTAAGCCATAAAACCATTAAGAGCTTGCTCCGCCTGGCGAATCATTTTGTAAAGAGCCCAAAACCTGGCTGGTCAATATAGTTTAGTACACGTGCATCAATCAAGTGGGCAAGTGTTTCGTTGAGCTCACCGCGAGCAATCGAGTAGAAGTGTAGGCTGTCAAGGAAATGAAACCGACCATACGCTTCTCCGATATTGCCAGTCACGCCTTTGGCGGAACGCCGGATTTGGGTATATAGATCATATTTTTCATCAGGAGGCAGTGTCTTCGAGAACTCGTGAATATTTTTCATTACCTCGAGGGCAAGTTGATAACATTCCAGGTCTTCAAAACCGCTCTTGCCTTTTTCTCCAGGCGATTGATATAAAAGCCGTTTCTCACTCACACCGCCTCCATAGTTCCTTGCCTTCCTCTTTTCTTGTCTACTTGTTTACCTGTTTACCTACACCTATCCCATCACCAGCGCCATTACGGCTTTCTGGGCATGCATCCGGTTTTCGGCTTCATCATACACCACTGACTGCGGCCCGTCCATCACGCCATCCGTGACCTCAATATTGCGGTCCGCCGGCAGGGGGTGCATATAGATGGCATCCGGTTTCGCCAGCGCCATCTTGCGCTCGTCGGTGATCCAGTGCGGGTACTTCTTGATGATCCTGGCGCCTTCCTCCGTGTCCTGGGTGTGCACCATCGCACCCCAGGATTTGGCATACACAATATCCGCATCCTTGAAAGCGGCTTCCATGTCATCCGTCACCTCAAAACCAGCCCCAAACTTGCGCGCCTGTTCCCGGGCCTGTTCCATGATGTCCGGCATTAACCTGAATTCCGGCGGGTGCGCCAGCACCACATCCATGCCAAAGCGCGGCATTTGCAGGATCAGCGATTGCGGCACCGACATCGGCTTCTGGTAGGAGGCCGCGTAGGCCCACGAAACCACCATCTTCTTGCGCCGCAGGTCGCGGCCTTTTTTCTCGACAATGGTCATCAAGTCAGCCAGGCACTGGAAGGGGTGGTAAATGTCGCATTGCATGTTAAGCACCGGCACGCGTGAGGCCTTCGCCACTGCATTGAGATAGCCATTGCCAATGCCCCAGTCCACGTGACGGATGGCAATGCCATCGTAGTAGCGCCCGAAGATTTCGCCAATTTCCTTGGGCGTATCCCCGTGTGAGATCTGGGTGGACTTGCTCTCAATGAATGCTCCGTGCCCGCCCAACTGCGCCATGCCGGCTTCGAACGAACCGCGCGTGCGGGTCGATGAAAAGAAGAACAACATCGCCAGCACCTTGTCGCGCAGGTAGGCATGCGGCTCATTCAGGGCGCGCTTGCGCTTCAGGTCAAAGGCCACATCCAAAACGGTTTCGACTTCTTCTTTCGAGAAATCCAGGTCGCCGATCATATCGCGACCATGTAAGAATGTTTGCATAATTTACTCCATTTTTCCCAAAACCAGCGCCAGCAGAGCCATGCGAATCACCACGCCGTTGAAGGCTTCCTGCCAGTAGCGCGACCAGCGCGTGATATCCACGTCGGTCGGCACCTCGTCCATGCGCGGCAGGGAATGAAGGAGAATGGCATCCGACTTGGCCTTTGTCTCCAGCAGTTCGCGCGTGATCTTGTAATTGGCGGGGGTCAGGCCCAGGTCTTTTCCGGCGCGTTCGTCGCGACTCTTGGTGTAATCCGGCTGGACAACCGGTTCCACCAGGATCACGTCCGCTTCGGCGATCGCCTGTTCAACATGCTCCACCTCGCGGAAGTTAACGCTGAACTGCTTGAGCTCGGCCTTGAACTCTTCGGTCAGGGACATGTCCGGCGGGGAAACAAAAGTGATCGGGCAATCGAACTGGCTGAGGGCATAGCCCAGCGAATGCATCGTGCGCATGCGCATGTCGCCCACCGCCAACCAGGTCAGGCCGTCAATGGTGCCCTTTTCCTTCAGCACGGTATACAGGTCGGTCAGGATCTGGGTGGGGTGTTCGCCCCAGCCATCGCCGCCGTTAATGATCGGGATCGAGGCCCACTTGGCTGCCTCGTGCGGCGCACCCTGCTGGAAATGGCGCATGACGATCACATCGCCGTAGAACTCCAGCATCTTGACGGTATCCTTGATCGACTCCTGGTAGAAGTCTCCAGCACGCGTCATCTTGGCATCTGCGAACCCGGTCACATGCCCGCCCAGGCGGTGCATGGCGGCTTCGTGCGCCAGGCGCGTTCGGGTCGACGGCTGGTAGAAAGCCGTCACCAGGGTCTTTTCAGCCAGCAGGTCACTGTTACGGCGGCTGACGGCAATCGGCTCAAGTTCAGCCGCTACATCGAAAACATGGAAGAATTCTTGCCTTTCGAAATCTTTGAGGGACAGGATGTCCCGGCCAGCAAAACTACGCATTTTACACCTCCGAAAATTTGAAATGAGATTCGTAGATCAATGCTCGCGAATTGGATCTACGCTTTACGCCTTGCAACTTGCAACATTTGACGTTCGATCTTCAACGGTCGTTTAACCAGTAACTTCTCAATATGTGGGAGAGGATTGGGGGTGTTGCATGCGGCGTAGCCGCCCCCGTCCCCAGTTTTTTGAGAAGGTACTTTAACCATAGTGCCTGGAGACTTGCCTTATCACGTGAAAGCGGAAATGACCGGGCAGGAAATAACTGATGGAATAGTCCACCACGCGCCCGTCCTCTGAAAATAGTTGCGCTGCAAAGTGCAGCAGCACATCGTCGCGCTGAACTTGCAGGGCTCGCGCCACCTCTGAGGTCGCCCCAACGGCCTTGATTTCGGTCCGCGATTGGGTCAGCTTCGGGTTGCCGCGCCGCAGCAACAGGTCCAGCACAGAACCGGTGAAGCCGGAGCTGAGTTCTTCAACCGCCAGGATGTCTGCTGGCAGCGTGTCCACCAGGGCCGCGATCGGGCGGGCTTCGGTGAAGATGATGCGTCTCACCTGCGTCAGCTTGTCACCCACCTTCAGGTTCAGCAACCCGGCCTGTTCCTCGTCTGCTTCGAGCTGTTGTACCTGTAACTCGCCCATTCTGACCGTCAGGCCGGATCGTTGGGCAATGGTTTCCAGGCTCTCCAGCATCTCCAGGCCGCTGTCCATCACCGGCACTTTGGCTGCCACAAAGGTACCCACCCCCTGCCGTCGGCGGATCATCCCCTGGCCCTCAAAAGAACGCATCGCCTCGCGCAAAGTGGCCCGCGACACCCCCATCCGCTTTGCCAGGGCTGGCTCGGACGGCAGGCGCGCCTCAGCCGGCAGCGATTGGATCAACTCCGCCAGGTCACCTTGCAGTCGTCGAAATGGATAAGCACTCATCTCTTGCTCCTATTCAGCCGGACCTTCAACCACTGGTCTGAAAGCCAAATGGTTTACATCCACCAGGCCCTTGTCCGTGATGCGCAGTTCAGGGATGGCCTCCAGCGCCAGCAGGCTCATGGGCATGTTCGGGTTGTTGAGGCTGCACCCGCATTGACGGAAGCCTTCCAGGATGGTATTGGCTTTTTGGGCCACCTTGTCAGCCTTCTCGGTCGACATCAACCCCCCGATGCTCAATTCGACCAGCCCGATCACCTTGCCTTTTTTCACCACCACCTGCCCGCCGCCGATTTCGGCCAATTTTTGTACGGCGACCGCCATGTCTGCATCCTTCGTGCCGATCACCAGCAGTTGGTGACAATCGTGCGCCACAGTGGTGGCAATTGCGCACTCTCCGGTCAGGCCGAAGCCGCTCACCAGTCCAACCTGCACGTTGCCGGTCTGATGGTGTCGTTCAACGACCGCCACTTTTGCCACTCCCGGTGTTAATTGGATCTCTCCATCCTTGACCGGCATGACCAGCTGTAAATGTTTGGTCGGTGCCTGGTTCTCGATCACCCCGATCACATTACAGGTCACCCGTTCCACCTTCAGCGTAGTCCGCAGGCGGAAATCATCCGCCGTGAGCATGCGCTTAAGATGGATAGACCGTTTAACCCACTCCGGCTGCTCCACCTTTGGCAGTTCCATCAGCAGCTTGCCACGCTCGGCAGCCACCTGCCCGCGTGCCAGCACCAGTCCGGCCCGGAAATTCTTCAGATCGTCCACCAGCAGGATGTCGGCCCAGCGTCCGGGAGCGATCATACCCACCTCGAGACTGACCCCATAATGTTCAGCTGGGTTGAGGCTGGCCATCTGTAGTGCCACCATCGCGGGCAATCCCTGGGCGATGGCGTGTCGCACCACCCGGTCCATCGAGCCGTCGTTCACCAGCGTCCCCGCGTGCGAATCGTCACTGCACAGCATGAAGCGGTGCGAGTCCAGGCACAACTTGGTGATCGCCGGCACCTGGGCCGCCACATCATGCCAGGCCGAGCTGTAGCGCAGCATGGCCCACATCCCCTGGCGCACGCGTTCCACCGCATCTTCCAGGCGGGTGCCTTCATGGTCGTCTTCAGGGCCGCCGGCCGCATACGCATGGAACTCCTTCCCCAGATCCGGGGAGGCGTAATGCCCGCCAATCACCTTGCCGGCCTTGCGCGTGGTCTCCATTTCAGCCAGCATCTTTGCATCCCCGGCTGCCACCCCGGGGTAATTCATCATTTCACCCAGGCCGATCACATTCTCCCACTGCATGGCCTCGGCCACATCCTCAGGCGTGATCTCCATGCCTGGTGTCTCCAGCTCGGTCGAGGCAGGCACGCAGGAGGGCACCTGCACCCAGATGTGCACCGGTTGTTTGGCAGCTTCGTCCGCCATTAACTTCACCCCCTTCAAGCCAAACACGTTCGCGATCTCGTGTGGGTCGATCACCATACTGGTGGTGCCGTGCGGCAGTACCGCCCGCACGAACTCGGTCACGGTCAGCATGCCCGATTCAATGTGGGTATGGCCGTCGAACAGGCCCGGCACCAGGTACTTGCCTTCCGCATGGATTACCCGCGTATCTTTCGTGATCGTGTGGCTCGCGTCCGGTCCCACGTAGGCGATCCTTCCATCTTTGATGGCAATATCGGTATCGGGCACGAACTCGCCGGATTGCACGCACACCCAGGTGCCCTTGCGCAGCACCAGGTCGGCCGCTTGGCGGCCCATGGCAACCTCGATCAAGTTCTTGGGATTGGAATAAGGCATACAGTTCCTCAACAACCATGAATTTTACGGATGGCCTGGATGTCGGCGGTGTGCCAGTCCATGTGGTAGAGGTGCATCTGGACGATTTTCCGCACCGTCAGACGGGTTTCCTTGTCCGCCTTCGGCCAGGTCACACGCCCCGATTGCTTCCAGGCTTTGGCCGGCACGGCGCGCAGCAGTTCCACCAGGCTGGCAGTGCTGCCTCGGAAAAGAGTCAGGCTTGGGCCTACTGCCCGCTTCCCCGATTTCCAGCGTCTGGCCCACTCATCCTGGGACAGCTCAAAATACCACCGGATCGGGATCTCCATCCCGTCCTGGCCCAGGATGCCCCGCAGGAAGCCCTGCCACATCAACTCGCCCTCGACTGTGTGATGCACATACTCTCGGATGGACCAACCCTTGCCGGCTGTCAGGTCCAACTGGGCCTCGTCCAGCCCGGCGATGGCCGCCTCCAGCCGATCGGGCAATTTAAGGTATTCTTCGAGCAGCGTTTCATCTTTGACGTTCATAATTACCCGTGATACTTTCCCGGGGTGAAGGTCACCTCCGCCAGCGGTTGGAACTCCAAAGCCGGGTCGCATGCGCACGACCGCACCACGGCAAAATTCTCATCCAGCGGGCGCATGCCATCCACGCACAGAGCCGTCCCAGCTTCCCACGGGCGGTAACCTCGCCGCTGCGCCAGCACCTGTCTCCACGATGCAATTCCTTCGGCCGGGTCGGAGCCCTCGAAACGGTTGGTCACCCGCTCTTCCCAGGTTGCTTCGTCGGAAACAAAGGTGTGCACCGGCAGGAAGCGGGCGCCGGTCTGGCGGGCGATCTCCCTGGCATGGAAACGCTCAAGGTTCATGAAGATCGAGTCGGCGATCACATTGAGTCCCAATTTCAACTGGGCCTCGGCCAGCAGCAGCAGCGCAGCAATAGTCTGGTCCCAGAAAGCGTATGGTTCCCGGTCTATTTCAGCCGGCATACAGGCGGCCATATCGTCGATCCGTAGCAGCGGCCACTGCATTTCTCTTGCCAGTCGATCGGCCAGAGCGCTCTTGCCTGTGCCAGGCAGCCCCGAAAAAATGACGAAAGTGGGTCGCATCGTTTATTCACCGCTCAATAGGCGTCTGGCTGCCCGGTTATGCCTCTCCACCAGCTTGTCCTCGTCCACCGGCACCAGGCGTCCCTCGCGCACCACCGGCTTCCCGCCGACATATGTGGTATCCACCCGCACCGGGTGGCAGAACACCGCCGCCGCCACCGGGTCGTGCAGCGCCCCAGCGTAGTCCAGCCGGTTGAGGTCGATCGCACAGAAATCCGCGCACTTCCCTACCTCCAGGCTGCCGATATCGCTGCGCCCCAGCACCGCCGCCCCGCCGCGCGTTGCCAGCCGCAGGGCTTCCCGGGCAGTCATCAACTTGCGACCAGGGTCGTCCGATCGCGAGAATCCTGTGATCCCTTCTTTCAACCTCGCCAGCAGCATCGCCTGGCGCACCTCGCCCAGCATGTGCGAGCTGTCGTTGGAAGCCGAACCATCCACGCCCAGGCCCACCTTCACCCCCGCCGCCAGGTACTCCTTCACCGGCGCGATCCCCGAAGCCAGGCGCATGTTCGAGCTGGGACAGTGCGCCACTCCACAGCCGGTCCGCGCAAAGGTCTGTACTTCCTGCTCGTTGGCGTACACTGCATGGGCGAACCACACATCCTCCCCCACCCAGTCCACCGACTGCATGTACGGCACCGGGCGGTAACCAAACTTCTGCAGGCAGAACTCCTGCTCGTCCTCTGTCTCAGCCAAATGCGTGTGCAGGTGCACCCCGCTTTCACGCGCCAGCGCCGCCGACTGCTTCATCAGCTCGCCCGTCACCGAGAAAGGTGAACACGGCGCCAGCACGATCTGCACGAACGCCCCCGCCTTCGGGTCGTGATATCGTTGGATCAGGCGCTGGCTGTCGCGCAGGATATTCTCCTCCGTGTCCACCACCCCGTCCGGCGGCAGCCCGCCCTTCGATTCACCCAGGCTCATCGAGCCGCGGCTAGCTTGCAGGCGCATCCCCATCTCTTGCGCCGCTGCAATTTCATCGTCCAGGCGCGCTCCGTTGGGAAAGAGGTACAGGTGGTCGGCTGCCGTGGTGCAACCGGAGAGCGCCAGTTCCGCCAGCGCCGTCTGGGTCGAAATGAAGATATCCTCGGGCGTCATGCGCCCCCAGATGGGATACAGAGTCTTCAGCCAGTGGAACAGGTTGGCATCCTGTGCGGCTGGCACGGCCCGCGTTAGCGTCTGGTAGAAATGGTGGTGCGTATTCACCAGCCCCGGCAGCAGCAGCGCACCCTTCAGGTCCAGCACCTCGTCCGCCGTCTGGGGTAGTTCGCTGCTTACTCCCACCTGCTCGATCAACCCATCCCGCACAAAAAGACCACCCTCGGGAATCTCCCGCTGGCGGTCATCCATGCTGACAAGAACCGAGGCGTTCTTTACCAGAAGTGTGCTCATCGTCTCTTAGACTATCTGACTATTTGACTGCTCCAGGTTGTCTGACAACTATACCACTGCTTCCACAAAATAAAAAGGGGATTGTCATACAATTCACAAAATTGTAGTTCACCCCCACCCGTCCTCCCCAAAATCCATTGACTGGGAACATGGAAAGGTACCTGGGTGGTGCAGGTGCCAATTTAGCCTCCCGCACCACCCAGGATTCTATATCATGTAATTTTCGCTTTTCAGCGCCGCAGCTTATGATTGAACTTTCTTTTGGAGCAATTGGATCAATGCGTTCAGTATAGGTGACGGAAGCTGGTCTGCCATTCCGTTCGACCTGATCGCCTGCGGGGTGGTGGTCATGCCGGTCGTTCCACCCGCTGCACCCGGGTCAGTTCCACCGGATGGGAACCCGCCGGACGGGGCTGCCCCCCCGGACGGCATTCCACCTGCAGGAGCGCCCCCTCCCGATGGCGCCGCGCCGCCTGACGGCATCGTCCCACCCGAAGGTGCTCCGCTGCCGGGCAAGCCGTTCAATGCCATGGGCGTGGATGCCGCGCCCGTTGCGTTGGAAGCCGGTGCGTTCTGGGTCATCAAGGTCAGCATGTCTTGCTGGGTCAGGTTCATCGTCGTGATCGAAGCCATCTGCTCCGCAGTCATCACGCCCTTGATCTGATCAACCAACGCCTGCATTTCTTCCGTTGCAGCCGTGCTGCTGGTGGATAGGGATTGCAGCATCTGCCAGAGCGGCAGCAACTGCTTGGCCTGGTCGGCGGTTACTGCCAGGTCGGTATCCTCCAGTTTGAACGTGCCCACCAGCAGTTCCGTGGCTGTGGACAGGGAGGTTGAAGTCCCTGTCTGGCTGGTCTGGCTGGTTGTCTTGCTGCAAGCCGCCAGCGTAAACAGCAGGGCTAACACTGGAATGAGTAATAGTGCTTTCTTCATTTCATTTTCCTTTCTTCATAAGTAAAGTTTATTCGTGTCGCAAGGCATCGATTGGATCCAGCTGGGCCGCCCGGTTGGCAGGGTAAAAGCCGAAGAACGCACCCACGGCAGCCGCCGAACCGAATGCCAGCAGGATCGAACTGGGTACGATCACTGTGCGCATGCTGCTCATGATGCCGAAGAGCCAGGAGCCGCCGATCCCCACCCCGGCGCCGATCAAACCGCCGAACAGGCTCATCAACAGCGCCTCGGTCAGGAACTGCCAGCGGATATCAGCCGGTGTCGCACCGATCGATTGTCGGATCCCGATCTCCCGCGTCCGTTCGGTCACGCTGACCAGCATGATGTTCATGATGCCGATGCCTCCCACGATCAACGAGACACCCGCCACCCATGCCAGCAGCGATCGGAAAGCCGAGGTGGTCGATTCCTGCGTGGCGATGATGTCCTGCTGGGTCGTCACCGTAAAGTCGAGGTTGTCCAGCGAAACGCCGTGGCGCTTGGCAAGCAATATCTGGGTTTGCAGGATCACATCGCTCATGGGTACTGTGCCGTCCACCTGCACAAAGATCATCCGGATCTGGTCCCCCACGATCCGGGAAAAGGGGGTTTGGGCGAATTTTTGCAGCACCACCGAGATGGGCGCGTACAGGCGGGCATCATAGTCCACTTCTCCCACGGTCCCTTTTTCGGCCATTACGCCGATCACGGTCAGGCGGGTTGAACTGACCAGCATGCTCTGGCCGATGGGGTCCGTCGTTCCGAAAAGTTCCGTCGCCAGGTCATAGCCCAGCACCGCCACTTTTTTCTTATTTGTCACATCATCGGCAGTATAAAAGCGCCCCTCTGCCACGGTCAGGTTGCGTACATCCAGGAAGTCGGGCGAGGTGCCGGTCACCGAAATGGAATCCAGGGAGACACTCCCGGCCTTGATCGTTTCAGACGCGTCCTGCTCCACCACCACACCTTTTACACCGGAGATCTGGCCTTCGATGGCGGTTGCATCGTCATAGATCAGCCCACCGGAGCTTGCCATACCCGGCCCGGCCTGGCTGAAACCTGACGATATATAGATGAGGTTCGAACCCAGGCTGGTGATCTGGTCGCTGATCGTCGCTTCGGTGCCTGCGCTGATGGCGATCATCACGATCACCGCCGCCACCCCAATGATGATGCCCAGCATGGTCAGCAGCGAGCGCACCTTGTTCTTGCCGATTGCTTCCAGGGCGATCCGAAGTACTTCAGATGGCTGCATATTCAGCCTCCTTCTTATTGGCGGGCTGCGTTTTCCCATTATGAATAATGGTGTCGATGTGCCCGTCCCTCAAATGGATGGTCCGTTCCGTGTGGGCGGCCACGATCGGGTCATGCGTAACGATTACGATGGTCACGCCCTGTTTGTGGAAAGTATCCAGTACCCCCATGATCTCTTCCCCTGAACGGCTGTCCAGGTTGCCGGTCGGTTCATCGGCAATGATCACCACCGGGTTGTTGATCAACGCCCGGGCGATGGCCACGCGCTGCTGCTGGCCTCCGGAGAGTTCCTGCGGCTGGTGGTTCATGCGGTCTCCCAGGCCAACCGAATCGAGAATTTTTTCCCCGATCGCCTGCCATTTGTCCGCCGGGTACTTGCGTGTGCGGTCATAGAGCAGGGGCAGCATCACATTTCGTAAGGCGGTTGTGCGTGATAAAAGGTTATAGGACTGGAATACATAGCCAAGCTTGAGGTTGCGAATGGCAGCCAACTGGATCTTGTCCAGGTCGCTCACATCCTCCCCATCCAGGATGTACTTGCCGGAAGTGGGACGCGCCAGGCAACCCAGAATATTCATCAACGTGCTTTTACCGGAGCCTGACGGCCCCATGATGGCTACAAATTCACCTGATTCGATCCGCAGGCTGACGCCATCCAGGGCAGACACGCTGACGCCATCCATCCCGTAAATCTTGGTCAGATCAATGGTTTCAATGATCGTACGAGCTGCTGTCATTTTGAGGTCTCCACGATCCCGGTTGTAACCACGTCGCCAACCGACACACCCGAGCTGATCACGGCAAAGGTATCGCTCTGCAGGCCCACTTCCACCGTCGTCAGGGTTGGAGTGCCATTTTTCATCACGAAAACCGTGTAAGTGCCATCCGGCAATTGGTGCAAAGCCTCGATCGGTACCAGGGTGGCATTCAGAGCCTGCCCGGAGATCACATCAATGGCCGCGTCCACACCCACTGGCAGGCCAATATCAGCCACCGAATTATCGAGCAACGCGGTGCCTTCTACCATGGATGATCCCTGCACTGAAACCAGGCCTGGCATGACTTCCGTCACTGTGCCGGTAAAAGTCTGGTTGGGTAGGGAATCAAAGCTGACATCCACTGCGTAACCTAGCTTGACATTGCTCCAATCACTCGCGTCCATATAGAATTGGATGTTGGCCTTGCTCAAATCGTCAATGGTCATGATCGTACCCTGCACCGTATCGCCGACCTTGGCATTCAGGGTCATGACCAGGCCCGAAATCGGCGCGTAGAGCTTGGTATTGTCCAGATTCAACTGGGCGGTTTGGATATTTAATTTGGCCTGGGCCAACTGCGCCAGGGCTGTACCGGTGGCATCTGCGGGCACATCCCCGCCGGTCAAAGCAACCAGGTAATTCCTGGCTTCGGACAGGTTTGCGGTTGCCAGCGCCACCGCGGCATCCGCCGCGTCGATCGTTGCCTGGCTTGAATGCCCGGAATAGGCGTTATAAAGATAGACCGCACTGTCATACTTCTGTTGAGCATCGTATAGTGCCTGGTAGGATTGAGCCTTGCGCGGGTCATCATCCGGCAGGCCTACGGACTCGTAATTACTTTTGGCATTATCCAAATTACTCTGTGCCATTACCACGGCAGCATAGGCATTGGCAATGGTAGCCTGGTTGTGAACGTCCAGGTTGGCCCTGGCGATCTGGGCGCTGGTAAGAGCTTTTTCATCTGCCGCGACTGCCGCCTGGGCGGACGCAATGGCGCTTGCCGAGGTCATTTCGCGCAAGGATTGTTGGGCGGTTGCCAGGGCTAGTTGCTGCGCTGTGTCATCCAATTCAGCCAGCAATTGCCCGGCTTCCACCGTGTCGCCCAGTTTGACTGCCAGGCTGACCAATTTTCCACTGGTGGTGAAGCCAACCGATGATTCGGAAGCCGCCACCAGGTACCCGGTTCCGCTGGCGCGCAGGATCAGATCTCCCGTGCGGGCAGTGGCTGTCTGGAGTGCCGCTGCGCTCGTGGTGGCGGTGGCCGTCGCCGGGGTGACCGCCGCATAGACTCCCGCGCTGCTGCCGGCGACAACAACCACCAGTAGTGCGATCCAGAAGACCTTGCCGGAGATGTGCGAAATTACAGGGATTTTCAGACGCGTTCTTTCCATGTTCCTTGAGAGTCGGGAAACCAGGTTACGCGGTTTTTCAGTAGAGCTTGTTGCTATGGATGTCATCATTTCACCTCGCTGAGTTCAAGAGTATTGGTGCTCTGGGATTCCCTCGTAATGGGAATGCCAAAGGACTGTATTTATTTGTCACAGTGTAGCAAGCAGGTGTTATGAGCTGGTTAGTAAGTTGTTTAGAGATTGTGAAGGTTTTCTCTAACTCCCCCACTGATAAAAGAAAGGAGCTGCCATTCCTGGTAGCTCCTTTCTTTTTCCTGAAAGTTGAACGCGGTTAGTACCTGGCCGGGGCGTGCCGGCGGCGGTTCAACCTGGCAGCTTCCAAGGCTGCCTGGCGCGCTTCCAGCTTCCGCAGGGCCAGCAGCACCAGCCAGAAGACGGTCAGGAAGATGACCGCCAGGGCCGTGCCTTTATAAAGGAACTGCATGGCTGGCAGCGGGGAGTCGGTGCCGGCGTAAATCCCGTGCAGCGTGGCACCCACGTACCCAACCAGGCTCAGCACATGGATCACCCGGAAGGCGTGCATCCCGATCCGCTTGCGAAGGTAGAACGTCACCGTGACTAGCAGGGTGAGGTAAAAACCGATTACGCCCACCCCCACCCAGAAGGGGCGGTAGGGGGAAATGAACGGGACCAGGATTTGCCAGATCGAATAAGGCATGTATCGGTCAACCATCAGCACCGCCACATGCAAGACCACAAAGGCGATGGAGAGCAGCGAAATGAATTGGTGGAAGTCGTAGGTGAAAACGCGGTCGAGCAGGCGGTCGAAGAATTTGCTCGTGACTCCCAATCCCAGCAGCATGGATAACCATAATAGCAGGTAAGCAATGATCCCGCTGGCACGCGTCACATACCACCACAGCTGGATGCTATCCAAGGCAAAAAACCAATTCAACCAGTTGCCTGCCGACTGTCCGGTGGGGGTTAGCGAGAAAAGGGCGCCAAATAAGATTAGCAGCAATATGAACAGGGTGGCAAATACGCTGATAATTCCCCGCCAGGGAGAGATGGGTTGGGTCCGTTTGACTGGTTTTTGAAGTTCAATTGACATAGATATACTCCAGGCTATTTTGGGTTCCCCAGATCTTCCGATCCCGGTCGACTGCCAGGTAAGAAAACCGGGTGCTGCTTTTGTGGGCTATTTCTTCGCATTCCTGCGGCCCGCCGATCAACAGGGCCTTGGCAAAAACTTCGGCCTCATAAGTGTGGGTCGCAATGACTGTCACGCTGAGCCAGTCGGTTACTGCCGGTTCGCGCGTCCTCGGGTCAATGAGATGGTGGCGTTGTTTGTCACCCTGCTTCCAGACACGTTTCGTCACCGCAGAAGTGGCAACCGCCCCTGGATCCACCTTGAGGGTGGTCAGATCAACCACCGGCTGGAGAGGATCTTCAATTCCAACTGACCAGTAATTCTCTCCGTTCGGAAGCCCCACCATGAACATATCCCCGCCCGCATTGACCGCACAGGCGGAAGTGTATTCGGAGAGCAGCAGGGCGGCTTGCTCGGCGATCCAGCCCTTTGCGATCCCGCCCAGGTCCAGGCACATCCCGGCTGGGAGCAGGATCATGCCGCGCCTCTCATCCAGTTCCATCTCGCTGAAGGAAGGATGTCTTTCTGCCAGCAGGGATTCGAGCAATGGATCTGCGCCTTCCTGTCTGAGCAGATCCATGCTGCGGTCATAGCCAACCCGGCGCAGATCCGGCAGGATGGAGGGGTCGAACAGGCCCCGGGTCTGGTGGAAGAACTTTTGCGCCAGGACAACCACCGAGAACAGGTCAGGGGAGGCTTGAAACGGCTTCCCGGAGCAACGATTTAGTTCAGACAGTTCGCTTTCCTCTAAGAACCGGCTGAAACGGCCTTCACTGGCTTGAATGAACTCTTGCGCTTCTTTAAATCCTTCCGCAATACGGATAGGGAATCCATCCGCCACCAGCAAAATATCCGTATTCATGCAGCGGAAAAAAGAGGTTTTCATGCCCTAGGAACCGCCAGAGCGCAGGATCGGAAAGTTATTGGTTGACTGGTTATTGTTAGCGGACAAATTCAACCCGCTCCCGGAATTGTTTCCGCTGTTATAGGCCTGGATGGAAGGCAACGCTGGCAGCGAGATGGTACTCGTCGTCGTCTGCACAGGCTGGATCGGTTTGAGAGAATGAGCCAGCATCCCCCATCCAACCAGGAAACTTAATACGCTGATAATGGCAAACCAGTAACGGAGTGCCGTTTTTATGATTTTCATGAGAAGCTCCTAACGACCGTTTACGGTGATCTGGCCCTGGTTATTGATCGAGATCAGACCATGTTGCTGCAGATAAGCCAGTAATTGCTGGATCATCTGGATCTCGGAAGAGTCCTGCGCCAATTGTTGATTATCGCTTGCAAGCGCGGCCTGATACTGCTGGTCGCGGGTCTGGTATTGAGCCACCTGCGCCTGCAATTGGGCGATCATCGCTTGGTCGGAAGAGGAAGTCGTTGAACCCGCCGCGGCAGTTGTGGCAGGGGAATTTGATACTACCGTACCAGTCTGGTTGCTCATGGCATTGGCGCCGATCACAACCATGGACATGGCGATCAGACCGGTGATCAGCAGGGCGGAAAATAAGGCTAGAAGTTGTTTTCGCATGGATTGTTCTCCTCAAGTAGATTGGAGCGAGTATACAGAACAAAGATGAATGCCAGATGAATTGTCATAATTACGGAGAATATCTTTTTCATGCCCTTTCGGCTTTCTCTTTTTATTTTCCTTCCCTTTCCCCTCTTTCTGCTTTGCGCTCTTCCTCTTCTTCGCGGTAAATAAAATATTGGGGCTTTGGAACTCAGAGTTGCCCATCTGCTCTTCCTTCATCCCTATGTCATATTTGCGTGCTACAATTTGCTTAAGCTGTAATTTAAACTGCACGGAGAAACACGATGCGCATTCTGCTGGTCGAAGATAACCGCCGCCTGAGCGACGCACTTTGCAAAACCCTGGAAGAGGATGGGTATGCGCTGGATACAGCCTATGACGGCCTGGATGGCGAAGAAATGGGGCTGATTTCCAGTTATGACGTCATCATCCTGGATATCATGCTGCCCGGCAAGGATGGTCTGGAAGTCTGCAAGGAATTGCGTAACCGGCACATCAGTACCCCCATCTTGATGTTGACGGCGCGTGATGCACTCGATGACCGCGTGCGCGGGCTGGACAGCGGCGCTGACGATTACCTGGTCAAACCCTTTGAGGTGGACGAACTGCGCGCTCGCATCCGCGCCCTCCTGCGGCGCGAATCGCCCAGCAAAGCGGGCACACTCCAGGCCGCGGACCTGGTGCTCGATCCGGCCTCTCATTCCGTCCGGCGTGGCGACCGGCAGATCGAACTGACTGCCAAGGAATTCTCCCTGCTCGAATACCTGATGCGCCATCCCAATCGCCTGATTACCCGCGAGATGGCGGAGGAACACTTATGGAGTTATGACCACGTGATTGCCTCCAACGTGGTGGACGTATACATCCGGCGTTTACGCTCCAAGATCGACGACCCCAGTGATGTCAAATTGCTCGAAACCATGCGTGGCGCTGGTTACCGCCTGCGCGTGCCGGAGGAGAAATGAAGCCGGTTAAATTTACGGTTTTTAGGGAACGGTTTGGGGTGCTCTTGCACAGCATTCGCTTCCGCCTTGTTTTGTGGTTCACAGCCATCCTGGCAGTGATCCTGTTTGCATTCAGCGCTTTTCTTTTTTATACCCAATCGCGCAGCCTGCAGGAGGAGGCCATCCATGAACTGGACCGCAGGGTGACGGGCCTGTCAGAGAATGTGCAATCTGCGCTGCGCCAGGGAAGCGGGCAATTTTCGATCCCGACTGGCCTGCTGCGTGATACAGACGCATTTGTTCTCCTGAGTCCCGCGGGAGAGATTATTGCCAACCAGGGACCCATTACCGCCCAGCAGATCATTCAGGTCGTATCCGCCGGGCTGCAATCCACCCCGCGCACAACCGAGTCGTCAGCCATCTACTGGACCAGTCCGAATTCCCAGTCCTACGCTTTCGTCATCATCCCGGTGCAGGGTCAGTTGGGGATAAATTTCCTGTTGATTTTCGGCGGCATCCTTGATCCGAACGCCGTCGTACGCCGTTTCCTCCTCACCCTGGCAGGCGGCAGCTTGCTCACCCTGGCGATCGCCCTGGCGGGTGGTTTCTGGCTGGCAGACCGTGCCATGCGGCCCGTGAAGACCATCACCCAGGCGGCGCGCACCATTGGCGAAACCGACCTGAGCCGCCGTTTGAATATGAAGAGCAAAGATGAATTGGGGGAACTGGCAAACACATTTGATGCCATGTTGGCGCGCCTGCAGGCGGCCTTTGAACGCCAGCGCCAGTTCGTGGCGGATGCCAGTCATGAACTGCGCACCCCGCTCACCATCGTTAATCTGGAAACCAGCCGTGCCATCGCCGCGCGCCGCTCGCCGCAAGAGTATCAACATGCGCTCAACATCATCCATTCTGAGAACAACTTCATGACCAGTCTGGTCAACGACCTGCTGATGCTCGCCCGTATGGATGCCGGGCAAACCGCCGTGGAGAAAATACCGCTGGACCTGAGCGACGTGGTGGTGGAGACCGTGGAACGGTTGACCCCTCTGGCGACCCGCAACGGGGTAACGCTGGAAGCTGGCAGCCTGCCCGAGACCATTATTCCCGGGGACCAGCAGTACCTGCTCCAGATGCTCAGCAACCTGGTTGAAAATGCGATTAAATATACGACCGGCGAAAACAGGCGGGTAGGTGTGGAAACAGGCACAGCCGGGGGGAGTGTCTGGGTCAGGGTTTCAGACACGGGCCCGGGGATCGCGCCCGAACACCTCCCGCATTTGTTCGACCGTTTCTACCGTGTGGACAAGGCACGCAGCCGCGACGATGGGACGGAATCCGATCCCCAGGCGCCCAGCGGCAGCGGGCTGGGCCTTTCCATCGTTCAATGGATCGCGCAGGTGCACGGGGGACAGGTGCACGTGGAAAGCACGCTGGGCGTTGGGACCACATTCGAAGTGATGTTTGCAACACACCAATAGTTTGGTGGTCGGGGGAATGACAGAGTACTGCGTAAATAATTGAACTTATGCCGGCTATATTCCACTGCTTTATGGCATTTTCAATTCAGTTATTTATGCAAGCAGCAGTAGAACCTATTTTCAGGTTCACGCTTTTCACAAAGTGGGGGACAACCTGGCTTTCTTACTTTATGAAAGCCTTGTCTTCATGTTCGTTTCATCTTGCAGCTTTAGAATAAGGAGGTAAAGCAAAAAGAATTTCCAACAGTGTATAACAAGGAGGTCTCAATGACCAAGAATCGAATCGTTTATATGTTGCTAGTCGTTGTGCTTGCTGGTGTGGCGGCTCTTTCGGGTGCAGCCGTAGGGGGGGTGGTTGTATACCGGACCGTAAGCCAGAACCAGTCGTCCAGCGTAGTTGCCTCCGCTCCGGCAGCCCAGGTCGTGCAGGCCAGCAACACTTCCCCACAGCAGGTACTCACCATCAACACTACTGACATCGAAACAACCATTACACAGGCTGTAAAGAAAGTCGGCCCGGCCGTGGTGACAGTCACAGGCACCATCCCCAGCCAGATGACGCAATTCGGCCCAACCGGCACCGCGACAGTCAGCGGCAGTGGCGTATTCATCTCGGATAAAGGCTACATCCTGACCAATAACCACGTCATTGAGGGGATGACTACTGACCCGACCATCATCCTGTCGGATGGAACCCAGGAGACGGCAAAGATCGTGGGCGCCGACATGTATTCCGACATTGCTGTCCTAAAAACAGATGGGAAGGTACCCGCCGTGGCGACCCTGGGTAACTCGGATGTTCTGAATCCCGGTGAAACGGTCATTGCCATTGGTTCCCCGTTGGGTGACTTCAAGAATACTGTGACGGTGGGTGTGGTCAGCGCCACTGGGCGCTCCATTGACACCGGCAACGGGTATACGATTGATGGCCTGATCCAGACAGA
Source organism: uncultured Anaerolineales bacterium (assembly GCA_903829085.1). Lineage (GTDB taxonomy): Bacteria > Chloroflexota > Anaerolineae > Anaerolineales > Villigracilaceae > UBA877. The sequence goes on along the minus strand of CAIKOL010000109.1, from coordinate 2,830 downwards.
CGCGGCCATCAACCAGGGCAACTCAGGTGGTCCGCTGGTGGACCTGGCAGGCGAGGTGATTGCCATCAACACCCTGATCGTAAGAAATAGCGGGACAGGTACCGTGGCGGAAGGTCTGGGGTTTGCCATCCCGATCAATACCGCCTCCGCAGTTGCCGACCAGATCATTCAAAATGGCTACATCTCCCGCCCGTTCATGGGTGTCAATTTCCAACCCATCACGCCGGATATCGCCAGTGCCTATAACTTGCCGGTGCAATACGGTGCGTATGTGACCAGCGTCTCGGCCAAGAGTCCTGCCAGCCAGGCTGGTCTTCAGACCGGTGACATTATCACCGGTATCGGCGGGATCAACCTGGATGTCACCCATTCCTTCATCAACACCCTGTTCAATTTCAAACCTGGTGATCAGGTGATCGTCACCTTCAACCGGAACGGGAAGAGCCAGCAGGTGACGGTAACGCTTGGTGAAACGACCCATGGTTAGTTTGAAAAACGAACCGGAGCACATGGGACTGTAACCCGGCTCAAAACTTGAAGCTGCCTGAAAAGGCAGCTTCTTTTGTATCTTGTCAATAAGTGGGGGAGGAGTGGGGGTGTGCGTGCCGTCATCAAATACAGGATCAGGCCGTCTGTATCGGGTCTATCCGACAGGCGTCACCTCTTCAAATCTTCGGGGACATCCAGGCCCAACTGGTAGCCGGGATTCATGATGTTGTTCGGGTCGAAATGACGTTTCAATGCCCGCAGTACATCCATTTCCTCTTTTCCTAGGAATCTCTCGATCCAGGGATGCATCAATCTACCCACACCGTGGTGGTGGCTGGGCGATCCACCCGCCTTGACCATCGCGTCCACCAGCCCGGTGCGGTAATTGACATAATCCTGAACGTTTCCCTTAACACCGAAGATGAAATACAGGTTGCTTCCATAGGGATAGAAATGCGACATGTGGCCGAAGCAGGTGGTGCCGGGCACCGAGTGGGCGTAAGCCATGACCGAGTCGTGGATGGTATGGATATTGTCCCATTTGACCGGTGTCTCGACCGTATCCATGATGACATCGTAATCCGAGATCGCCTCGCTGATCAGGAAGGAGGTGTAGCGATCCTTTTCCCAGGACTTGGCCGGTCCGCCGCCCGTGGGAAAGCCGCCGTGCTTACGGGCGATGTGGGCGATCTTTTTCTGCACCAGTTTCGTGAAGTCGCTCTCACCCTCGACCGTGCCCAGGCAGACACAGCGCTTGCCGGGTTTATATCCCAGGATATTCTCCAGCGCCCATTCTACAACAGGCGACTGTGGGTACATCTGAAATGCATTGTCGGTTTCGAAGGAATCCGAGATGCGGAAGATGGCCGGTAGGCCGAACTGTCCCTGGCAGACCTCGCGCCCCGCACTGACCGCCCGGTCAAAATCCGGGAAAATGTAGCCGAAATGCTTGCGGTTCTCAGGCATGTAACGGAAAACCTTGACGGTCAATTCCACCAGCACGCCGAAGACGCCTTCGCTGCCCTTCAACATGTCCATCACGCGCGGACCGGTGGCTGTGCTGGGATAATCGCTGGTATTGATGATCCCGTGCGGGGTGACCATTTCCATGCTCAGCACCAGGTTGGCTGGCTCGCCATAGTAAGTTGAGGCCTGCCCGCTGCCCACGGTCAGCACCCAGCCGCCCACGCTGGACAGTTCAAAGGACTGCGGGAAATGCCCGTTGGTGAACCGGTGCACGGTGTGGAACTGTTCCGGCGCGTTGTTGAGCGCCTCTTCTAATTGCGGCCCCATGCAGCCTGCCTGCACCCGGCAGGTATGGTTCAGCTCGTTGACTTCCAGCACTTTGTTCATGTGAGTGTTGAGCACGAGCGTGATACCCTCCTTTTGCGGCAGGAATCCCTTGTTGACGCTCGAGCCCCCACCATAAACGTAGATCGGGACCTTTTTTTCGTTGCATAGCGTCACGATCCGCTGCACATCGAACTTATCGCGCGGGTGGACAGCTGCCCCGGTGACCTCGTGCAAGACGCCCCGTTTCAGGCTGACCATTTCCTCGGCTAGTTTTCCGTAGCTGTATTGCACCCGGTGGTAATCGTCCACCTGGATATTTTCTTCACCTGCGATATCAGCAAGCTGCCGTAGAACGTCTGCATCGATCCTGGATGGAGGGACGGGGCCCAGGGGCTGGTTTCCATCCTGCTTGTTCTTGAAAAAATCATCCTCCAGCTTCAGGTCTTTTTGAAGTTGCCAAAAATATTTGTTGGATGGCACGTCGATCTGGTCCTGCCTGCCCTCTTTGACGATCGACCGGTACGAGCCGGGCAGGGGCGGGGTATTGGTCCAAGCGGGTACGAATTTCTTTTCACTCATTTCTGCCTCCTGGGATTATTGAAATCCATGCAAGGGTCAAGCAGGATTGGATACCGGCGATCAGATCGCATACGATTCGCAATGCACTCTTGGCGTGGGCACGGCGCGTTTCATTTTACCCTTTAATTGTAACTTCTCAATAAACGGGGGAGCGGAATTCCAGGGGCAGCTTATTACCCTTCTCCAGGATATTTGCGCTCCGTCCAGACATTTGAGCAAGGAGAACCTCGGTCCGTAAAATCTGGGAGGATTTTTCAGCTATACTTAAGCCATGCCCGGTCGCGACGTTCCCATCCTCTTTACCACCCGCAGCATCCGCCTGTTTGCTTATGGCTTCCTCTCGGTCATCCTGGCTTTCTACCTGATCGAGGTTGGACTGAACGAGCGGGCGGTCGGCCTGTTGTTCACGTTCACCCTGGCCGGCGACGCCGGAATTTCCCTCTGGCTGACCACCTCCGCCGACCGGATT
>CAIKOL010000108.1 GCA_903829085.1 uncultured Anaerolineales bacterium | reverse complement strand
CCCTGAAGTTGGACCCCAACAACGGGATCATCCAGGCATACAAGGCTTTCCTGTATGGCAAAATGTATGAGAATAACGCCGGCCCCTATGTTGACCCGATCACGGTGGCCATTGAGTCCTCCCAGGCCGCGGTCACATTGGCCCCCAACAGTCTGGAAGCGCATTGGGCACGCGCCTATATCCTGCAGCTCACCGGCAATGGTGAACAGGCTATCCCGGAATACCTGAATGCCATCCAGGTTAACCCGAATATTTCTGAAATCCACCTGGAACTGGGCGTTGTCTATAAAGGGCTGGGCGTGATCGACAAGGCGGTTGAGCAATACACGCTCGCCAATACGTATAATCCCTCCGATATCCGGCCCTACCTGTATAGTTCGCGCGCTGAAGCTTCCATCGGCGAATATGGCAAGGCTGCCCAGTACGCCGAGAGCGCGGTTTCAAACGCTCCCACCGATCCTTATTTGCGTGGCAACTGGGGCTACATGCTTTACAAGAGCATAGACCTGCCGGATGCGTTGATCCAGCTTTCCCTGGCGGTCAACGGTGGGCAGGCGGATGACGGTCAGACCATCCTGCCGCAGCCACTCACCGGTGACGACCCACGCATCGCTCAATACTTTTATGTGTATGCCATTCTCCTGGAGCAGAGCAACCGCTGTGCCGATACCGTCCCGGTTGTAAAAATGATTTTGACCAATGTCCCGAATGATGCAGATGCTGTCTACAATGCAAACTATGTCCAGCAGCTTTGTGCACAGAGCGCGGGGACGCCCTCCGCGCAGCCTTCGGCGACTACTGCTACCACCCCCACCCCATGAAAGTCACCCGTCGCCGCGCCCTGTTCTATCAGCGCCGGAGTTCGAACCTGTACCGCCTGTTCTTCCTGGCTATGTTCATCCTGGCCGGGAGCTGGCTTATATTCCAGTTGCGTACCAAGCAGATGCCCAACCCTTTTGACCCCACCCCCACTTCGACGCGCCTCGCCAGCTCCTGGGTATTGGAAGGGCAGGCCTCGTTTGAGGCCGGCGATCTGCCGGCTGCCATCTCAGCCTACCAGGAAGCTGCCAAGGTGGATCCGAATAATGCTGAAGGGCTGGCGGAACTGGCGCGCATCCAGGCCTATTCCTCCCGTTTGCTTTCCAATGATACCGACCGTCTGGCCCGCCTGATCGAGGCGCAGCAATCCGCCGACCAGGCCAAAGCGGTTGCGCCCGATGACAGCAACGTACTTGCCATCCGCGCCTTCGTGCTGGACTGGAATGCCGACCCCAACCTGGATGCCTTGCGCACCGACGGCAAAACCGCCGCCCAGCTGATTATCCAGGCCGACCAGGAGGCATTACAGGCCATCCAGTTGGACGGCAAGAATCCGCTGGCCCTGGCCTTCTATGCAGAGATCCTGGTAGATGAATTGAAGTGGACCCAGGCCGAACAGAATATTCTGCCCGCCCTTCAGCTCGGCCCGCAGGTGATGGATGTTCACCGGGTTTACGCTTATTACCTTGAATCGATCAAGTATCGCAACCAGGCCATCGAAGAATACCAGCAGGCGCTGGCGATCAATCCGAACCTGACCTTCCTGTATATTTCCATCGGCCACAACTACCGCGCCCTGGCTCTCAGCAGCCCCCCCGGAGCCCAACAGACGGAACTTTACAACCAGGCGCTGGAGAGCTATGCCAAGGCTGCCCGCCTGAACATCCAGAAGCAGATCAGCGACCCTTCGCCTTACCTGGCGATTGCCAAAACCTATGCCCAGATGGGCGAATTCTTCACCGCGGCCTTGAATGCCCAGAAGGCCATTCAACTGGATCCCGCCAATGCGGACCTTTACGGGCAACTGGGCGATATCTATAAGCGCGGCCGCAACTTCGAAACCGCCATCGTGGCTTTGAAATGCGCCGTGCGCGGCTGCACTGCCGACGAATCTTGCATCGCCCGCAACGGCTGCCCCGCTGGTGATTCGGGCACTGCCATTCAGCCCCTGCTGCTTAACCCCGTCAGCGCCTATTATTACCTGGATTATGGTTCCGTCCTTTCTGCCTGGCCCGATACGCCCGGCTATTGTACCGAGGCGCTGGATGTGCTGACGATCGTACGTAACGCCTACCCCGATGCCCAGGATATTGTCCGCAATGCGGATGTAGGCTTGTCCATTTGTTCCAATACCATCGCGGCATACACTCCCACGCCCACACCGCTGCCCTTGTCGACCGGCACGCCGGCCAGGACTCCAACGCCGCTTTCCACACCCACTCCGTAAACGCGCGGCGCAGGCTGTGCAAGTACATTCAAGGGTGTTGGGCAGGGCGCGCAGCCTGCTCAACACCCCCTTGTCAGTACCTTTTTTTAGGAAGAGGGGATTATCAGAATTTCATTAATAAGTCCAATACACTCTTGACGTTCATCAAAAAATCTTGTATGATAATAATTAGCACTCAGTGTATGGGAGTGCTAATTTGAACGGATTACCCTAATTCAGGAGGCATATATGGCACTTAATCTCAAACCTTTGGGCAGTCGGGTGGTGATCGATCCCATCGAACAAGAAGACATCACCGCGGGCGGCATCGTGTTGCCCGAAACGGCCAAAGAAAAACCCCAACAGGGAAACATTCTGGCAATTGGTCCTGGCGATCGCGATGAAGATGGAAAGCGCATTGCCATGGACGTAGCCGTCGGCGACAAAGTCTTGTACGCCAAGTATTCCGGCACGGAAATCAAGGTGGATGGCAAGAAACTGCTCATCCTGCGCGAGAGCGACCTTCTCGCCATCGTTAAGTAATTCAACTTATTTGGAGGAATGAAATATGGCTGCAAAACAACTTGTCTTTTCCGAAGACGCCCGACGGCGGCTTCAGCAAGGTATTGACGTGGTCGCCCAGGCAGTTGGCACCACGCTTGGCCCCAAGGGCCGCAACGTTGCCTTGGATCGCAAATTCGGCTCCCCCACCATCACCCATGACGGCGTGACGGTTGCCAAGGAAATCGAACTGGAAGACCCATTCGCCAACATGGGTGCGCAGCTCCTCAAGGAAGCCGCCACCAAGACCAATGATATCGCCGGGGATGGCACCACCACCTCCACCGTACTGGCTCACGCCATCGTCACCGAAGGCCTGAAGAACCTGGCCGCGGGCGCCAACCCCATGCGCCTCAAACTTGGCATCAGCCAGGGCGTGGAAACGGTCGTCGCTGCCCTGCGTAAGATGTCTCAGAAGATCGAGACTAACGAAGAGATCGCCTCGGTGGCCACCAACTCCGCCGCTGACCCCGTGATCGGCAAACTGATCGCCGATGTGATGGACAAAGTCGGTAAAGATGGCGTCATCACGGTTGAAGAGTCAAAAACCATGCAATTCGAGACCGAGTATGTGGAAGGGATGCAGTTCGATCGCGGTTACATCTCTGCTTACTTCATTACTGACTCCGAGCACATGGAAGCGGTCATCCCCGAGCCTTACATCCTGATCTACGATAAGAAAATCTCCGCTGCCCAGGATATTGTCCCGGTGCTCGAGAAACTTGTCCAGATCGGCAAGCGCGACCTGGTCATCATCGCCGAGGATATTGACGGCGAAGCTCTGGCCACCCTGGTATTGAATAAACTGCGCGGTATGCTCAACGTCCTGGCTGTCAAAGCCCCGGGCTTTGGCGACCGCCGCAAGGCCATGATGCAGGATGTTGCTGCCCTGACCGGCGGTCAGGTGATCTCTGAAGAGACCGGCCGCAAGCTCGAAACCACCACCCTGGCGGATCTTGGCCGGGCTGAGAAAGTCGTCACCGACAAGGATAACACCACCATCGTCGGCGGCAAGGGCGATGCTGCCCAGATCAAGGGCCGCATCGAGCAGATCCGCGTCGAGATCGACAAGAGCACCAGCGATTACGACAAAGAGAAACTCCAGGAGCGCCTGGCCAAGCTCTCCGGCGGCGTTGCCATCATCCGTGTTGGCGCAGCCACCGAGACCGAGCTGAAAGAGAAGAAGCATCGCGTCGAAGACGCCCTGTCTGCCACCCGCGCGGCCATTGAAGAAGGCATCGTCCCCGGTGGTGAGATCGTCTTCATCAACGCAGTTGCAGCCCTCGACAAGATCAAGATGACCGGCGATGACGAAACCATCGGTGTTGCCATCGTCCGCAAGGCGCTGGAAGCCCCCATCCGCAAGCTGGCTGAGAACGCTGGTCAGGATGGCGCAGTCATCATCGAGAACGTCCGTCGCCTCGCCAAGGAACAGGGCAACAAGCACCTCGGCTACAATGTCATCACCGGCGAATACTGTGACATGCTCAAGGTTGGTGTGATCGACCCGTTGAAGGTTGTGCGCGGCGCCCTTGAAAACGCTGCCTCCATTGCCGCCATGATCCTGACCACCGAGTGCCTGATCACCGACGTGCCTGAAAAAGATAAACCCGGTCCCGCCATGCCCCCTGGTGGCGGAATGGATTACTAGACCACTTGCTTTTATAAGGGCGACCTTCTGGTCGCCCTTATCATTTAATTGGTATAATCCTGACCGATGGTTGCCACAATGCCGAAACTGTTCCTTGCCCTGTTCACACTCCTCTTGGCCCTGGCACTGGCTGCCTGCGGCCTTCAGCCAGGGCCGGTTTCTTTGCCGACTCTCACGGTTCCACCCACCGCACTTTCCACGCCCAGCGAGACGCCCGTTCCGATGGCGGTCAGCGTCAACGGGGACGGCATTCCTGTGCCTGAATTCGAGGCCGAACTGGCCCGTTATCAGCAGGCCCAGGCCAGCCTTGGGAATACCGTCAGCCTGGAGGCAGCCAGGCAAACCGTTTTGAACGACCTGGAAGATACCCTCCTGCTGGAACAGGGCGCGCTTGCCTCTGGTTTCGTATTGGACGAGACCAGCTTGCAGGGCCGCATTGACGCCTTGGCTGTTCAGGCAGGCGGTACGGAGGCCCTGGCGGCCTGGGAAACTGCCCACGGGTACACGGAAGCCGATTTCCGCTCCAGTCTGCGCCGCCAGGTTGCAGCTGCCTGGATGCGCGACCAGCTGGTTGCCTCTGTCCCTGCCACTGCCGAGCAGGTACACGTTATCCAGATTTTGCTCTATAATGAAGGGGATGCGCAACAGGTGCTGGCCTTATTGCAAGCCGGCTCGAGCTTTACCGACCTGGCTGCCCAAAATGACTCGGTGACCAGGGGCGAGTTGGGCTGGTTTCCGCGTGGCTATCTTCCCTCGCAGGCCATTGAGCAGGCCGCCTTCGCCCTCCAGCCCGGACAGTACAGCGCCGTTATCCAGGATGATACTGGCTATCACCTCCTGTATGTGGTGGAGCGCGACCCCGCCCGCCAGCTTTCGCCTGACGCACTGTTGGCCCTCCAGGGGCTGGCGCTGCAAAACTGGCTGACCCAGAAGCGGAGCGAGAGCACCATCGTGCTTGCGCCTTGAGTGTATTGAAGTGGAATGGGAGAATGATCTATGGATAATTTTGAGCTTAAACCCGAACGCAAGAAGATCAACTGGAAAAACCTGCTCTATAACCTCCTGACAGTGGTGGTTTTGCTGGGCACCTTTTATCTGGCAACCTTGATCCTGACCATCTTCACCAACCCCAATTCTCCCCTGAACCCCTTCCCCCCCGCGCCGCTCCCCACCCTCTATCAAACAGCCACCCCCACCAGCACCATCATCCCCCTGGAGCCAACCTGGACATCCACACCCACCACCAAGCCGGTGCCCACCCGCACCAAGGCTCCCACTTGGACGTTGCTGCCCCAGATGGTCACGCCCTCCAGCACCACCACTCCCGGTGTCACGTCGAGCACCGTCTTGCCAATTTCCACAACGGGTACCACCTCACCCACCACCACGCCGGTTATCGCCTCCACCGGTACCACCTCCACTCCCATGCCGGCTTCGGCGGTCATTACCTATGCGGCCAGCACCACCTTCCATCCCGACCTGAATTGCGCCTGGATGGGAGTGGCCGGGAAGGTGTTGGGACCGGACGGCACGCCGCTGTCCCTTATGGAGATCCAGGTGGGTGGCACTTTGGGCGGCAAGGCGCTTACCACGGCTACAACTTTAAGCGGTACCGCCGTGGCATATGGCACGTCTGGTTTTGAGATCCCGCTTGGCAACCTTCCGATCGCCTCCACCCAGACGCTCTGGATCCAACTGCTGGACAATACCGCCAAGCCGTTGACCAACAAGATCTATTTCGATACCAGGACCGACTGTTCCCAGAACCTGGTGATGGTGGTCTTTACCAAGAACCGCTAATGCTTATTCGATTAAAGAAAAGAACGCGGCCCACCGGCGGTCCGCGTTCTTTTTTGATCTGGTCATGGCGGCTAGACCGCCACATTCCAGGCAGCATATTTGAGGTTATTGCCTCGCGCCACTTCCAGGAACAATTTGCGCAATTGCTCGCCCACCGGTCCCATTACGCCTTTCCCGACCGGGCGGTAATCCACCCTGGTCACCACGGTCACCTGGGCAGCCGTACCGGTCAGGAATAGCTCTTCGCAAATATAGACTTCAGAGCGGTCAATGGGACGTTCGACTACCGTCAATCCCAGCTCGTTCCTGGCCAGTTCAATTACTGAACGGCGGGTGATGCCTTCCAGGATGTTGTCCGTTATGGGTGGGGTGACCAGGATGCCATCCCGCAGCATGAAGATGTTCATGGCGCTGCCCTCGGTCAGGTGACCCTCCTGGTTCAGCACCAGCGCCTCGTCAAAACCGGCCCGGGCTGCCTCGGTCTTGATCAGTGCCGAACTGGCATAGGCGCCGCTGATCTTGCCGCGCGCCGGGATCATGTTGTCGTCGATCCGCCGCCACGAGGAAATGGTCACGTGGGCGCAGGTATCGTTCTTGACATACTGCCCGAACGGCAGAGCAAAAATGGTCAGGTCTTCTTTCAGGTTATGCAGGCGCACACCGATGCCTTCCTCGGCTTTATAAGCCAGCGGGCGGATATAAATATCCTGCTGGTAGGCATCCCGGCGCAGGAGTTCGAGTGTCAGTTCGGTCAGGCTTTCGGGAGTGGCATCGAATTCCATGCACATGATCCGGCATGAATTCAGGAAACGGCGGAAGTGGTCGAGGGGACGAAAAACGAAGAGACGTTGCTTCTCTTCGTTCCAGTAGCCGCGCAGCCCGCCAAAAACAGCGGTGCCATAGTTGAGGGCGTGAGTGGCGACTCCGACCTTTGCCTCGGAATAGGGGACGATTTGACCCTGGAAATACGCGTTCTTGGGTAGATCCACAGACAATCCTCCATGATATGAAATTGAGTCTGATTAGATGACTGTACCAGCGCGCTTTTTACAGATAAGCTCGGACATTATACCGCCTCTTTCCCGGGTTGGAATTGCATGCCGGGTGCTTTGGGAGTGTTTCACCCAACTATTGACGCGTAAAGTTAATTCCTGTATAATCAATTCGATATCTATCGAATTGATTATACAAAGGTGAAACCATGCAGGAAAACAATGAGATCCTCAATTTTGTCAAAGCCCTGGCAAATGCCGACCGCTTGAAAATTGTAGGCATGTTGGCCCAAAAGCCGGCCCGCCTGGTAGACATCAGCGCCGGCCTCTCCCTGCCCACCCGGGAGGTGTTCAACCACCTCGATCTTCTGGAACGCGCCTGTGTGCTGCATAAAAACGATGACCTGTATGAACTGGATACAGATGGGTTGGAAAAGCTTGCCCACCGCCAGCTCGAGGGCTCACGCCCGGTCTACACCCCCAGTCCGGACCTGGAAACGGACCGGCAAAAGGTACTCACAACCTACCTGAACGCGGATGGCACCCTTCGGCAGGTACCGAATTCCAGGACGCAGGCAGCCAACTTCCGGCTGGTCCTGGAATATCTCCTGGCGGCTTTTGAAACCGGCGCGGTCTACACCGAGAAGGAAGTCAACACCATTCTCCTGCGCTTCAGCACGGATGTTGCCGGGCTGCGGCGTGACCTGGTTGATGCGGGGATGCTCGCGCGTGAACGCGACGGCTCCAAATATTGGAGGCCGCAATGATCGACTCGAACGATCAACTTCTCTCCATTTTCAAAGCCCTTGCGGATGCCAACCGGCTGAAGATCGTCGGCCTGCTGGCGCAGCGACCCTACAGCGGTGAAGAACTTGCCGCCCTGCTGGGGTTGAAGGCCTCCACCATTTCGCACCACCTCTCCAGACTGGCGCAGGTGGGACTGGTGTCGGCGCGTGCCGAAGGCTATTACAGTGTCTACCATCTGGAGGAAGCTGCGCTGCAGAAAACGCAAAAGCTCTTCTCGCACTCCCGCCTGGTCACTGTGGCCTCCGGGGTGGACGTGGATGCCTACGACCGCAAGGTGATCGCCGATTTCACCCGCCCGGATGGCAGCCTGAAAGACATCCCTGCCCAGCGCAAGAAACTGGAAGCCATCCTGCGTTATGTGGTGCGTGATTTCGAAATCGGCAAACGCTATCCAGAAAAGCAGGTCAACGCGATCCTGTCCCGCTATCACGCCGATACCGCCTCCCTGCGGCGCGAGCTGGTGGGATCAAAATTGATGGAACGCGAGGGCGGTGGGGGGGAGTATTGGAGAAAGTAGAGAGTAGAGAGCAGTTATAAACTTATAACTCATCCGCGGTAATCCATTAGAACTCATCCGGCGTGGGTACCTGGAATAATGAAAACCACAGCATGAGCTGGTCTTCCGTTACCGGAAACGTACCTGGTTTCAGATCAGCGTTACGCTGTGAAAGGCGGGCCCACAACTCATCCCGGCTTACCTCCAGGTAACGCAACTCAACCCTGGCACCCAGGGCTTCGGCCTCTTTTCGAAAAAATGTACGCTCCTCGCGTGACCAGAAGCCATATTCCAGCACCACATCCACACCCAGAACCAGTGCCCGCTTGGCCACTTCCCACTGGATTGTCTCCACAGGGCTTCGCAGCCGGTCCAATTCGGCAGTGTCCGCTGGATCCCCCAGAATCACGGAAATCCATTTATCTGGGCAAAGGCGCAACGCCGGGCATGATTCCTCAAGCTGGTGGGCCAGGGTTGTTTTACCTGCGCCCGGGAGACCACAAATCAAGAATAGGGTGGCCATATGGATGGCATCATATATCCCAGGGATTTACTCTTGCCTCTTCCTCAATTCGTACGTCTCGCTCCCGCCCAGTGCTTTGCCCAGCGGTTCCGCTTTCAGCGCCATCACCCGGCTGTTGGCAAAATAGCTGAAATCGAAGCTGGTCATATCGCCCGCCTGCTTGCCGGGTACCGGCATCAGCCGGGCGGTCAGGGGTTTATCCAGGCGCAGCGCCAGGGTGCACAGGTCCAGCAGCAGCGCCGCGATCTGCCCGGAGGTTGCATCTCCCGGCAGGGGCACGGTATCCAACCCGGTGCCGCATACGGCGGAATAGAGCAGCAGGTCTTTCACCGTCAGCCGCCCCTCTGCGGCGCGTTCTGACAGCCGGGCATCTTCCAGCACCGGCATCATCAGGCCCGAGAACCCGGCCCGCGAGAAATGCGCCCGTTCGATCGCTTCGGCCAGGATGCCCGCCGCGGCCAGCGAGCCGTGCAGTCCCACCTTCGATACTCCCATCCGTTCGAAGGCAGCTCCCAGCGAGCGGGTTTCCTCCGGGAACGGTGCCAGCGAAAAGTCGATCCCCCCGAATTTGACCAGGTATTTGAACTTTAGAATGTCGGCAGTTTTCGCCAGCGTCTGGGCATTCTCTTCCAGTGCCGCGATCAAGGCCTTCCTGCCCGCCTCGACCGTATCGGCATGCTCAAAAGACCGCACAGCCACATCCGCGGCTTCCATGGCAATTGCAAAGGCCGGCTCGTTCCCCTTGGAATAGGCAGCTGGGAAGAAGGGCGTGCCGGGCGGGACGTTGGCCAGGGCGGCGAAATTCAGGTTGGCAAACCCGTTTGGCTCCAGTTTGGCTGCCTGGACGATCACCTCGGCGCAGGCGTTGACTGCCGGGAGCGAGATGCCGATCCGGTTGTCAGCCATGACTCCCGAGAAGAAGATATTCTTCGAGACGCCCAGTGCACTGGGCAGCACGCCGTAGCTGTCGGGGATGGCAGGCATTGCCGGGCCCAGGGCAGCGTAGTCAATACCAAGTTTCGGCAGGAGCAGGTTCAACTCCGCTGCCAGCCGGGGTGTTTCCGACACCTTGTCGGCTCCCAGCATGATCGGGAAGGGGATCGTTGCCAGCCGCCTCGACTGGACCTCGTATCCCGCTGCCTCGAATTTTCCTTTGGCTTCCGATAGGAAGGCTCCAGCTGCCTGGAGTTTTTTCTCGTCCAGCGGCCAGCCGGGGTTGCAGAAGTAGGTGATCGAGCGAATTTTCATGGTTTCACCTTATTTTCAAACACGGGCCCAATTCATTTCCCCGCCTGAAGGTTTCGCAGGCTGGGGATTTACTTTAATGATTATAGCTGGTGTGGAACCTGTTTTCATATCCACATTGATATACCATTTCTTATCCAGCTTATTCTACTGTCTGATTTTTCCCCTGTTTCCCGGTTCTCTGCCGGACGACCTCGAACATCAAGACCGCGCCAGCCGCGGCCGCGTTGAGCGACTCGCTCCTGCCGGGCATCGGGATGCAGACCTGCCCGCTGGCCAGTTCCCGCGCTACCTGGCTGGCTCCCTCCGCTTCGCCGCCCACGATCAACGCCAGCGGCGCGCCCAGGTCGGTCTCCCAGCAGGCTGTCCCTTCCATATCGGCCACCAGGATTCGCAGGCCGTTGGTTCGGAGCTGGATTTCGTCCCAGTTCAGGGCATGGATGGGCATGCGGAAGTGCGCCCCCATCCCGGCTCGCACCACTTTCGGAGCGAATGCATCCGTGGTTTCCGGCGGGAGCAAGACAGCCTGCACCCCCGCCGCCGCGGCCGTCCGCAGCAGTGTACCCAGGTTGCCTGGATCGCGGATCTGGTCAAGGATCAGCACAAAAGACAGGTTCTGCGGGATGGGCAGGGACGCAGTCTCCAGCACCGCCAGCAGGCCCTGCGATGTATCCGTTTCACTGACCGATTGCATCAGGTTGTCAGCAACGGCTTCCACATCCACCCCCTGTGTCTGGAGGGCGGTCACCAGCGTGCTGCCGCGCTCGCTCAGGCTTTCACCCGCCAATACGAACCGGAACGGCCAGCCCGCCGAAAGGGCTTCCTCCACCAGTCGTATGCCCTCGGCCACGAATGCCTGGTTGGCGCGCCGTTCTTTGGTGTGTCCAAGCAGGCCGCGTACCAGTTGGATCTTGGGATTATGAGTTGAAGTGATCATGCCAGGCCTTTTGGAAGGCGGTTAATGAGGCTGCCTCAAAAAGGACCAGCCGGACGATTTTGATGCCGGAATTGGGTTTGGTTTCGAAATAGCGATCAATGGCGTTGAGCATCAGTCGCGCCGCCCTCTCTTTGGGGAAGCCGAAGATTCCGGTGGAAATGGCCGGGAAAGAAATGGAAGACAGCCCCAGTTCCTCGGCCACGCGCAGGCAGCCGGTCACAGCCGCCTCTAATTGGTCATCCACGTCTGCACCGCCCCATACCGGGCCGACTGCGTGGATCACGTACCGGCAGGCTAGTCTCCCGCCCGAGGTCCAGGCCGGTTCCGCATGGCTGACAGGCCCATGCTTCCTCACCCAGACATCCGATTCAGCCTGGATGGTCGGGCCGCCGCCTCGGGAGATGGCTCCTGCCACACCCGCCCCATGTCGCAGGGATTCATTGGCAGCGTTGACGATTGCCTCGCTCGTTTCAGCGGTGATGTCACCCTGTACCAGTTGGAGGCTCGGACCACAGGCCAGGACGCTTTCGTTCAACAGGCTGTTCACAAGGTTATTTTACCCCGTTAAATAGAGTAGGGGCGACCGGCTGGTCGCCCCTACAGGGAAATCAATTCTAATTTATGCCTGGCTGGCTTGCTTGACCACCGCGGCAAAAGCCTGGGGGTCACGCACGGCCAGGTCGGCCAGCATCTTGCGGTTGAGGTTGATGCTCGCCTTCTTCAGCGCACCCACCAGGCGGCTGTAGGTGGTGCCGTTCAGCCGGGCGGCGGCGTTGATGCGGGCGATCCATAATTTGCGCAGGTCGCGACGGCGCACGCGGCGATCGCGTGAAGAATACCACATGCTCTTCAGCATTGCCTCGTTGGCGCGCCGGAACAGCAGGTGCCTGCTCATGCGCTGTCCCTTGGTGTAATTCAAAACCTTCTTGTGACGCAGGTGACCTTGCGGTCCACCTTTTACACGTGCCATTTACATACCTCCTGCGTACCCCCGGGCGCCGGTGCAGGCCTTGGCCTGCGCTCCAGTTGTATACACCCGGTAGCCGCAAAAAAAGAATAGGTTACAGGAAACTCCAGAAACCCCGCAGGGCCTACGGTTTCATGTGTGGCGCCAGGCGCCGGATGCGCTTGATGTAGCTCTTCCCTTGGACGGCAACCATTTCACCGAACAAAGCCTTCACGCGATGCGATGACTTGCGTCGCAGGTGGGCCTTGCCGCCTTTGGTGCGCACGATCTTGCCAGACCCGGTAACGCTAAAGCGTTTCGAAGTGGCTTTATGGGTCTTCAGCTTATACTTAACAACTTTCGACTTGCGCGGCACAGCTCTTACTCCTTTACACAAGATTCCGCAGGATTTTACTCCTGCGGTTGCCCGGTTTTCTCCGTTTGCTCTGCTTTCACGTCAGCGTCTTCAGCAGTCTTTTTCTTGATGCTTTTGGATGGCACAAGCATCATCGACATGGCCCGGCCTTCAATGGCAGGGGCTTGCTCCACGGTACTCACGTCGGTCAGTTCGTGGGCAATTTCTCTCAAATCTTCGAGTGCAATTTCCGGGTATGTGATTTCACGGCCGCGGAAACGGATGGTCACCCGCACTTTCATGTTGTGTTCCAGCCAGCGGCGGGCATCATCCACTTTGAAGTCCCGGTGATGATCGGTGGTCTTGGGACGCAGACGGATTTCCTTGACTTCAACTTTGGTCTGGGCCCTGCGTGCTTCCCGGTCCTTCTTTTCCCGTTCGTACAGGAACTTGCCAAAATCCATGATCCGGCAAACCGGTGGGGCGGAATTGGGGGCGACCTCGACCAGGTCGAGATCCGCTTCACGGGCCATCCGCAGGGCGTCACGGGTGTTGATCACTCCCACGTTTTCGCCTGCTGCACCGATTAGCCGTACTTCGGGAACTCGTATGGTCTCATTTACTCGAAATTCGTTGGCGCTGATACGTCTCTCCTTGCAAAATAACGGAAGTCCAGCCCGGGGGCTGGTTTAAGCGGGCTGATAATACCATGAAGAGGTCGGAATCGTCAATCAAATTTGGACTAAACTCCTCGCCGCAATCTCCTACAGCAGCCGCGGCTGAAGGCTTGAGCTGCGCACCCGCTTTTGGGGCATGAAAACTGGCATCCTGGTGGCGATCCCGGTTTCCCGGCAGGCCTTGTCGAGTTCTTGCCGGAGGCTGCCCGCATTCTGCGCCGCGGCGGAGTAACGCTCACCGAAGCTCTTTTCGTAGCGCCGGCGCAGGCCGGGGAAGAGCAGGTCGAGCTTTTCATAGTAGTATGCCCGCTGGCGGTCGCGCAGGGTCACCCCAAAGGCCGGCAGGATGTACCTGGCTCCGTTTTCAGCCGCCAGACTTGCGATCTGCCGGATGTTCTCCTGGCTGTCTTCGATGAAGGGCAGCACCGGCATCAGGGCGATGCCGGTCAGGATCCCGCCCTGGCTGAGATTGCGCAGTGCCTTCAGTCGTCGCGAGGAGACCGGCGCGCCGGGTTCGAGTCGCTTGCTCAGGGCATCCTCGGCGGTCGTGACGGTGAAGGTCACCGCCGCGTACGTCTTCCGGCTGATCTCTTGCAGCAGATCAAGGTCGCGCAACACCAGGTCAGACTTGGTGATGACGTGCACCGGGAAGCCAAACTCGGCGATCACTTCCAGCGCCCGGCGGGTCAGCCGGACTTCGTTTTCCAGCGGCATGTACGGGTCATTCATCGACCCGCTGCCGATGGTCCCCACCACGCGTTTGCCGGGCAGTTCCCTGCGCAGGAGTTTGATGGCATTGGTTTTGACCAGCACATCATGGGCGAAGTCTTCGATCTGGTAGCACTCGGAGCGCGAGTCGCAGTAGATGCATTGGTGCTGGCAGCCGCGGTACAGGTTCATGTTGTAATACAGCCCGAACCAGTCCTCTGGCCCTTTGACCCGCGCCAGCAAGGTTTTGGCCTGGATCTCTTTAATCACAATTCCCCATTTCCCGGTAAAGGAACCAGTGACCAAGCCGGTCGTCCACATCTTTGATGGCGCGGTCATAATACAGGTCAAAGACCTGGCCCGTATCAGTGCGCACCCGGAAGTAAAAACGTCCCACCCCCAGCGAGCCGCGCTGTGCGGCCGCATCCGCATGTGCCGGGCGCATGTTGCGCGCCATCCGCCCGCGGCGGGTGAAATCCTGCCACTCGGATATTTTCCCGGTCACGCGGTAGCTGCGCCCCTGCCAGGTAAAGCCGTCCGGGCAGGGCGGCGTTTTTTGGCGGACGGGAGGCGTATCGAATTGGATGGCGATCTCCTCGCCGATGAAGTGCAACGCAGGTTCGTCCATGGTTTCTCGAAGGCTGAATAACAAAACCCCCGCACCGGCGGGGGATTTTGTCTCAGGCTTCCGATTTCATTTTGTCCAGCAGGGTCTTATAGACTTCCAGGTGGGGCGGGTTCATTGCCAGGATTGACTCGATGGTCTGGATGGCGCCCTCCCGGTCACCCATTTTAAGCAGGATGTCAGCCAGCGCGTCCAGTTGGGCCACAGAATCTGGGACGCGTTCGGCATGCCGATATTCTTCCGCCAGGACACGCCGCAGGAGACTTTGCCGGGGATCCTCGTTGACCAGTTCTTCCAGCATCGGGATGGCCTCGCCTCTTCGTCCGGCGTTTTGCAGGTGCGCCAGGAAGCCTTCCAATTCCGCGTTGGCCTGGGGGAACTGGGCCAGCCGGATGTACAGTTCGACCAGGCTTTTGCGTACGCTGGTATCGCCTGGTTCAAGAGTGCGGAGTTGTTCAAAGATGCGCAGCGCCTGGCGCCAGTCCAATCGCTGCATATCAATATCGGCCATGCGGCGCATCAGTTTGACGCTCCAGGCCCGGTTGGCCCCGCCTTGTTGGGCCAGGCGCAAGGCAGTGGTGTAGGTCTTGCGCGCCATTTCGAGCTCGGCCAGATGGTAGTAAATATCAGCCAGTTCAATATACTCGCCGATGGCCTCATCCACCATGCCGCGGGCCGCCAACTGGTCGATCAGGCGGGTGCGGACGGCCAGGTCCATGGGCGCCACCTGCACGATCCGCCGCAGGAGACTGACGGCCTGGGTGGCCTCGCCGCGCACGCTGTAGGCTTCAGCCACAACCGTGTACTTGGCGATGGCGTCCTGTGTGCGCCCTTCCTGGATCAACAAGTCTCCGATCAGGGTATGCAGCGGCAGATAGGTGGGGGCGTATTTAAAGGATTCAAAAGCCTCATCCATGGCTGAGCGTACGAATCCAGCACGTGCCAGGCTGCGCACTTTGCCGATTGTTTCAATGACCTTGCTGCTCTGGGCCTGGGCCAGGATTTCCGCCAGCGGCATGGGCGGTGTTCCTTCGGCAGACTTCGGAAGTTGTTCACGCGCCTGGAGCAGTTCAGCCCGCCAATTTGGGCGCAGCAGCAACTGTTTGACATTGTCGCACTGCCGTTCCATCACCGCCGTATCGGTCTGGTGCGCCTGGGCCTCGATCAGGGGTTCATATAATTGGCGGATCTCGTCAGCCTGTTCAGGCGGGACAACAGCCGCGTCAGCCAACTTCAGCGCCTCCATGTATTCGGTCACGGCATCCTGCAGGCGGCTCATCTGGTGCTGGAGCTGTGCAAGCAACAGGCGCGCCCCCAGGGCATAATCGGGGTGTTTGACCGCGGTTTGAAGTGCGCGCAGCGCGCTTTCCAGCCGCTCGGTTTTTGAATACAGGAAGCCGAGTTCGAAATAAAGCGCCGCATCGGTGAAGCCGGTTGCCAGGGCTTTTTCCAACTCCTCTACAGCCTGGGGCTCCTGGTTCTTCGACTGGGCGTCGATCGCCTGCCCAATGTAGAGCATGATCTTGGTACGATCGCTTTGTTTTAGATTCAATTCCCCGGTGCCACGCACAATGGCCTGCATGCCGCGTTTGGGCGTTTGGGAATTATCCCCGCCATCATCAGAAAGCTCAAACAGGAACCCTGCCAGACGGTTGATGGCGTGTTTGTGCGCCTCCGCGATCGGGTCAAGACTGGTATCGGTTTCCCTGGGGGATTCCAGTTGTTTCACCTGCGCCATGCGCAGCGGGCCGGTGCCACCCTGGGGCCGCATGGGCTTGGGCAGCAACTGTCCCCCCTTGAGCAGGGCCGCGGCCTGGCGGGCTTCGGGGCTGTTGGGGGCCAGGCGCAAGGCGCGTCCGATCATTTCAGCCGCCTTATCCGCGTTGCCGGTGCGCTGCAGCAGGCTCGCCACGATCAGGTATTCTTTGGCTGCTTGCGGGGCATGCCCCAGGCGTTCATGCACCATTGCCAGGTACGAATGGGCGGGCACATGTTCGGCATCCAATTGGGTCACCCTTAACCAGTTGGCGAGCGCCTTGTCCGCGTCCTGGCTGCGGATGTAAAGTTCGGCCGCTTTCAAAAAAGCCTGTACAGCTGCCTGGATATTTCCCACCCGTTCTGAAAGTTTTCCCACTTTTTCCAGCGGAACCGGGTCATCGGGCGCAACCTGGACAGCCTTTTGATAAACCTGGAGCGATTCGTCGTAACGCTGCAACTCGAACAGGGCCAGCCCCAGGCTGGAGAGTGCCTTGGGATTATCGGGAAATTCATCGAGCGCTTGCTGATAGGCTTCGGCAGCCTGGCCCCACTCCTGGTCCCAGGCCGCTGAATGGCCTCTGCTCATCGCTTTTTTGAAAATATCTTCGCGTCCTGCCATGGTTTTCTCTCGGGTAAAGTCTTAGGCTAATGGCTGCAATTCATCCCAGTTCATGCCCCAGCGCGCTTCGGTGGTGAGCGGTATATCCATCGGGTAGGCATTCTCCATCACGTCCCGCACCACCCCTGCCACATCCTTCATTTCACTGTGCGGGCATTCGAGCACCAGCTCATCATGCACTTGCAGGAGCATTTTTCCATGCAGGCCTGCCTTTGCCAGGGCAGGTGGGATTTTGAGCATGGCGATTTTCATTATATCAGCAGCCGTACCCTGGATGGGGGCATTGATGGCTTCGCGTTCCTCTCGGTTCTTGATTGCCTGGTTAAGACTGCTCTTCAGGTTGGGAAAAAACCGGCGGCGGCCCAGCATGGTTTCAACGTAACCGTCGCGGGCGGCTTCCTTGCGAATACCATCCAGGTATTTTTTAACTCCGGGGAATTGTTTGAAGTAGGCGGCGACGAAATCCTGTGACTCGGACAATGTCAGTTCGGTGGAACGCGTCAGCCCAAAAGCCGACATGCCATAGATGAGCCCGAAGTTGATGGCTTTGGCATGCCGGCGCATTTCCTTGGTCACTGCCTCCAGCGCTACTCCGTAGATGGCAGCCGCCGTGGTGGCGTGGATATCCTGCCCGCGACGGAAGGCGTTCAACATGGCCTCGTCCCCCGCCATGCAGGCCACGATCCGCAGTTCGATCTGCGAGTAGTCCAGCGAAACGAGCACATTGCCGGGTTCAGCCACAAAACCGCGCCGCACCCGCCGGCCCAGGTCAGTGCGGGTGGGGATGTTCTGCAAGTTTGGGTCAGACGAGGAGAGCCTCCCGGTGACGGTGGTCGTCTGGCTGAAGGAGGTGTGCACGCGGCCATCCTGCGGGTGAATTTGCAGCGGCAGGGCATCCACATAGGTGGATTTGAGTTTGGCCAGTTCGCGGTATTCCAGGATCATATCCACCACGGGGTGCTGTCCGCTCATCTCATCCAGCACACCCGCCGCGGTGGAGTAATGACCCGAGGCCGTCTTTTTCCCCTTATCGGGCGGGGACAGGTGCAGGACGCCGAAGAGCACGTCCGAAAGTTGCTGGGTGGAGTTGAGATTGAAAGCCTTGCCGACCGCCGCATAGACCCGCTTCTCCAGTTCCATCAGGCGTCCGTTCAGTTCCACCGCGAACTTGGCAAAGAAATCCTTATCGAGGGCGATCCCTGCCATTTCCATGTCAGCCAGGACGGTGATAAGCGGAATTTCGATATTGACGAACAGGTCCCATAATTTTGGGAAGCGTTTGAGTTCCTGTTCCAGGATCAGGTGCAGGCGCAGGGGGATCTCGGCATCCGCCGCAGCATAAGGCGCAGCTTCGGCAATTGCCACCTCCGCCATCGAACGCTGGTTTTTCCCGCTGCCGATCAACTCCTCGATGTGGGTCATGCTCTCGCCCAGCCGGATTCCGGCCATGTTCTTCAACCCAAGGGCGCGCGAGCCGGGGTCGAGCACCCACTCAGCCACCATCGTGTCGAAGTTCAGGGGCGCCACGCGGATGTCATAGCGGCTCAGCATGATGAAGTCGTATTTCAGGTGATGACCGATCTTGGGGATGCGCGCCTCTGTCATGGCAGGGCGGATGGCAGAAACAACCTGTTCGAGCGGCAACTGCGTCCCGGCGTTATGCCCGACCGGGATGTAATAGCCCTGGCCCGCTTTTACCGCCAGCGATATCCCCACCAGACTGGCGGTCATTTCGTCGGTGGAGGTGGTTTCGGTATCGAACGAGATGATGGAGGCCGCCTGCAGCGTCTTAACCAGCGACTCCAGCCCGGCAACGGAATCAACCAGGATCGTTTCTAATTTTGAGGCAGTGTTGGTTGCCGGGACGATCTCAGCCACCCGCTGCGGTTGCGCATCGAAGAGACTCAGTTGCTGTGTTCCGGAAGAAGCGGCAGTCGAGTCGCCGGTTATTTTCTTCAATTTTTCGATCAACGTCCGGAATTCCAGTTCGCGGAACAACGCCTCCACTTTGGCAGGTTCGAAGACCTCCGTGCGGGCCTGCTCCAGGTCGATCACCACGTTCAGATCGGTCCGGATGGCAGCCAGTTGGTAACTCATATAGGCAGATTCTTTCCCGGCTTCCAGCTTGAGGCGCCAGCGTGGCTCGACCTCCTCCAGGTGCGCATAGATATTATCCAGCGTGCCGTATTTCAACAAAAGGGTCTCGGTGGTCTTTTCGCCCACGCCGGGCACGCCCGGGATGTTATCCGACTTGTCCCCCACCAGGGCCTTGTAGTCCACCACCTGCTCCGGTCGCACGTGCAGCTTGCGCAGTACATCCTCAGGCGTGATGTAGTTCAGATCGTCGCCGGCCAGGTAGACGATGGTGCGCTCATTTACCAGTTGCAGCAGGTCGCGGTCCCCGGTGATGATCTTGACGCCCAGTCCCTGCTTGGCGGCCCAGCGGGCGGCTGAACCAAGCACATCGTCAGCCTCAAACCCTTCCATCTCGAGGCGCGGGATGTTAAAGGTGTCCACCATCTGGCGGATGCGCTCGATTTGCGGGCGCAGGTCATCCGGCATCTTGGCGCGCGTGGCTTTGTATGCGGGGAAGATCGTATCCCGGAAGGTCTTGCCGGTGTCGAAAGCCACCGCCAGGTAATCGGGCTTTTCCTGTTCTAGGATGCGCAGGAGTTCACGCGCGAAACCATAGATCCCCGCGGTGGGTTCGCCGGTGGATGTCTGCCAGCGCTGGCTGGACCCACCGGACGTCAGGGCGAAATACATGCGGTAGGCCAGGGCATGGCCGTCAATTAAGTATAAAGTTGGGGGCACGGTTTTTCGAGGAAGGCGAATGGAACAGACCGCCTGGTGCTATTGCTGGCTGGGATTACCGGTTGGTCAGCTGGGTAAATCCCTGCCTCTGGCGCGTCTGGGTAATAAAATCTTTGATCAATTGGGCCGGGGGCGGTTGGGAACCTCCCATGATGAGATCGCCTGGCGCCCAGAATTCGCCGGAGGGGTTCTCTCTATTAAAGCGCGGGAACTCGGCGAAAATCTTTTCGGAAGTAAGCTGGCGGAAGATGCGCATCACGTGGGCGGGCGAGGAGGCCGGTGGCACGTTGACGATCCACTGCAAATATTCAGGCCGCACCGCAATATATTCCAGCCGCCAGCCGTAGGCAGTGCAGATCTCCCCCAACCATTCGCCCAGGCGGTCCAGCAGGTCGCCGGTCATGTGGTGATGCGGAAAGCGCGGTACCAGCAAACAGGCATAGTCCAGGTTATAGAAGGAAGCCGAGACCGGCTCCAGGACGATTTTGCGGGCGACTTCATTGACCGGCTCCGGATTCTTTTCCTGGTTGAACTCCAACACCGGAACGGCTATCCGGGCTTTGTTCCTGCGGGTGTTTGTTGGCGAGGGGGTTGTCTCCTCGAGCGCAGTGGAGGAAGTCTCCCTCTGGTCGGTATCAACCATCGGCTTGAGCCGCAACTGCGGAACAGGGACGCGGCTGTAATTCATCAAACCGGGTACTTTGTATGTGTATACCGGGTTGGTCTCTTGCCTGGATCCCGGCGTGTTTGTGCTGTATTCGTCTACGGGATCTACCGGAAGATCAATGGGCGGGTTGGGGGTTGGAATGTCGGAGAGAATATCCGCAACCGCGTTCGGGTCCATCGCCTCGTCAACCATCTCCTCATCCAGCGATTCTTCAGAGGGTGAGGTCGAGAGGGAGTGTACCAGTTGCGAAGCCTGCGTGCGGATGGTGCTGAAGGGCGTCTCGGCATCAAAGACCAGTGCCAGCACCATGCCCTGGGCCAGGAACGTGCCATACAGCATATGCTCTGCATTGGTGGAAACCAGACGGACAAAGCGCACCAGGTCGTTTTCTTCCTGGTGGTCCCAGTAACGTGAGAGTGTTTCGGCCAGCTCGCTGGCAGCCGGCTGAGGTAATTGCCCGGCGTAAGCCCACAACTTGTCGGCCCGCGTGATAAGCGCTGCCTGCGCCGAGGATTCAAGCGTCAGCCGGGTGAGATGCTGGGCGGCGCGGGTCACATCCGAGAGCCAGGGCAGTTCGTCTTTCAAGCTGGCCTTTTCCTGCCGGGCGGGGGCCTGCGCGGGTGTCGAGGAATGAAAGAATTTCGCCATCATCTCCAGCAGGTCGGGCAGGTAGAACGGCTTGGCGAGATAATCCCGGGGGAAAAGCTCTTCCAGCGCCGAATGCCAGCCGGCTTCGGATACCACCACAAAGATGATTCCCGGGTTGGCCTGCCGCAGGATGGCACCAATTTTCAGTAATTCATTTTCAGACAGGGAAGTGTCAAGGAAAGCCAGCGCCGGGGTGAAATCCCTCAAATAAGCCGCCACGGATTCTCGGTCTCTGGTCACACGGACAACAAACCGTCCCGTCCCTTCTAGGCTCTGACGGATTAGTTCCCCAAACGGGATGTCTGCCGTGATTATCAGCAATGGCGTAGGCATCTACGTAAGTTTATCACGAGCTAGTCATAGAATCAAGTAGAAAAAACATGGTTGATCGATTATGACATTTTTCACGAACTCACCGATAGCCGGTCAGGCTCCCCGAGCGTTCCCGCCCGCAATGCCGGCAGACGGAATTATCGTTGTATTTATCCAGGGTCACGTATTCCGTCAGCTTGCTGCCGCAGTGGGGGCAGTCATACACGTATCGAAAGCTCAGCCAGTTTTCGAAGGACCATTGGATATGTTCCGTGTTGCCCCAATAGGCAAATTGATAGTGACCGCTGGAACCGCAATGGGTGCACTTAAAATCCATGGGCCCATCCTGGTTCCTTTGAATGGTAATGGGCAGCACGGCAAAACCATTGGACGGTGTGTGCTGCTGGCACATCGGGCAACCATAATCAAGGGTGACTGTATTGTTTTTCATGCTTCCTGGATCTGATGAATAAAAATGGATTAATGCTTGTGCCCGTTCTTCTTGGGGCAGAAATGGCCTTCCGGCTCCATGGGTTCCCCGCACTGCGGGCAGAGCGGCCGCCCGCGCTTGATCACTTCCCGGCTCCAGTCTGCCAGTTGGCGGGCCTGCAGGCGCGTGCACCAGAAGCGCACTTCGGCGGCCTCTTCCGGGTTCCCGTTTTCCATCACCACCTCGCGCACCATGATGACGATGGCATCCTGGTCGGCGTCATAGCCCAGCCCCATCTCGCCGGCGCGGAAGAGCGGGTCCACCGGCGGGGTGATCCGCATCTTGTCTGCGTCGAAATCGGCCACCGGCAGGGTTAGCTCGGGCTTCTGTTTGGCCAGTTCAGCCAGCATCTGGTCTACGCCCTGGGCCAGCGACT
>CAIKOL010000107.1 GCA_903829085.1 uncultured Anaerolineales bacterium | reverse complement strand
CCTGTAGACGGTCATAGACCCCGCTGACCACATAAACAAAGTCGGTGGCAGTGGTGACGTAGTCATTCAGCAATTCATCATCGATCTCAAAAGGGCCGATGACAAAGTCGGGCGCAGTGAAACCGGTATGGACATCAGGCAGGACCGTGTATTCCATTTGCAGGTCCAGTGCCCCGCCGCTCCAGTCAAAAACCTGATCACGCACCAGGCGCATGTCGGCAATGATGTTGGCAATCTCATCGTTGGTCAGTGTGATATCCAGGCAGACCTTGTGCTGGTAAGCCGCATACTCAGGGTCGTTGATCCGGTCAGGGGAAACACCCACCTGCGGGGCGGGAGGGTCAAACTCATCCGAGGTGCAAGAGCAGTCACCACATTTTGTCCCGGCACAGACATTCCCGCTGGCGAACTCATTTCCAACCAGGCAGGTGGTCAGCGGGTTCAGGATAAAGACCTGGAAGCGGGGGGTGGAATGGAAGATGGGGAGAGTGGATGTGACGGTCAGGGTGGGGGAAATAGTCTGGGTAGGGAGGACCGTCTTGGTTGCAAGGGGAGAATTTGAAAAGGCGCAAGCGGAAAGCAGGATGAACATCAGGATCAGGATCGAGCAATTGCGAGCCATACCACCTCCTTGCTAGTTCATTACTGAGCCCCTGACGTTTCCTTAGCCTGCTTTGTTCCCAAGAAGGTGGGTGAGGACAAACATCCCTGCGCAGGAGGAAACTTGCGTGTAGGAAGCTGGTAATCCCGCTTTGTACAGGGCAGCCAGCGACTCATCTGCCAGCCAATAGTGCTCCTGCTCCCATTCAGCCCCAACTTCGGTCTTGACCCGCTCCTGAGAGGCAAGGTTTGGGAAGGCAATATCCCCGATGATCATCCGGCCACCGGAAGCCAGGTTGGAAGCCAGATCGCGCAGGATACGGATCTTCTCATCCAACTCGAAATGGTGGAAAACATAAGCCGAGACGATGCGGTCGAAGGGTCGGCGTAACTCTTCCGGCCAGTGCCGGCGCAGGTCGTGCTGGACGAAATGAGCGTCGGGAATTTTTTGGCGGGCTTGTGCAAGCATGGGTACTGAAAAATCGGTGCACCAAACGTCGCAGCCCAGCACTGCGAAGCGTGCCGCCAGATTGCCGGTTCCCGTCCCAAGGTCCAGGACAGACATGCCACGAATCGGTTCTGCCAGGGCAACAATTCTTGCAAGTATATCCTGGTAACCAAAGAACGGAAACTGGTCGATCGAGACGGAGGCATCGTATGTCCCGGCCCAGTCGTCAAATTCGGAGGCAGGAAATGGATCGTTGGGAGGATTCATCCCAATCATTTTACAACATTTTTCCTGCCTGGAGTCTCCACACGTGCCACCCCACAGGGTGTTGGTAAAGTCCGCCGACTTGTAAACCCTAATCCCGACCCCCGCCCCAGGGCGGGGGGAAAGAAGATCTTGGGGTGTTTCAGGGCGGCAAAGCCGCCCTGAAACACCCCAAACCCCGACTTTAGCAAAACCGTGTACCACCCCTTTATCCTATTTATTGAAATAAAACCTCCATACGGCATTCACACTCACTTCACAACAGGCCCTTATACTGTGTTCATACTAAAAAAGGAGTATAACCATGTTCAAACATATTGTTTTCCGTATCATCGCAGGTCTGGTCCTGCTGGCAGCCATCGCGGGGCTGGGCGTGTTTGCCTATCAAGCTGGTGTGGCCCACGGCGTCGCCGCCAATATCCAGGTATCCACTGCTCAAGCGGTCACATCGCCGGAATTCTTCCACGGCATGACCTATGGGCATTTCATGGGTTTCCGTGGAGTTGGTCTCTTTGGATTGCTGTTTGCCTTCTTCCTGCTGTGCTTGGCTTTTAGCGCAATGCGCCGTCTGATCTGGGGACCGCGCTGGGGTATGCGGCACATGGGATATGGTCCGATGGGACGCGGTTCGATGGGGCACCACGGTCCATGGGGTGAGGGCGTCCCACCCATGTTTGCCGAAATGCACCGCCGGGCGCATGCCGCTCCCGGTTGGGATAAAGCCCCCGATGGGGATAAGGCTCCAGAATCAACTGGCAAGGAATAATCAAAAAGAGTGGGCAGGCCAACCTGCCCACTCTATCCATGGAAATGGAAATTATGCGTTCTCGTAAATTATCCCACCAAAGAAAAACCGATTTCATCCGTCTGGATACCCGGCGCTGTGAAGCCTGCTGGGAATGCATCGATGTCTGCCCAAAAAAAGTGCTTGGAAAAATTGACTTGATATGGCATCGCCATGTGATCATCCGGGATGCAGGAGCCTGCAACGGTTGCAGGAAATGTGTGCGTGCTTGTGAACACTGCGCGCTCGAATATATTTATATGCCGCAATCTTTGCAAACCATGGACAGAAGAGTAAGACTCCAGAAATAGCGCACAGCGTATAATAGATGCAGATGAAAACCATCCTGGTCGTGGACGACGAACCCAAGATTGTCAAGCTGGTGCGTGATTACCTTGAACGCGCCGGTTTTGGCGTGCGCACCGCAGCAGACGGGAAGTCTGCCCTGGCGCTGGCGCGCCTTGATAAGCCCGACTTGATGATCCTGGACCTGGGGCTGCCGCAGATGGACGGCCTGGACGTGACCCGTGAACTGCGCAAGGTTTCGAACGTGCCGGTCATCATGCTGACGGGCCGCTCGGAGGAGTCTGACAAGCTGATCGGCCTGGAATTGGGCGCGGACGACTATATGACCAAGCCGTTCAGCCCCAAGGAACTGGTGGCACGCGTGCGGGCTGTCTTCCGCCGCATAGAAAATGCGGTGAATACCAACCAGGAAATCCTGCGGGTTGCAGGGCTGACCCTGGATGTGCCCCGGATGCGCGTGAGCGCCGAGGATCGCGAAATAGAAGAACTGACTCCGACCGAGTTTTCCCTACTGGCTGAAATGACCCGCTACCCTGGGAGGGTATTCACGCGCGCCCAACTGCTGAATGCCGTGCATGGGGTGGCATTTGAGTCGTATGAACGGGCCATTGACGCGCATGTCAAGAACATCCGGCGTAAAATCGAACCGAACCCGCCTGAACCGCGCATCCTCCTGACGGTCTACGGCGTGGGCTACAAATTGACCGACCGATGACCCATTCCCATCCCTTCCGCTCAACACGCCAGCGCCCGCATTGGTGGCCCGAGAACGAACCCTGGCCGCCCGCCCGCCGCATGCGCTCCTTGTTCTTTCGCCGGATGGGATGCTTTTTTGGGTTGTTCAACCTGGTCGGCCTGGCAGTGCTGATCGGGATTATTGCTTTCGTTGCGCGCGCATTGGGCCTGGTGAATTTTCCATCTGCTCCCGGCCAACGCCTGATCCCCGTCGCGGTGGTTGGCATCCCGTTGGTCGTCCTTGTGCTGGTGCTGGGAGGGATGGGCTTGCGACGGCTGATCGCCCCGCTGGATGACCTGCTTAAAGCCGCCGATCGGGTGGGGCAAGGGGATTACTCGGTGCGGGTTCCGGAGAAGGGCCCGCGCGAAATGCGTTCGCTGGCACGCGCTTTCAATAGCATGGCTGCACGGCTGCATGTTACCGACGAACAAAGACGGGAACTGCTGGCGGATGTGACCCACGAGTTGCGGACTCCGCTGACGGTTGTCCAGGGCAACCTGGAAGGCATGCTGGACGGGGTTTATCCTGCGAATGAAGCGACCCTGCACGCGCTTTTGGACGAGACGAATATCCTCGCCCGCCTGGTGGAGGACTTACGGACGCTGACTCTGGCAGAGAGTGGCGCACTCCAATTGAAAAAAGAGCCGACTGATCTTGCCATGCTGGTACGGGATACGACGGCGGCCTTCAAAGCGCAAATCGATAATGCGGGTGTCTCGCTGATCAATGAGACGACGGATGACCTGCCCTGGGTGAACATAGATCCCGGTCGAATCCGCCAGGTGCTCACGAACCTGGTGGCGAATGCCCTGCGCTATACCCCCTCCGGTGGCGTGATCCGCGTCCATTATTGGCAGGCAGATGGGCGCGCCCTGCTTAAAGTGCAGGACAGCGGGCCCGGCATCCTGGCGCAAGACCTGCCGCACGTCTTCGAGCGGTTTTACAAATCCACCGACTCGGGCGGCATGGGGCTGGGGCTGGCGATCGCCCGCCACCTGGTGGAAGCCCACGGCGGGACGATCAAAGTCGAAAGCGAAGCAGGACAGGGGACAAGCATGCGGATCGATTTGCCGCTGGGAGAATAGAGAAAGAAAAAAAATCCAGGAGAAATCCCGGATTTTTTATTGCAATTACCTGGCCTTCCTGTTCACCAATGCCAGGTGGTGCCATCCTTGCTATCTTCAATGGAGACGCCCAGTTCCTTGAGGCGGTCACGCACCAGATCAGACATGCCCCACAGCTTTTGTTTACGCATTTCCGTGCGTACTTCGACCAGCAGGGAGATGAATTTGTCGGCATCCCCGCCGGAGGCCTTCTTTTCACCCAGGCGCAAGCCGAGCACCCCTGTCAGGGTGCGCAGGGTATCCTGGGCGGGATTGAGTTCGGCAGAGCTGGCGCCTGCATCCCTGGCTGTGTTGACCGTGCGCACCAGTTCAAAGAGCCCCGCCAGCCCGCCGGACGAGTTGAAATCGTCATCCATAGCCTCGATGAAGGTCTGTTGGGTTGCTTCGGCCTGCTTATCCAGGGCAAGGCGCACATCCGTTGGAGCGCCGCTGGCGCTTGTGGAAGCCGGTTTTAACCCGGAGCGCAGCCGGTCCAGGCCGCGTTCAGCAGCGTCCATGATGCCATCCGAGTAGGAGAGCGGGGCGCGGTAGGAACCGTTCAACACCATCATGCGCAGGGCATCCGCCTCATGGCGGGAGAGGAAGTCATCAATGGTTACCAGGTTACCGAGCGACTTGGACATCTTCTCGCCTTGCAACTGCAGCATGCCATTGTGCATCCAATAGCGGGCGAATTGCTTGCCGGTAAAGCACTCGGTCTGGGCGATCTCGTTCTCATGGTGGGGGAAGACCAGGTCGTTGCCGCCCCCGTGGATGTCGATCTGCTCGCCCAGGATGGCGAGATTCATGGCTGAGCATTCAATGTGCCAGCCGGGGCGGCCTTTGCCCCACGGGCTGTCCCAGGCGGGTTCGCCGGGCTTGGCAGCTTTCCAGACGGCAAAATCCATCGGGTGCTCTTTTTCTTCTTCAACCTCGATGCGGGAGCCAGCCTGCATGTCCTCAATTTTACGGCCGGAGAGCTTGCCATAATTGGGATCATGGGTGACGCGGAAATAAACATCTCCATTCCTGGCCGGGTAAGCAAAGCCCTTTTCGATCAGCCCCTGGATCATGGACTGGATCTTGTCCATGGTCTGCGTGGCGCGCGGGTTGACCGTGGCAGGCAGGACATTCAAGTCCTCCAGGTGTTTGCGGAAGGCCACGATATAGGATTCGGCCAGGGCTTGCGGGTCCACGCCCAGCTTGTTGGCGCGGTTGATGATCTTATCATCCACATCGGTGAAGTTCATGACGAAACGGACCTGGTATCCGCGATACTCCAGGTAGCGGCGGGCCACGTCGAAGACGATGGCAGACATGGCGTGGCCGATGTGGGCATCAGAATAGACCGTCGGGCCGCAGACGTACATCTTGACCACATTCGGTTCAAGAGTCTGAAAATCTTCCTTCTTATGGGAGAGAGTGTTATAGACGCGCAGCATTATTTTTTCCTTTACTCTTTCCCCTCGGGGCGGGCAAAGATCATCCGACCGGCGGCGGTCTGCAGGACCTTGGTCACCGTGACCGTGATCTCTTTGTTCAGATACTTGTTGCCGTTTTCCACCACCACCATGGTGCCGTCTTCCATGTAACCAACGCCCTGGTTAATTTCCTTGCCTTCCTGGATAACGTTGACCGACATATATTCACCGGGCAGGACAACCGACTTGACCGCATTTGCCAGTTCGTTGATATTCAGGATGACCACCCCCTGCAATTCGGCAATCCGATTCAGGTTGAAATCATTGGTCAGGATGGGACACTTCATCTGCCTAGCCAGAATGACCAGCTTGTCATCCACTTCCCTGACGCCTTCCACGTCCACGTCGCTAATGCGCACGACCGCCGCTGAAGTTTTCTGCAATTCAGCCAGCACCTCCATGCCACGCCGCCCGCGCTGACGGCGCAGGCTGTCGGGCGAGTCGGCTATATACTGGAGTTCGTTCAGCACAAAACGCGGGATCAGCAGGGTCCCTGGCAGAAAACCGGTCTTGGCGATATCAGCCACGCGTCCGTCAATGATGACGCTGGTATCCAGCAGGATGGTACGGCTCGATTGGGCTGGGCTGGCACCCGTGTTTTCCTCCCGCCGGGTAAGGCCACCCAGAATACTGGTGATGTCTGCCTGGCGGGTGGTGAAAACAGCCACGCCGAAGTAACCAAAGATCAGGACGCCAATCATTGGCATGACCTTCCCAACAGGGGATGGCAGTAGGGAGAGAGGAAAGGCCAGCAAGGCGGCGGTAAGCAGCCCTATCACCAGCCCGATCAGGGCGGAAAAAAGTGTTTCGGCAGCCAGGCGGCCCAGCAGAGCTCGCAAGGCGCGGATGGGGCGGGTGGTGATGTAGGGCGTCAATACCAGGCCGATGAGGGCTCCAAGCAATGTGAAAGTGACCGTGTAGAGAAGTTGCTTGTCCTGGTTATAAGGGGTTAGTCCGTTCCCCACATAGACCCCCAGTACAGAAAATACTGCCATACCAATGATACGAATAAAAAAATCAGCGCTCATTTCAATAACTCCTTTCAAAAAAATCAACAAATAAATCAAGCGGATAATAGCACGGCTGAGACTACCCGTCAATTGTATCCTATTAAGGTGTTACGACTTTCTCAAAGTTGGGGTTTGGGGTGTTACAGGGTGGCAAAGCCACCCTGCAACACCCCAAGTTCTCGTTTTCCTCAGCCTCGGGGCGGAGGTGCAGAGATTTGGGGACAGCCTGGCTTGCTTCCTTTGAGAAAGCCGTGTTGAGATAGAACCGTCAACTGGTAGAATAGTTGTAAACAGGTATAATCTGTCTGCCCTATATTGGTACCCTTGAGGAAATATGTCTTTAGACCGTTTTGGACGCAAAATCCATTATTTGAGAATCAGCCTCACCGATCACTGCAACCTGCGCTGCGTTTACTGCATGCCGGAGGAGATGACCTTTCGACCACCGGCCGAAATGATGCAGGATGAAGAGCTGCTGCTGCTGGTACGCCTCTTCGCCAACCTGGGTTTTGATAAAATCCGCCTGACCGGGGGCGAACCAACCATACGCGCCCATATTGTGGAGATCGTGCGTGGAATTGCCTCCACACCTGGGATACAGTCCGTTTCCTTAACCACCAACGGCGTGCTGCTCTCGAAACTCTCCAAATCCCTGGCGGCTGCCGGGCTGGAGCGCGTCAATATCAGCATTGACACCCTCAACCCGGTCAAGTTCAAGCGCCTGACGCGCGGGGGGAATGTTGAAGATGTCTGGGAAGGCATCCTGGCTGCCGAAGCAGCCGGATTGACGCCGGTCAAACTCAATGCGGTGGTGGTGCGCGGTTATAATGAAGAAGATGTGGTTGACCTGGCGCGCCTGACCTGCGAACATGCCTGGCAGGTGCGTTTTATCGAGATGATGCCCTTTGGCGGAGCCACTGATCTGCAGACCGGGCAGATGGTTTCAGCCCAGGAAAACAAGAGACGCATCGAACAGGCTCTCGGAAGCCTCGAACCTGTCAATGGCGGCGAATTGGATGGAGAGGCGCAAATTTATCGTATCCCCCACGCGCAGGGAAATATTGGCTTCATCTCATCGGTCAGCGCACCTTTCTGTTCGGATTGTACGCGTGCCCGCCTTACCCCGGACGGCATCCTGCGGATGTGTCTCCTGCGAGAATATGAGACCGACCTGCTGACGCCTTTACGGGCCGGCGCTTCCCTGGAAGACTTGCGCAGGCTGGTGTTGGAATCCGTCTGGAATAAGCCCTGGGGGCACGGTCTTGCCAGCGGAGAAATCCCGCTGAACCGTTTGATGAGCCAAATTGGAGGCTAGCTGTTTAACCGGAGATGCATAATGGTCACCGGAATCTAAGTATCAGATCGAGGTAAAAATGAGTTGGGAAAACAAGATCTTACGTATTGTTCGGGTGGTGAATGCCCAGGAAATAGGAACCTTGGGACGCCTACTGAGCGCCATCACCGCAGTAGGTGGTAATGTGGGCAATATTGAATTGCTCAATGAGACCAGCGTACAAGTGGTACGCGATATGACCATCTTTGCAGATGACGAAAAGCATCTGGAATTAATCCTGGAAGCCATTCGCAGAAACCGCGGTACACGTATCCTGGATGTGCGCGACGAGGTAATGGCCTTGCACTTGAAGGGCAAGATCGCGGTGCGCTCACGCTATGCGATTGATTCAATTTCAACCCTGCAGAAGGTGTATACGCCAGGTGTGGCAGAAGTCTGTCTGAAGATTGCCAAGGATCCGAAACTGGCCCATACCTATACTTCCACCTGTCACCTGGTGGCGATCGTAACCGATGGAACGGCTGTGCTTGGCCTGGGGGATATCGGACCTTTGGCGGGGATGCCCGTTATGGAAGGCAAGGCCATGCTGATGGAGACGCTGGTGGGCCTTTCAGGAGTCCCCATCCTGTTGAATACCAAGGATCCGGATGAGATCATCAAGGTTGTGGCCGCCATTGCCCCCACCTTTGCGGCGATCCAGTTGGAAGATATCTCCGCCCCGCGCTGCTTCCGGATCGAAGAAGAACTTCAGAAGCAGCTGGATATCCCGGTCATGCACGATGACCAGCACGGGACGGCTGTGGTCACCACAGCCGTGCTGACGGTGGCTTGCCGAAAGCTCAAGAAAGACCTGTCGAAGGTTGTCATTGGTCAAATCGGGCTCGGCGCGGCTGGGAATGCCATTGCCAAGATGCTCATGGGAATCACCGGTAACCCGGTCTGGGGCGCAGACCTGAGTGAAGAAGCGTTGGTCCGTCACGAAGCCAATGGGGGCAAACGTTCCAACCTGAAAGAGATCATGGCCAATTGTGACATGGTCGTTTCCACCACCGGCGTACGAGGCCTGATCAAGCCGGAAATGGTGCGCAAGGGACAGATCATCCTGGCGCTCTCCAACCCGCATCCGGAAATCGAGCCCGAGGTGGCGCTAAAGAATGGCGCCGCCTTTGCAGCGGATGGGAAGCTGGTTAACAATGTGTTGGGGTTCCCGGGCATCTTCCGCGGCGCGGTGGATACCTGGGCGCCGCGTATCTCCGACGAGATGCTATTGGCAGCCTCGGAAGCGATCGCCAACCATACCAAAGACGACCAGTTGGTACCCAATCCGCTCGATCGGAAGCTGCACCAGGCAGTCGCCCATGCGGTTGCTTTGAAAGCAATCGAGCAGGGGCTGGCGCGTGCCGAATACGTGCCCTATATTCACGAATAGATCGGGTATGGCCATGAATAGAAACTCCCGCAGTTTTTCCTACGGGAGTTTCTTGTTCTATTTATGCTCTGCCACCAGTTCCTTCAGCACAGTCCCCAGCCGGCTCATCCCTTCCTTGATCAGCTCCGGGTTGGAATAAGAGAAGTTGATGCGCATGGTGTTCTTGCCGCCCCCATTTGGATGGAAGGATGCACCCGGAACGAAGGCCACTTTGCGTTGGATGGCGATCTTCAACACTTCCGCGGCGTCCATCCATTCCGGAAGGATGCCCCACAGGAACATGCCGCCTTGTGGTTTGGTCCAGCGTACCTCGGAAGGAAAGAATTCTTCCATGGTTTCGAGCATCACATCCCGGCGTTCCTTGTACACCTTGATGATGAACTTGACGTGTTCATCCAGGAAGCCGCCTTTGGCGACTTCAAAGGCGATCATCTGGTTGAAAGCCGCAGTGTTCAAGTCCGCGGCTTGCTTGGCCTGCACCAGTTTCTTGATGACCTGCTCCGGAGCGATCACCCACGCCAGGCGGATGCCCGGGGCGAGCAATTTGGAGAAAGTGCTCAGATAGATGACATTCCCGGTGTAACAACCATTATCGCCGCGATACTCGCTATCCAGGGATACGAGCGAAGGCAAATGCTCGCCCTCGAAACGCAATTGCCCGTATGGATCGTCTTCGACGATCGGCACGCCGTAACGGTCTGCCAGTTCGACCAATTGCTTGCGGCGTTCCAGGCTGAGGGTGGTACCACCCGGGTTCTGAAAGTTCGGGAGCACGTAAATGAATTTGGGCCCGATGCGCAGGGCTTTTTCCAATTCAGATGTCACCATGCCATTTTCATCAGATGGCACGGAGATGTATTGCGCTCCGTAGGCATTCCAGGCTTGCAGAGCCCCCAGGTAAGTGGGCGATTCAACCACGATGTGGTCGCCCTGGTTGATGAAGACCCGCCCAAGAAAATCCAACGCTTGCTGGGAGCCGGAGGTGATCAGGATGTTCTCGGGTGTGACCTTGACCGAGTATCGACCGGTGTGCCGGGCGATCATCTCCCGGAGCGGACGATACCCTTCGGTGGTGCTGTATTGCAAGGATTGCACAGCCTCATGCTCGAGCACATAATTGACTGCTTCCTGGAATTGCTTAATTGGGAAAACTTCGGGGGCGGGCAGGCCTCCCCCGAAAGAAATGATATCCGGTTGTTCGGTTAATTTAAGCAATTCACGGATGACCGAACTTCCCATACGCTGAGTCCGGTTTGCGTAACGGTATTCCCAGGGTGTCTGCATTCTTTCTCCTTCGATCAGGATTTGGACAGCGACAAAAAAACCTGGCAGGTATGATTCACCTGTCAGGCTTTGCTGACTCTGTCTCGCCAGGCAGAACGAATATAAGCAGGATCCGAAGCATGGCAATACAATCTTACCGTGTTTATTTCATCCTTGCAACCCACTTATGGAGCCTCTTTGCGGCTTTCTCAAAGTCGGGGCACGGCGATAAATCACCGCACGGTGATAAATCACCGCGCTAATCAGCCACGCCCCATGAATGGGGCTTCAAGCCCGGTTCACCGGGCGCTGATCATAGCCGGGTGGATTTATCCACCGGCGTTATGTTTATTGCATCGCCAACATATCCTGCCACCATTGCTCGTCACTCGACGTGTACGGCGCAGCGGATTCGCGCACCAGGTTCACGCCCTGGTCGGTCAGGCGTTCCAAAACGGGAATGACGTTTTGATTGGCATGGTGTTTTTTCTGGTTTTCGACATACACCACCAGGTTGGGCAGACTTTTGTGGTCAAACGTGAACACGCCATACTCTTCCTGCCAGAACAAAGGCAATTCGCGCACACCGGATCTGTTGAATTTGGTAGCTGTAACCCCTTTGACCTGCCCGATAAACGTTGAAACGGCAATGCTCGGCGGGATGGAGGTCACCAAATGGATATGTTCGGGCATTCCATTCAGCGCAAAGACCGTTCCGCCCAGTCCGATCGCCTTGCCACGGATGAAACCGTAAATCATCGCCTCGACATCCGGTGTAACCAACGCGGCGCGGTTCCTGGTGGCCCACACAATATGATAAAAGGTTTGCCAGTATGGCATGGTTTCTCCAAAAAGTTCTAAAAAGCCCGGTTTACCGGGCGCCGATCATAGCCGGGCGGATTTATCCCCCGGCGTTTCCGGTCGAACGCACACCGATTTTGCCTGCCAGCGCTTCGGCGATGAGTCCCGGTATGTGCCGCGCACGGTAACATCCCAGAGGAAGTATAGCATTTTTGCCCGGAAACGCACAAAGGAAAATCCCCGGCGACAGGCCCCGGAAGAGCACCGGGACGATGAGGCGGGGGGGTACTTGACTTTCAATAAAAAATGCTGTAATATATCATAGATTGATATATCATTAGACGATGTATTGGAGAGGCGCAATGAAAACTACGAATTCAAATGAGAATTCTCCTTTATCGGAAACAACCCTTTATATCCTCATCAGTCTGGCCCCAGGCCCTTTGCATGGCTATGCCATTGCCAAGGAAGTACAGGCTTTAAGCAAGAACCGCATCATCCTGAGCGTCAGCACGCTGTATACCACCCTCAAACGCTTGCTGGAGGCTGGCTGGATCGAGCGGCTGGGTGAGGATCCCGATCCGAACGAAGGCGGTCGTCCGCGCAAGGTTTACACCCTGACCGAGCGCGGCCACAGCATCATTGGAGCGGAAAAGGAGCGCATGCTCAGGCTGCTGGCGCTTGTCCCGTCCCGGGCAGTGGCGGAGGAAAAATGACGACCCGGTTCCAGGGCGTATCGAAAATCTATGGCCTGTTGCTGGGTCTATTTCCACGCGAATTCCAGTGGCAGTTCAAGGCGGAGATGGAAGAGGTATTCACGGTTAGCCTCGAAGAGGCGTCAAAGATGGGCGGTGCCCTGGTGGTACAGGCGTGTTTTTTCGAACTGCTTGACCTGCCGGTCAACCTGGTTGTTGAACACCTGTCCAACTTGCGAAAGGGCAATGGCATGAAAATTACCTCATTTGAAGTCGGTCGGGCCCGGGCTGTCCTGATGGGCGCGCTGGGTATGGGCGTGGGCTGGGTATTGACCTGGCTGTTAGATGTATATTGTTATTCACTCAATCTATCCGGGCTTCCCGTAGTCCTCGTTGCAATGATTGCGTTTGCTTTTCCGGTCATTTTATGCGGTTTGATGCTTGGAATTGCGGCGGGAGTCAAGCGCCGTGCTTTCCTGCGGATCGGGCTGTGGACAGCCGCGGGAGGCATGCTTGGTCACCTGGTTTCACTACCCATCCGAATGGTCAACTCTCTACTTCTCTCCAGAACATCAGTAATGGGGGGATCCGGGAGATACGACACTACCTTTCTGCTCGGTATGGTAGCGGTCATGTGCGCCTATGGTTTGTTTTATGGTGCCGGATTGGGCCTGGCTTTTGGCAACTGGAAGGCCAGCATAAAATTTGGTTTGATTGGTCTGGTTGCCAATGCAGTTGGCGTCCTGGCTGGATATTTCATCGCAACAAGCATGAAAGACATCTCTAATAATATATATATTACCTGGAGTGTCACAGGAATATTGGCCGGCGGGGTCCTGGGCTGGTTTTTTGGAAAGGGGAAACAGCCCGAAGCTGACCCGTTCATGCGGACAGATAACGCTTGATGGGAAAAGTTCATGCGGAAACAGACCTCGGCCTGGCCAACGTCGACCTGATGCTCGATCTTCAGCCGCGCTGGAACCTGAGCCACGTCCTGGCCGGGCAGCGGCGGCTGGAAGATTCAATCGTCGCCGGCCCCGAGGGCGTGGAAATCGTGGCCGGGGCGAGCGGCCTGTCGCGCCTGGCGGACCTGGAGGACTGGGAGCGCCGCGGCCTGCTCGAACAACTCGCTCGGCT
>CAIKOL010000106.1 GCA_903829085.1 uncultured Anaerolineales bacterium | reverse complement strand
CTGCAACTGGTAGCCATCCCCGACCAGGACACGGGCGGCAGCCTGCTGGTCATCCAGGACCTGACCCGCGTCCGGCGGTTGGAAACGGTGCGACGGGACTTCATCTCGAATGTATCCCACGAACTGCGCACACCCTTGGCTTCTCTCAAAGCCCTCACCGAAACTCTGCGTGACGGCGCTCTGGAGGATCCCAAAGCCGCCCGGCGTTTCCTGGGGCGCATCGAGACCGAGGTGGATGCCCTGACCCAGATGGCAAGCGAACTGCTCGAACTGACCCGCATCGAGTCGGGCCAGGTTCCCTTGAAGTTAATACCTGCCCCGGCAGCCGGGCTCCTGCTCTCGGCTGCTGACCGCATGCGGGCGCAGGCTGACCGCGCCGGATTGATTCTGCGCCTGGAAAGTCAGCAGGACATGACCGAGGTGCGCGCCGACCCATCCCGTTTGGAGCAGGTGCTGGTCAACCTGATCCATAACGCCATCAAATTTACCCACCCCGGCGGTGAGATCGTATTGTCTGTTAAATCTGAAGGAAATTTTGTCCGCTTTGCTGTGCAGGATACCGGTGTTGGTATCCCGGAGGATGACATCGAGCGCATCTTCGAACGCTTCTACAAGGCCGACCGTGCCCGCTCTGGTGGCGGGACCGGTCTGGGACTTTCAATCGCCCGGCACATCGTTGAGGCGCACGGCGGAAAAATATGGGCTGAAAGTTTGGAAGGCAGGGGAAGCACTTTTTATTTCCTCATCCCTGTCGCTTCTTAATAGTTTTCCCATTCCACCCCCCCTGCACCTCAAATAATTCCAGTTTGAATTTCCCTGGCTGGCATTGTAACAAACCCGGTCCTTCACTACCCAGGTTCACTTGATCCAGTTTTTGCTACGGTATCCAGCTTGCGGGATTTTGCGACCAGCGTTCCCGTCAACCAGGTGGATGCAAAAATCAAAGCGAATGGAATCCATGTCCCCAACAGGCTGGTGAACATCGCCAGGCTGTGGTTGATCAGCAGGGCTACCACGAACAAATCCATGCCGATGGCATAGACCAGGAAGATCTCTGCGGTCTGCAAAGGGGTGGTGTAATTTAATTTTCGGAAATAAACCAGCGATACACCCACAAAGAATATCGGGGCCGCGATCGCATGCAGGATCAAAGCATTATCCAGCGAAGTGAATGCCATGCCGATCCCCAGGGTGGCAGTGCATAGTGCCCAGCCAATGAAAGCGTGAATGATAATGGTAGAAAATTCTGAAGTGGTCATGGGTTTCTCCACGGTTGTCGCAATAATAGGGTATCGGATTCTGCCAACCAGCAAGTGATTATTCCATAAAATTGATGAAGGTTCATTAATCCCCTTTAAAGAAATTGTTATCATTTGATTAACAGGCGCAGTGGAAGTTTCCATTGCAAGCTCGTACCTGCCGCTTCTTCCAATGGTTAACAAGATCATATTAGGCCATTAACCACGTGTTAAAGAAACATGGATAGAATATTCGTGGATAATAAACACAGATATTTCTTACCAGAGGATTCCAAATGACAGCAAAAGTGCTTTTTCTATGTACCGGTAACTCCGCACGCAGCCAGATGGCGGAAGCATTCCTGCGGAAATATGGTGAAGGTCAATTTGAGCCTTTCAGCGCTGGGCTGGAACCAAAAGAGATAAACCCCCTCACTATTCGTGTGATGGAAGAGATCGGACTTGATTTGGCGGGGCATCGCTCAAAGGGGATCGGCGAATATCTTGGGAAAGAACACTTTGAATACCTTGTGACAGTCTGCCACGATGCTGAACGAAACTGCCCGCGCATCTGGCCAGGAGTGAACCAGCGCTTGCACTGGTCATTTGAGGATCCGGCTGCCTTTGAAGGCAGTGAAGAGCAGAAGTTGGAAAAATTTCGCCAGATCCGTGACCAGATTCAGGGAAAAGTTCGTTCCTGGCTGCATGAAATGGGTAAAAGTGAATAATCCTGGATTTCCTCCTTAAATTCGGTTAATCGAGCCATAACAAATTCATGACTTGCTTTTAGCAAGTTCATAAAACCGGTGTGTTATCCTGAAATCAGATAACTACCGATTTTATTTTGGAGGATCTATGACCGCAATTGATTTGTTCTGGTTCTTTGTGGTAGCCACCTTGATCGTTTTTGGAGTGGATATCATACAAAAAGACCGTATAGACCATCGCTAGAGACAGAAAATAATATCCGCAATGCGCCCGTAGATTCAACCAGAAAGCAAGGCAGGATTACCGAAATCTGCGGGACACTGATTTAACTTCAATGATCTACATTCATTTAACCTCATTTTTTTAAACCTGGTCTTATCCGGATATTAACCTAACGTTAAACAACCGTTCTCCAGCCTTTAACCGCGTCCTGTTAAACTTTGAACGTTGAATAATCAAACCAAGGAGAAAAGAAATATGCGTAAAAATTTATCTGTTTCCATGTTCGTCCTGTTTGTTGCCGTCCTGGCGCTCAGCGCCTGCGGCCCTGCAGCTACCGCCACGCCTCAAACCGTGGTTCAGACACAGGTGGTGGTGGTCACTGCCACTCCTGGTCCGGCCGCGCCTGCCACCGCTACGCCGCTCCCGGTTGGCTCAGTCCAGATCACCGGTTCGGGCGCAACCTTCCCGCTGCCCCTTTACACTCAGTGGACCTACGCCTACCAGTTCGTTGACCCGTCCGTGGTCATCAACTACACCGGTGTGGGCTCCGGCGCTGGCAAGACCGCCATTATCGCCGGTACCGTTGATTTTGCCGGTTCCGATTCGCTCCTGAGCGACCAGAACTACACCGATGGCAAAGACCTGCAAATGTACCCGATGGTGGCCGGGGCTGTCGTCCCAGTCTACAACATCGCCTTCAAGCCCGTCCCGACCCCTGAAGCCGGCAAGACCGCCATTGTTCTTCCCAAGCTTATCCTGGACCGCCAGACCCTGGTGGATATCTACAATGGCGTCGTGACGAAGTGGAATGATGCCAAGATCGTTGCCCTTAATCCTGGTCTGGTGGATTACCTGCCGGATGCGGCCATCACCACTGTCCATCGCTCGGATGGCTCCGGCACGACCGAGATCTTCACCAAGTCTCTCACATCCTTCAGCGCTGATTGGAAAGCCGGTGGCGCTTCCTCTGTTGAATGGCCTGGCAAGGGTTTGGGCGGCAAGGGTAATGCCGGTGTTGCAGCGCAAGTTATTGCCAATCCCAACTCCATCGGTTATGTTGAACTCGCTTATGCCCTCTCCAACGGCATGTCTATCTCTCAGTTGGTCAACAAAGCCGGTGATACCATCACCGCCAATGGCGCCAGCGTACAGGCTGCCATGGCCGACCCCGCTTTCACCTTCACCGATAAGCTGACCGCCACCATCGTGGACAGTGGCGTAAAAGGCGCCTGGCCGATCACCGGTTACACCTATATCATCCTGCACACCACCTCCATGACCGACTGTGTCAAGGCCCAAAAACTGCTCGAGTTCCTGAAGTGGGCCCAGACCGACCCTGCAGCCCAGAATGGCGCCACCACCCTCGGCTACTCCGTACTACCGGATGCTGTCCGTGCCAATGTCCTGGCCAAGCTGGGCGAGGTCACCTGCAGCGGTCAACCCGTGTTGAAATAACCCTGGCATCTGCCCTCTTCCCTCTCATGTGGAGGGCCTCCGCAAGGAGGCCCTCCATCAACAAGTATAATAAGGGCATGCGCCCTTTTTATTTCCTCCACAACGACTGCCACAGCCAAATGGCCGTGACATTTGCCTGAAAAATCTGACAAAACCATGCTGAAATCCCCACAATCCCTTCCTGAAACCCATTGGCTGGCCCGTATCCGCAGGGCGCTCCACCATGGTGACCGGCCGTGGCAAGGGTTGCTCATCCTGGTTTCCGTCTTGGTCATTGTTCTGATGCTTGCCATCGGCGGATTGCTATGGGTCGATTCCTCCGGCTCACGGTCTGCATTTGGCTGGTCCTTCCTGATGCCTACTGCAACCCCTCACTGGGACCCGGTCAACGACGTCTTCCAGGCCTGGCCATTCCTGTACGGCACGCTGGAAACCTCATTTTTTGCCATTCTATTTGCCCTGCCGGTCGGGATCGGGATCGCCATTTTCTTGGCCGAACTCTGCCCGGCCTGGCTGCGCACCCCGTTGACCTGGATGGTGGAACTGCTGGCGGCCATTCCCAGCGTGGTATATGGCCTGTGGGGTATTTTCGTCTTTTTACCCCAGGTGGTCGCTCCCCTGGGAATCTTCCTGGGGAATACCTTGGGACAGGTGCCAATCGTGGGCGCTCTTTTTACCGGGCCGATCCCGGCCAGCGGTACCTCGCGCCTGGCAGCCAGCCTGATCCTGACCATCATGATCGTCCCCACCATTGCCGCTGTGGCCCGCGATGTCTTCCTGGCCATTCCCCTGGCACAGCGGGAGGCAGCCAAGGCACTGGGAGCCACCGAGTGGGAAACCATCTGGCAGGTGCTCATCCCCTATGGCAAGTCAGGCATCCTCGGTGCGGTCATCCTGGGCCTCGGGCGGGCCTTGGGAGAGACCATGGCCGTCACCATGGTCATTGGCAATAGCATCCAGGGGGGAGCTTCTTTGCTCGATGCTGGTTACAGCATGGCCAGTATCATTGCCAACGAATTTGCCGAAGCAGTTTCGCAACTCCATACCGACGCACTGATTGAAATTGGTCTGATATTATTCTTCATTACATTGCTGTTGAACATATTGGCTCGTTTCCTGGTCTGGCAGGTAGCCCGCCAGGCACCGCAGGAGGC
The DNA here is from genome assembly GCA_903829085.1 of uncultured Anaerolineales bacterium. Lineage (GTDB taxonomy): Bacteria > Chloroflexota > Anaerolineae > Anaerolineales > Villigracilaceae > UBA877. Next base: position 851 of record CAIKOL010000106.1, on the reverse strand, counting down.
GCGCGCATGAGCACCTTTGCCGAGCTAATGAACCACAACCGCCTGGCGCGTGCCCAGCGACGCAAGGTTACCAACACGGTCATGCTGGTCTTGACCGGCCTGCTCACCCTGCTCGCCTTAGTACCGCTTTTCTGGATCATCGGCTACGTGGTGCTCCAGGGCGGGAAAAGCATCAACCTGGATTTCTTCCTCAATATGCCAACTCCGATGGGGGTGGCAGGCGGAGGAGTACGTTCCGCCATCGAGGGAACATTTGTCGTAACCATCCTGGCGGCAGTCTTTGCCATTCCACCCGGGGTGCTGGTGGCTTTTTACGCTGCCCGGTATCCCAACACCCCCCTGGGAGTTGCCCTGCGCTTCAGCACGGATGTCCTGGCCGGGATCCCATCCATTGTCGTCGGCCTGTTTGCTTATGCAGTCATCGTGGTGCCGATGAAGCATTATTCCGGGCTGGCAGGTGGGGCCGCACTGGCAGTTCTGATGCTTCCCACCATCATCCGCACCACCGAAGAGATGCTCAAACTGGTGCCCGCCACGCTGCGCGAGGCCTCGCTGGGACTCGGTGCCCCTGAATGGAAGACCTCCTTGAGCGTGGTCTTCCCGGCTGCAATCAACGGAGTCGTCACCGGTTTCCTGCTGGCACTCGCTCGAGCCGCGGGTGAAACCGCGCCCCTGCTCATGACCGCCCTGGGCAATGAACGTTTCGACATTGGACAGATCATTACCGGTGGCATACAAGGGCACCAATCCGTATTCCAGATCATCGGGCGCATCATCAACCAGCCGGTTGATTCGCTTCCACTGGCCCTCTGGAAATATGCCCAGCAGCCATATCCTGAACGGGTGCAACT
>CAIKOL010000105.1 GCA_903829085.1 uncultured Anaerolineales bacterium | reverse complement strand
GCTTTCTCAAAGTCGGGGTTTGGGGTGTTGCAGGGTGGCAAAGCCACCCAGCAACACCCCAAGATCTCGTTTTCCCCTGCCTTGGGGCGGGGATACCCTGGCTCTCACAAGATACTGCGCTATTTGCAGTAGACTTTGAGAAAGCCCTGCGGCTAACGCATGGATGCCGAAACCAGAGTTCCGATCAATGAAACCAGCGTGGGCAGGGCCACCATGGCAGCTAGGATATAGACCACGATCAGCCAACCGGGCGTCCCGGAGGCGCGCAGTTCCTGCCCTTCTGCCAGGCTGCGCAGAGCCTGCGCCGCCTGGTTGGCTGGCAGGTGCCTCGGCTGTCCCACCAGGGTCCACTTGCCTGCCGGGCGCGGCACCACCAGCCTGGTTCCTTTGAATTTTTCCAGCCATGCCTGCAACACCGCCGGTGGGTCGAACGCCAGGTCAGACGCGAGCACCACCGCCAGTGGCTTGGCGGAGTCTGCCACCGGCTGGTCTGCCGCCTGGAGGACAACGGGCATGTTCGGAGCCACCTTTTGGATGGCTGCCAGCAATTCCGACCCGAACCCGTCGCCCGGATCCAGGACCAGCACCGGGAAAGCGGCGTGCCTGGTGCTCAGGGCGCTGGCAGTATTCCGGCCATCCCGCCCCAGCATCAGCCCGTGATACAGCCCCAGCCCAATGAACAGGAGCAGGATCACGATCGAGTGCAGCACGCTCCCGGTCACGCCGCTGAAATCCCCGCCGAACAAGGCCTTCAGGAAGGTGTTCAGCAGGATCACGGCAGTGACCATCCCGCCGATGACACCCACGAATAATGCCAGGTAGAGATAAATTTTACGGATGAGGGAACGCCGGGCGTGGTCACCGGCATCGCTGGTGGCAAAGGCCTCGGTCTGCAACAACCGCCAGTGATACAGCCAGAGCGGCAGGCCGATGATCAGCAGTGCCAGGGCAGCGGTCAATTGCGTGAGAAGCTGGTCGCGGCCAACCAGGTTGAGGATGATCGCATCCACGCTAAAAGACAGCAGCATTGCCAACCCGACGAAGGTCACTCCCAGGCCGAGAACGGAAAGGAGGCTGGAGTACAGGCGGCGCATCCCGGCCCGGCGTGGCGCGTCTGGATCCTCCTGCATGGCACCTCCCAGCCAGCGCCCATAGTAGAGCCAGATGCCCAGGAACGGGATGCAGGCTGCCAGCGGACCGTCCAGCGCCTGCAAAAATTCCTGGAAGGTCCCATAGGTTCCAAAGACAAGCCGCAGGAGTGAATCCACCAGTACACCACCCGTGGAGAGGCTCACAACCACCCCGGTCAGGGACAGCAGGTAGAGCAGGCCCAACCGCAGGAGCGACTCGCGTTCCGCCTGTTCGGCCAAAGACTTCTGGATGGTCAGCCAGGCGTAAACCCAGATCGGCGTCCCCACCAGTGTTACAACGATTCCGTTCACCGCCCAGTAACGCTGGTATTCCACGCTCATCAGGCCGGTATTAAGGTTCAAGATGAAACGCAGCATCTGGTCGAGGCCTGAGACCAGCAAGCCCAGCCCGTAAAGGCTCCATACCCAACGGTAGATTCTCCGCAGAGTCGCAAAGGCCTCTGTTAACTGGAGTTGTTTCCAGTCGCCGCGCAGGATGGAATAGAAATAAGCCGCCACCACCAGGTTCATCAGGATGGCGATCAGGTTGTCGCTCCAAACCTGTCCCCCGCCCACAAAAGCCCG
>CAIKOL010000104.1 GCA_903829085.1 uncultured Anaerolineales bacterium | reverse complement strand
TGGACCTCTTTCGATGCCCCCTTCGGTGGTGGTTACCTCCAGTTCCTGGATGCCTCCACCGGCTTCGCCCTGGCAGACCTGGGCGCGGGTGCCGGTTCCCAGGCGGTTGAACTGTTCCAGACCACGGATGGCGGCGCCACCTGGCTGAGCGTTTTTAACGACGACCCCACCCGCCCCGATTCCTCCGGCAGCCTGCCCCTGGGCGGCATCAAGAGCGGCATGACCTTCCTGGATGCCAGCACCGGCTGGGTTACCGGCGAGCGTCCTGTCAACGGCGAAGTCTACCTGTTCGTCACCCATAATGGCGGTCTCGATTGGGCGGAGCAGACCATTCCCCTGCCGTCTGGTTACGATGCCTACATGTACTTGCCGCAGGCCCCTGTCTTCTTTGGCAATGACGGTTTCCTGCCGCTCATGGTGGACCTGCCCGCCACCTCCGTCATCACCTTCTACACCACCCATGACGGTGGCTCCACCTGGAGCGGCAACCCGTCCAATTCCGCCAGCCAGGTCCCGCTTGGCAGCCGTTACACCTTCGCCGATTCCACTCACGGCTGGAGCTGGGATGGCGGAGCCAGCATCTACGTTACCACCGATGCAGCCCAGACCTGGAGCGCCCTCCCTACCAGCCTCAACCTGGGTGATAACCTGGCCCAGGTGGTATTTGTCCCTGCCTCCGGTGGTGCCTATAACGGCTGGGCTCTCACCGGGCAGGATAGCGCTGGTCACTCGCAGCTCTACCACACCACCGACAACGGCAGCACCTGGACGCAGCTTGTGCCATGAAAAACAGGCTTCGCGAACTTTATTTCTTCGCGGTAAAGGGTTATAGTGTCTCACTTTATCAGCACCCTGTCCGTGAACCACTCTTGAAAATGATAGGAGCATAGCATGTCCCGTAAATTCATCTTCCCCACCCTGGTCCTGGTGCTGGCAGTCCTGGCCTGCAACCTTCAGACCGCCGCCCCCACTGCGCTTCCCTTGACCCCCACCAGCACGGTGGGTATCCTGCCGCTCGCCACCAATACCTCCGCCATCCCTGTGGCAACCATCCCCTCGGTCATCACGCCCACCGACACCTCGACCGCCCTGCCCAGCGATACCCCCATCCCGCCCACTGCAGTTCCACCCACTGCAGTCCAGCCTACCGCAGTCCCGCCCACTGCAGTCCCGCCCACTGCCGCCCCTGCCGGTCTCACCCTCGACCTGCTGCGCAACGGCACCTATCACGCCCCCTACTTCGACCGTACCGTCACCCTGGTCAACGGCTCGTATTCCGAAGGCTCCGGCACCACCGCCTACTCCGTGCAGATGTCGACCGTTTACGCCCTTGGAGATATTAATGGTGACGGCAAAGCCGATGCGGCTGTGATCCTGTCAGAAAACGCCGGTGGCGGCACCGGTTCATTCGAATCCCTGATCGCTGTAACCGACCAGGGCGGTGCTCCCCACCAGTCCAGCCAGGTGGAGTTGGGCGACCGCGTCCTGGTGAATTCGGCCGACATTTCCTCCGGTGTGGTCCACCTCGACATGGTTGTGCATGCGCCCGCCGACCCGCTGTGCTGCCCCTCTCAACCGCAAAAACAGAACTTCTGGTTGATCGGCAACAAGCTCTGGCTGATGCGTGTCACCTCCAATATTGCCGGGGTGGATCACAGCATCAATATCAGTTCGCCCGCCAACTGGGCCACTGCCGCCAACCCGTTCACCGTCACCGGGAGTGTCACCGTCCTGCCTTTCGAGAACACCCTGGCCTATCATATCTACCGCATCGATGGCACCAAGGTTAACGAATCGAGCTTCACCGTCACTCCTGGCTCTGGCACCTCTGGTACCTTCTCGCAGGTCTATAACCTCAGTTCTGCCGGGATCACCGATTGGTTCATCCTCCAGTTGGTGGATGTCAGCGCCGCCGATGGCGGCACCATTTCCATGGCCTCGGTTATCATGAAAAACCACTAAATTGGGAAGGGTGAGGCTGTGTGCGCGGTTCTACCGCGCACACAGCCCCTTTTCCTTTTTTTAGCAGAATGTTCCGGCAATCCCCCGGTAGGGTATTAAAGGAGTACACCTTGACAACCGTTGTTGACCCCCAAAAACAGGAACAGGCCAGGCAGTACGCCCGCCTCCACCGCCGGCTCTGGCTGCTGGAAACCCTCCTGACCACAGCCTATCTGCTGGCCTGGCTCTTCTTCGGCTGGGCCAGGGCGCTCAGCGCCTGGTTAAAGACTTTCACCTCCAATGAATGGCTGCTGGTCTTGGGATTTATCGTTGTCTTCGGCGGCCTCGCCTTCCTGCTGGAACTGCCGCTCGACTACTATTCCGAATTCAGCCTTCCGCACCGCTTCGGACAGTCCACGCAGGATCTAAAAGGCTGGGGCGTGGATCAGGTCAAAAGCCTGCTCCTGAATGTCCCCCTCGGCCTGCTCCTGCTGGAACTGGTCTACCTGGCCCTGCGGACCACCGGCAATTGGTGGTGGTTGTGGACCGGCGCAGGCGTGCTGCTCTTCAGCGTGGTGCTGGTCAACCTGTCCCCCATCCTGATCATGCCGCTCTTCAACAAATTTGTTCCCCTGGGCGACGAGCACGCTGACCTGGCGGAACGGCTGCTGAAGCTGGCTGAGCGCGCCCATACCCGCGTGCGCGGTGTCTACAAATATGACATGTCCAAACGCACGCGTGCCGCCAATGCCGCTCTCACCGGTCTCGGCAACACCCGCCGCATCGTCCTGGGCGATACGCTCATCAACGAGTTCACCCCCGACGAGATCGAGACCGTCCTGGCGCACGAACTGGGCCATCACGTCCACCAGGATATTCCCATCCTGGTGGGCTTCAGCACCCTGCTCACCCTGGGTGGGCTGTACCTGGCTTCCCTGGCCCTCAACTGGGCGGCTGGCTATTTTGGATTTTCCGGGCCGGGCGACATCGCCGGTCTGCCCGCCCTGGGGCTCGCCCTGGGCGCCTTCGGGCTGGTTACCCAACCGTTGCAGAACCTGGTCTCCCGCTGGCGCGAGCGTCTGGCAGACAAGTATGCCCTCGCCAGCACCGGCAAGCCCGCTGCCTTTGCCACCGCCTTCGTCCGCCTGGCGAATCAAAATCTAAGTGAAGTCGAACCCGAGCAGTGGGTGGTGTTCATGTTTTACAATCACCCGCCCCTGGGCGAACGCATCAAAATGGCGGAAAACGCCCGGGACGCAGGCAGCCGCCTCTCTTGAAGCGACTGTCCCCGCTCATCCGGCGTTCCCGTTCAACTTTGTTACCCGCCTTTTTTGGCCTGCACCTTCGCCATGAACCTGGCTGAGTCGATCACAAACCGCTCGTGGTCCGCTTCGCCGATCAGTTCGGCCTCATCCCAGGCCTGCACCTTGAAAACCAGTTTGCGGCCTTCAATGGCGATCAGCTCTGCCCTGGCTCTGACCGTGCATCCCAGCGGGGTTGCCGCCAGGTGGTGCACATCGATGTGCGTCCCCACGGTTGTCTGTCCGGGAGCCAGGGCTCCAGCCAGGGCCACCACGGCCGCGCCCTCCATCAGGCCCACCAGCGCCGGGGTTGAGAAAACTTCCAACATACCGCTGCCCCACTGGGAGGCGGTGTCGGCCTCGACCACCGTATGTTTAATTTCGGCCGAAAGACCGGGAATAAGTTCAGGCATAAGCAGTACCTCGTTTAATGGGATGGATTGATTATATACTACCCGTGGGAACAAATTGCGCTTCCTACCGGGTAAAAAGGCGCAATTTGTGCCCGTGACGGGGTTATCCGCAGAAAACCAGCCGCTCCACTTTCTTCATCTCGCAGTATAATTTCGCCCGGAGAAATTCATGCCCACCATTTATCCCTTCACTGCAATTGTCGGACAGGCGCGCATGCGCCGAGCTCTTATCCTCAATGCCGTTGACCCGCGCATCGGCGGTGTGTTGATCCGCGGCGAGCGCGGTACCGCCAAGTCCACCGCCGCCCGCGGCCTGGCCGCCCTCCTGCCGAAAGTGCGCGTGGTGCGCGGCTGCCGTTTCGGCTGTGACCCCGACCAGCCCACCTCCTGGTGCACCGAATGTCGCGAACGGGCTGCCTCCGGCGAACCGCTGCCAGTGGATGAGAAACCCATCCCGTTCATCAACCTGCCTGTCTCTGCCACCGAAGACCGGGTGGTGGGCACGCTCGACATTGAACAGGCCATCCAGAAGGGCGAACGCCACTTCGAACCGGGCGTGCTGGCGGCTGCCAACCGCGGCCTGCTCTACATTGATGAGGTGAACCTGCTCGACGACCACGTGGTCGACGTGCTGCTCGACTCCGCCGCCATGGGCATGAACATCGTCGAGCGCGAAGGCATCTCCTTCACCCACCCGGCGCGCTTCATCCTGGTGGGCACCATGAATCCCGAAGAAGGCGACCTGCGTCCGCAGTTGCTGGATCGTTTTGCCCTCTCGGTGGATATCACCGGCATTCGTGACGCCCGCGACCGGGTCACCATCATCGAAAACAACCTGGCCTTCGAGTCCGACGCGGAAGCCTTCCGCATCCTGTGGCAGCCGCACGAGGACAAACTTAGTCGCATCATTGCCCAGGCCCGCACCATGGTCGAAAAAGTGACCTACACCCGCCGCGACCTGCTCTCCATCGCCGCCCTGACCGCTTCCCTCAATGTGGACGGTCACCGCGCCGACCTGGTCATCCTCAAGGCCGCCCGCGCCCATGCCGCCTACGAGGGGCGTGCCACCATCACCGACCGGGATATTGTCCTGGCTGCCGAGCTGGCTCTGCCTCACCGCATCAAACATGGTCCCTTCCATCAAAGCGAGATCTCCCCTGAGCAGTTGCAGGAACGCATCGAGCAGTTACAGGGTTCATCCGCCGAAGGCGAACCTTCCGAACCGGCAGACAAAGAACCCGATGGCGAGACCGTAAAAAAAAAGTAATCACTGAAGCTGCCGATCAGGATAATCCCGACCAGCCACCGAATGCCGAACCTTCCCCCCAGCAGACTGTCTTTGGGCCCCAGGATGCCCACTGGTGGGATGGTGGTAAAAAGGTGAAGGTCGGCGAGACTTTTGAACCGCGTAAACTTGATACCCCCCTCGATAAATTAACCCGTCACCACTCCGGGCGCCGTTCGCGTACCCATACCGAGCGCAAACGCGGCCGTTACATCCAGTCCCGCCCGGCCAATGGCAAGACTGACGATGTGGCCTTCGACGCCACCATCCGCGCCGCCGCGCCCTTCCAGAAGCGGCGTACCGAGCAACGCAAGAAGGTGGCTTTCGCCATCCAGAAAAGCGACCTGCAGCGCAAGGTGCGCGTGAAGAAGGCTGCCAACCTGATCCTGTTCCTGGTGGATGCTTCCTGGTCCATGGCCGTGGCGGAACGCATGGCCGCCACCAAAGGCGCCATCCTGTCCCTTCTGACCGATGCCTACCAGCGTCGCGACCGGGTGGGTCTGATCGTCTTCCAAAAGGATCGCGCCACCCTCATCCTGCCCCCCACCAACTCCATCACCCTGGCCCAGCGCGCCCTGTCCGACATCCCCGTGGGCGGCAAGACCCCCCTCTCGGCCGGCCTGCTGATGACCTACGAAGTCCTTACCCAGGAGCAGATGATCCATCCCGACGTGGAACCGCTGCTTATCATCCTGACCGACGGAGCAGGGAATGTTTCCATTGGCGTGCTGCCTCCTCAGGAGGAAGCCTTTGGGTTCGCCGAGCAGATTGCCGCTCGAGGCTACCGCACCGTGGTCATCAACATGGAACACGCTTCCTTTGATCAGGGCCTGGCCCAGGCGCTGGCTGACCACCTCGAGGCTCCCTGTTATACACTGAACGAACTCAAAGCCGAAAGCCTGTTGAACACCGTCCGGCAGGAGATGTCAGAGCCAAAGAAGAAATAAAAAAGTATCATCTCAATAAAGAGGGAAAGTGGGGTGTTTTTGGCAGGCC
>CAIKOL010000103.1 GCA_903829085.1 uncultured Anaerolineales bacterium | reverse complement strand
GGGGCTTTTTTATGACCCAACATACAAAACGCGGTTTCGGAGCAGGTCAAACTTGGCCCTGCCGTACATTTGCCGCTTGATCATCTTCAAGCGGTTATTGTGGCATTCGGTTGGCCCATTGCTCCAACTGTAAGTCAGCGCTGCCCTCACTGCTAGAAAATCTTTCTCCAAACCCTGCGCAAAGTTTTTCATTTCCGCGATCCCAGCGGTCTTTGCTTGGGATACCCAAGTCAGCAACTGATCCGGATTCCGTTCACAAACCATTTCCCAGAATTGTTGCACAAGGAGATGCAGCCGTTGGAATTCTTCCGAATTCATCAGTAATTGGTTCAAGTAGCGCGCCTTCTTCCCTTCCAACTCGGTCTGTTTTTTAACAAATAGCCAGGCAGTTTGTCGAGTTGAAAACGGGCGAACTTGTTCAGGTGGGTTAACTTTTTGAGGAATTGGTTTCTGAGCCGAAGAAAGCTGCTTCTCTTTCGGCGTTTTCTTCCGCAGGCGGACCAGCTCGCGGGCCATTGATTCGTAAGAGCCCGGAAAACCCATCTCCCGGATCTCCTTCCAAAGTGCTGTTCCTTTTCGCTGCCCCGCAGCCCAGCGCTGCTCAAGGTAGGGCCAGTACGGGGTCAAAATGGTTTTTTGTTTGCGCCGGGTATATTCTGGTGGTTCGTTGTTGGCCAAACTCTTGGGTACTTTCCTCTTGCCCACTCGAAGACGACGGCAAATCGCACGGATCCCCAAACCTTCTTCATTCCTCAAACGCCTGATCTCGTCAAATTGCGCCTGATGTTTTGCCCGAATTTGTTGGCGTTGGAGTTCTGCACGCGTCAGTGGTTTTTCCTGACCAGTTCTGACCTCCTGATGCCCCTGTGGAACTGTTTCTGGGACGTTTGCAGGACTGGCCGTCGCCAGGCAAATTTGGCGAAAGGCTGCCTGAAGGACAGCATACCGATGATCGAGCACTTTCTCGATGGTTTCCACCAGATTGTGTAACAAATGCCAGCGGTCTGCCACCTGAATGGCTTGTGGCGCGCCCGCGTTGATCGCTTCGATATATGCCAGAGAACGATCGCGGCTGATGATTTCTATCCCCGGATGTTCCAAAAGCCATTTCTTGACGGTTTCCGCCGCACGATCTGGAAGCAAATCGATCGGTCGGTGGGTTTCCAAGTCAACCAGGATTGTGCCATAGGAATGCCCCTTGCGTAACGCCCAATCGTCGATCCCCAGATACTTGGGGGTGGGACTCTCTTTGATGACCGTGTGGCGGACCAGGCGAATGATTGTATCGGGGCTGGTGGGTAGAGCTAAGCTCCGTGTAAGTTTCGATCCCGCTTCTCCTCCAGTGACAAAGCCAACCTCGCATTGTGAGTTCGCCATGCGATTTGTGCGCCGCGCATACGCTTCAATTCTTCCTGGCATCCGCTCGGTGAATGTACAGCGTGGACAGGCACCGTTATCGCAGAAAAACCGTTGTACACAAACGTGCAAGACCACTGCAAAACTCGCCATCGGCAAATCACGCACTGTTCGGACATAAGAGCTGTGTATCCGCCTCGATAATTGATAGCAATCCGGGCATTTTGACCACCGGCTCTTCGTCCTGATTTCTAACGTCAACACTTTGGCGGTCAGAGAATAGGAAATCAGCTCGAACAAGGCAGGATCGGGCAAGAGAATGGCGTGCATACAGGCTGCTCCTAAAGAAAAATCAGGCAGCCTATATCCTACCCGGTTTCACGAAATTTACGGGAGAGCCCGTTTTTCATTGCAAAAAACAGGGGTTTTATACAGTCCTAAAATAGACCCTAAAGTTTTTCTCGGCCAGCCAGCGTGCTTCGCAAGTTCATCCCGCCAGGCAGGAGGAAGGTTAACGGGAGAAACTTGCAGGGCCGGGTGGCATAATCCATGGGGGCGCGGAAGAGGGGTTGGGTTGCGGGGAACAAAAATCCTGAAGGCAAAAAAACCTTCAGGATTGGGCAGGGCCGCGCCAGGCTTCAGCGCACGATCAGCACCGGGCAGGG
>CAIKOL010000102.1 GCA_903829085.1 uncultured Anaerolineales bacterium | reverse complement strand
CCTTCTTTGGAGGTACTTCCAATGCTGTGGCAAGTTCTTCAACAGAAGGTTCGCGACCCAAGCGCTGGGTCAATTGGTGCTGAACGCGTAGTAGTTTGTTGATCTGGTCGCCCATATGAACTGGGACTCGAATAGTGCGCCCCTGGTCTGCGATTGCGCGCGTGACTGCCTGGCGGATCCACCAAGTGGCATAGGTGCTGAACTTATGTCCCCGACGGTAATCGAATTTTTTGGTTGCCCGGATCAGACCGATGTTACCTTCCTGGATCAAATCAAGGAAGGGTACTCCGCGTCCCATATATTTCTTCGCAACACTGATCACGAGGCGCGAATTGGCAGTGATCAAATGCTCGCGGGCAGCCCAGCCGTCCTCGATAAGTTTGCGGAGTTCAATTCGGCGACGGGTACTGACATTGCCACGAGCAAGTTCTTCACGAGCCATTCGACCGCGCTCAATACGTTGGGCAAGGTCGACTTCCTCCGTGGCGGTGAGAAGCGGTACACGGCTGACTTCCTTGAGATACAAACCGATTGTGTCGTCGGTATCTATGTTAGCCAGGTAATCATCGAGTGATAGTTCCGGTTCAACCTCGGTCTCGGGTTTTTCCGCTGCTATTAACTCATCCTCCGGTGGTTCGCCAGTCGGCGTGTCTTCCACGAAGGCAACACCTGCACTTAATAGAGCCGCGAAGGCTTCTTCCAACTGTTCAACATCCTGTTCGGCTTCCGGGAAAAAATGCAGGATATCGTCAATGGTGACATAAGATTTCTGCCGGCCCAATTCAATCAATCGGGCGATGGCAGAATATTCTTCGTCTTCTTCAAGCAATAAAGGATTCTCCATTCCACTTCCTTACAAACAATTCTTGAATCAGAATACTCTTTTTCTGGGAAAAATACAATACCCTTAACGAATATGTTGGTATTTTGAATTCTTCGCAGCACAGGAGCTATTTATTAAGACAGGCTTTGTCGAATTTGGATATTTTCAGGGTGTTGGCGTTACCGCTTCAATTGTGGACGTTGCAGCCTCAAGTGTAGGTGTTGCTGTCCCTTCGATGGTGGGGAGAGGCGTTTCGGTGGCTGGGAAGGGTGGTGCAGTCAAAAGATTCAGTAAAGCGTCAATCCCTGATTGGCTGACCACATATAGATTTCTCGCGTCATAGCGGACATAATATCCACTAGTTGTAGGTGTAAGTGACCCAACTTGGATAATATGTTTTATTCCACTTGCAAAAGTGAGATCAATGGTATATGCAGGAGTATCCAAGCCGGCGTCTCCCAGATTGAGGGAACTATCCAGGGTTGTAACTATTCGTAATGCTCCAACTTGTGTCCCCGCGGCTTCTGCCAGCGATTGGTCTGCCGTACCAGGGATTGGCTCGGTGACAATCCATGTGCCGCTGGAGTCACGTTGCATTTGGAAGAGACGGTTTTGTTTGTCAGCGATATGGAGAACTTGCAACGTGCCATCCGCTTGGGTAACGAGGAAAATATCAGCAAGTGATGTCGGTGTTGCCTGTGATGAAATTGCCGACGACCGGGCTTTGATCGCAAAATATGCAATGAGAGCCAGAGCCAAGATGAACAGCAGAATCCAGGTAGTACGTTTGATCATTGGGTTAGCCTCTGGAACGGCGGACAAGCCAGGAAATGACGCCACCTGCAATCACGAGACCTGGAAGGATGCACAGAAATGATATTGCCATGACCAGTAACCAGAAACTGCTTGGGAGGGCCAGCGTCCTGCTGATTGCGGTTGGCGTTGACAGGTTGATTAATTGCGCTTGCCCGGCAGCCCAGTCAATTGTATTGAGAAACATATCGCCGTTAGCATACTGGCTGAAGAAGACATTCGAGGCGAAGTCGGCATCACCAAACACGACCACACGACTGCTGGAAGTAGTGTCTGCAACTGCCACAGCCAGAGTTAGCGGACCCGGGAAGTCTACTGTCGGATCAAAGGAAACCTGGCCATTGGTTTGCATGGATGCAAAAGCAGTCTCCCCCCATGCGGAGCTTGCCGTCGAGACCAATGCGATGGGCTGGTTGGTTAAATTCGCTGCTATCGTAAGACTCCGGGAGGTCGGATAGAAAGAGACCAATCCTTGAAGTTTTTCAGTGATGGGATGATTGCCGTAGGTCGCGGCTATTGCGTATAATGGTTGGCTTGTATTCGTGTCGATAACAATATCATTTTCAAACCCAATACCCCAATTTGCCGATAAATAAGCTGCCAAAGGGTCGGGAGAATTACCAAACTGTGTCAAAGGTGCAGGTTCTTCCAAGATAACCAGCGCGCCTCCCTTGGTAACATAATTTTGCAGCAAAGTATCTTCTGCAGCGGAGATTGGTTGGGTAGGGCCAGCGATAACAATTACAGTGGCATTATCTGGAATTTTATTTTGGGCGATCAGATTCAAAGACAGGACTGTGTAGTTCTTGGCTTCCAATGCAGATTTTGCGGTTGTATAGGCGGTATCGCCTGCGTTCTGGACATCACGTTCCCCTTCACCAGTCAGAAAGTAGATGGTTTGTTGCCCTGGGTTCATAAGGCGAACCAAAGCTGTTGTGATTTCCTGCTCCGAGGCTGCTGCAACAATTTCGTGCTGGTTCCCCATCTGCAGATAAATTTTTCCATCTCCGGTAATACCGGCTTGTTGAGCTGCAAGAGGATTTTGGTCTGGGTCAACGAGAGCGTAGGTGAATTTTCCATCTGAGTGGTTCTTATAATTCTCAAGCATTTTTAACGCTGTATCACTCGGTGTTTGGGAAGTAAAAAAAGCGGTTGCCTGGACAGGTTCAGGTAATGCCTTTAAAGTGTCCAATGTCTCGGTAGCCAGGCTATTTTGTTTGTCTTCGGTAAAGTCCAATGGCTTTCCAGGGTTCTGGAAGACAAGAATATTGACCACTAGGAGGATACCAACAAATGCCAACAACATTATGATAGCATTACTGCCATAACGAGCCTGCCTTCCAGTAAGTAATTCACGTACACGTTGTGGATCTAGCAACGCAAAGCCAGCCAACCCTAGAACGATCAAGGCAGCAGAAATACCCAGCGCCCAATTAAAAACTTGAACATTTGGAAGAGTATAGATCTTGGCCAGAGCAAGCACCTTAATGATCAACAGAAGGATTGTCACTAATAATGCAATACCGGATACCCATAAACCGATGCCTGCGAATTTCCTCGGGCTGTTTTTCTTTTGGGAGTTCTTTGACTTAGCCATTATCTCCACCTCCTTATTTCAATAGCGACTGCGCCTAAAAATAAGCCTAGAGCGGTCAGGCTTATCGGATATACGACATCTGAGATGGAAATTGAACCAGCGAGCATGGAATTGAAGCGGCCATTTAAATCCAGATAGTTCAGAATATTATTGAAGGATTCATTCTGGATGATAAAGGTTGGTAGGCGGATGAGCCACCAAAAAAGGATGAGTACCGCCAGAGTTGCGAAGAACGCGGCAAATTGGTTACTAAAAAAGGATGACATAGCAGTTCCGATTGCCAGGAAAACTGCAATTAGGAGGATGATGGCCAGATATGCTGAAACCATTACACCTTGATCGATACCTGGTGTCGTGAGTTTGTTGAGCACAATCGGGTATATCAGAGTTGCTGCTATGATGGTCAGCATGAACAGAAAAGCACCGAGCCATTTCCCTAAAACCAGTTCTCCATCTTTAATTGGCGTTGTGAGAAGGAGTTCAAGAGTTCCCATCCGTTGTTCATCGGCCAGCAGTCGCATTGTCAAAGCAGGAGCTGCAAATAAGAAAACAGTGGCAAGAGGACCGATGACAATATCGATGCCAGGTGCGGTATTGCTGTAATACGATTGATTCGCAGTGTAATAGATAATCACGACGAAATAGATACCCACCGTTAATAGAGTTAATAGGGCTGCAATATATGCAATCGGGCTCGTGAAATAATGGCGATATTCACGACGGGAAATTGTCCAGATATTACGCATGATTTACCTCGCTTTCCTGGCGTTGTCCTGCGTGAGTTGCAGGAATATTTCTTCCAGGCTTAGTTCAATGGGATGGAACTCAAGCAGGTCGTACCCGGCTTCGATAGTTGCCCTGGCAACTGCAGGGCGAACATCTGCACCAGGTTCAAATTGGAACTCCAAAGCGCCATCCGGGTGAAGTTTTACATTCTGAACACCATCAATTTTGGCAACGATGGAGACCAGGTCGTCAGACTCACCTTTGACACGTAGAAGCACCTGTTTGGCACCTACCAGGCGGGATTGAAGGTTCTCGGGTGTATCCTCAGCAACGATTTTTCCTTTATTGATGATTAGAACGCGATCGCAAAGTTGCTGGGCCTCAGATAGAATATGGGTCGAAAGAAGGACCGTGCGCTCTTTACCAACGTCGCGGACTGTATTGCGGAATTCCACTACTTGTGCAGGATCAAGTCCAATGGTTGGTTCATCCAGGATCAGGACTTCAGGCCTGTGAAGCAGGGCCTGAGCCAGCCCCACTCGTTGACGCATGCCCTTTGAAAGATTCGCTATGTATCCATCAGCGCGTTTTTCCATTTGAACTAAATCTAATGCAGCATCAACCAGATCATCTCCATTTGGCAGATGCCGTAAATCAGCCATGAATTTCAGGTATTCAAAAACAGTCATTTCGGGATAAAGGGGTACGGTTTCGGGCAGATAGCCAACGCGGCGGCGTACTTCGATGGATTCACTGATAATGTCAAAGCCAGCCACTTGTGCTGTTCCGTAGGTCGGGGGCATATAACCGGTCAAGATTCGCATCGTTGTTGTCTTCCCGGCGCCATTTGGGCCAAGAAAACCAACGACCTCACCCTGTTTGGCTTCGAAGGTCAGATTTTCAATTGCCCTTCTTGAGCCATAATCCTTAGTGAGACCAGTAGCGCGGATCATAGGTTCTCCTTGAAAGAAATGAGATTACGTATGGGCGAAATAAACGGCACAGCAGCCAATTGGCAGCGGTGCCGGTGAAAGCAGCCTCAATCGTGTAGTACTATACAATTAAACGAGATACAAAGTCAATAGGTTTTATTTTTTCTAATCAAACCCTAATCTGAAACAGAAGAATGGTATTGATAGACCTCCATGAAAAAAACGAGGGATTGGTTGGATGCAAAAAGAAGCGCCGGTTGAATTGACTAAATATACTATGTTGGATAGAATTGACTGACAAGGTGACTGGTAACTTGTAGTCTTCTTGATCCTGAAATATATTGGAGAAGATAGTATGAACATTCTTTGGCTTGGCAGCCGTCACGGACTTGACAATTTTGAGCAGGTTGCTGTCCTTTTTGTTCTTTTAGCCGCATTTATCAGTTTGGCATATGCTTGGTGGTTGCGGGGGATTGTTCTCAAAAAAGACAAAGGCACGGCCAAAATGCAGGAAGTATGGAACGCGATCCGTATTGGCGCCAACTCGTATTTGGGACGCCAATTGCGAACCATCTTACCGCTTATTGGCATCCTGACCCTGGTAATGTTTTTCAGCGTTTATGTTGTTCCACCCAGCCTGGAAGCCCAACAGGAATTTAAAGCCTTTGGCGATCAGGGCATAAAACTGATCATTGCCATTGGGCGGACAGTCGCTTTCATCATGGGCGCTTCTTTCTCTCTGACAGTTGGTCAGCTGGGAATGCGGATGGCTGTGCAGGCTAATATTCGCGTTGCATCGGCCTCACGTCGTGGGTTTAATGAAGCCCTTTCAATTGCATACTATGCTGGTACGATCACCGGTATGCTCACAGATGGCCTTGGGTTACTCGGCGGGACACTGATCTTCATTGTGTTCGGCAAGGCAGCGCCCGATGCCCTACTGGGTTTTGGTTTTGGCGGAACTTTATTGGCATTGTTCATGCGAGTTGGCGGGGGAATTTTCACAAAAGCTGCTGATGTAGGCGCCGATCTGGTTGGAAAGGTAGAGAAAGACATCCCCGAAGATGACCCACGCAATGCCGCTGTGATAGCGGATCTGGTCGGCGATAATGTAGGCGATTGCGCAGGGATGGCAGCGGATATCTTCGAATCATATGAAACCACGATTGTCTCTGGCCTGATCCTTGGCCTGGCATTGGTTGCTCTTACTGGTCATTTGGAATGGATAATTTATCCATTGATCATTCGCGCGATTGGTGTAATTAGTTCAATGTTGGGTACTTTTACAGTTCCCATATGGGAAAAATTCCCGATCAAGTTCTTACGCGCCCACGATGCAGAAGAATCGATGTTCCGTTCATACGAAGTATCCAGTATTTTCACGGTTACTCTTTCAATATTCTTGGCATACTTCTATGCTCATGATTGGCGCTTGGCTGCTTTGACCGCCGTTGGCGTTGGATTGGCTGTGGCGTTTAACCCTCTGACTTCTTACTTCACTTCCACTAAGAAGGCACCCGTCAAGGAGATAGTCAAGTCGACGGAGACCGGTGCTGCGACTACCATTCTATCCGGTCTTTCAGTTGGAATGGAATCAAGCGTCTGGGCGGTGATTGTCATTGCAATAAGCTTCATTATAGGATTGTTGCTCTACAGCGGTGATGGTGCGAGCTATGTACTTTACGCAGTTGCCATGATCGGCATTGGCATGTTAAGTCACACTGGCAATAATGTGGCGATGGATTCTTACGGTCCAATTTCAGATAATGCCAATGGTATAGGTGAGATGGCCTGGCATGGCATGGAGGATGAAGAGACCAAGAAGGCACGTCAAATTATGGCTGACTTGGATGCGGTAGGGAATACTACCAAGGCTATTACCAAGGGCGTCGCCATTGCATCCGCAGTGATAGCGGCGGTCAGCTTGTTTGGGGCTTATATCGCGGATGTGGCTCGTGTCCAGGCTCAATTGGGACAACCTGTCATGGAAGCCATCCGCCTCTCTGACACCAAGGTGTTCATTGGTTTATTAATTGGCGGCGCGTTGCCCTGGCTGTTCTCCTCTCTTTCTATCCGGGCGGTAAGCCGTGCAGCTGGTAAGATCGTTGAAGAGGTTAGACGACAATTCAAAATTCCTGGCATCATGGAAGGCACAAAGCAGCCTGATTATGCAGAAGTAGTTGGCATATCCACTGCCTCAGCGCAGAAGGAACTCATTCCCCTGGCAACCATCTCGGTGCTGTTACCGTTGGCAATTGGCCTGGTTCTGCAAGTGGAGGCTTTGGGTGGTTTTCTGGCTGGCATCATTCTCTCTGGGCAGTTGCTGGCTGTGTTCATGTCCAATGCTGGTGGCGCTTGGGATAATGCCAAGAAATCCATCGAAGACGAACCGCGCAATCTGATTGAGAATACAGGCAAAGGCTCGGATAGGCATAAGGCAAGTGTAGTGGGCGATACTGTGGGCGATCCGTTAAAGGATACTGCCGGCCCCGCACTAAACCCGATGATCAAGGTGGCGAACCTCGTCAGTCTACTGGCTGCTCCAATCATCGTAAAATATCCGATTCAGAATGCTGATGGTTCGATCAACTTTGTTGTTGGTGGTATCGCAATCGTCTTGCTGGCTGCAACCATCTGGGCAATATCACGGTCGAAGGCTCCGATGCCTACCTTCAAGAAGGAAATTGTTTAGTCTACCCAAAAAAAATAAGAAGCCTCCCACAACGTTCTTGTGGGAGGCTTCTTATATTAATTCAGAGATCATCTGATCAAACTTATGGTTCTCTTTTTCCAAAATAACGTCTTTGCCATTCGAATAACTTGTTCAACGCCTCGATGGGTGAAAGCGAATTGACATCCAGGCCGTTGAGCTCATCCAGCAATGGATTGGTTTCAGGGAAGAGTGCCACTTGCTGGGCTGCCTGCGAGTTGATGCGGACTGCCTGGCCTGACGACTTTTCAAGTTCCAGCATGATCTCGGTAGCTCGTTGAATTACTGGACGAGGCAGGCCCGCCAATTGAGCCACATGGATTCCGTACGAACGGTCTGCTCCTCCAGGGATGATTTTATGTAGGAAGACTACTGTCCCGCCTGCTTCGGTAACTGCGACATTGAAATTACGTACGCCTGGCAGAAGATCTGCAAGTTGCGTCAGTTCATGGTAATGGGTGGCGAAAAGTGTCTTGGCGCGCAAGGATGGGTGGTTATGAATGTACTCGACGACTGCCCAGGCGATCGAGACGCCATCATAAGTGCTTGTGCCGCGTCCGATTTCATCCAAAATGAGCAGGGATCTCTGGGTGGCGTGATGCAGGATATTGGCTGCTTCAATCATTTCAACCATAAATGTTGATTGACCAGCATGAATTTCATCCTGCGCACCGATGCGGGTAAAAATGCGGTCGACCAGACCAACCCGGGCTGAACCTGCTGGAACAAATGAACCCATCTGTGCCATTAGAACAATCAACGCTGCTTGCCGTAAATAAGTGGATTTTCCCGACATGTTCGGCCCGGTTATCACCCGGACGATTTCGCCCTTTTCAAAGATAATGTCATTCGGAACGTAGCGTTCACCATGCAGGCTTGTTTCGACCACAGGGTGACGCCCTTCGTGAATTTCGAGCATAGAATCATCCACAACTTCAGGCTTTACATAACCGCCCAATGCGGCACCCTCGGCCAGGGTGGATGACACATCCAATTCAGCCAGAGCATGAGCAGTATCCAACAAGCAGGTGGCGGACTTGGCCAGGATAGCACACACTTCGTGGAATAGGCGCTGTTCGATTTCCCGGATGCGTTCCTCGGCATTCAAGACTAAAGTTTCATATTCCTTCATTTCTGGTGTGATGTAGCGTTCCGCATTCACCAGGGTTTGTTTACGGATGTAATCGGATGGGGCGTTTGCAGTCTGTCCTTGTGATATCTCGATGTAATAACCGAAAACTTTGTTGTAGCCAACTTTTAGTGTCTTGATTCCGGTACGCTGACGCTCAACTGCTTCGAGATTGTTTATCCACTCACGGGCGTGGCGGGATGCCTCGATAACGCCATCCAACTCGGCAGAGTAACCTGAACGGATAATACCGGTATTTTGAAGGGTTGCAGGCGGGTCAGCGTCAATGGCCATTTGGAGCAATGATAATTCATTGTTGCAGGGGTTTAATGAATCCAAAGGCAATACCGAAGAACTGTTTTCGGATGAAAAAAGGAGCAATATGGCAGGCAGACAAGTCAGCGTATTACGCAAAGCCACCAGATCGCGTGGCTGTGCATGGTTGGAAAGGATACGATTCACAAGGCGTTCCAGGTCGGCTAGAGGTTTAAGAGCCGAACGCAACTCGGCGCGCAGTAAGGAGCGGGAAAAGAAGAATTCGACCCTTTCCAGCCGTGCACGGATGCGAATCACATCCAGCAGTGGCTGGCTGACCCATTGACCCAGCAATCTCTTGCCCATGGGCGTGACGGTGAAGTCGAGCACCCCAAGCAACGAACCTTTAGTTCCGCCTTGCAGGGTTTCGGTTAATTCCAAGTTGCGGCGGGTCGCAGCATCCAGGGTCATAAATTCACCCTGGTTATAAACACGCAGGCTGGTCAGGAGGCTCAGAGCTGCCTCCTCGGTCTCCTTCAGGTATTGGATAATTCCACCTGCAGCGCGGATCGCCAAGGGTAGTTTTTTCAATCCAAAACCATCCAGGGAAGATGATTCGAAATGGGCAAGTAATGCTTCTTGACTCTTGCCGGGCTCAAAACGCCATGCAGGCCAGGGTGTCAGGTGAGTCGAGATGCCATTTGGAATGATAAGATTATCCGGGTGAATGATTTCAGCGGGGCGGAGACGCGCAAGTTCTGCTCGGATGGACATCCAAATTTGACCAGATGTACCGGTGGATTGGTCCGAGGATGCCTCAAGTTCTGTGACGGCAAATTCGCCGGTGGTGATATCCACATATGCGATCCCGGCCCGGGCGCCATCCAGCACGATTGAAGCGAGGTAATTGTTTGCATCACCAGGTAGGAGGCCAGGTTCAACAATTGTTCCCGGTGTTACAACGCGTACAACCCTTCGTGGAAAGATGCCTTGCGCAGGTTGGTCACCTATCTGTTCGCAAATAGCCACATGGTAGCCTTTTTCAATCAACCGCGAGAGGTAATTCTCAACTGCGTGGTATGGAATACCGGCCAGGGGGGCGCGCAATCCTTTTCCAATAGGACGCGAAGTGAGAACAATATCCAATTCTCGGGCTGCAGTCTCGGCGTCTTGATCAAAGGTCTCGTAGAAATCACCTAGGCGGAAGAATAAAATAGCATTCGGATACTGGCGTTTGATCTCAAGGTATTGTTGGCGGATGGGAGTTACATCATCATTCATGTTCCCATTTTACTTCTTCTCATGTAAATCTGTACCCATTTTATTATTCGCGCTATAATTGAGTCACTATACTCTTACGAAAAGGAGACTGATATGGCTAGTGTTACGTACGATCACATTACAAAGGAATTCGGAAATGTAAAGGCAGTCAATGACCTGAACTTGCAAATTGCAGATAAAGAGTTCCTCGTCCTTGTTGGCCCTTCGGGTTGTGGAAAGACTACAGCCTTACGGATGCTTGCCGGGCTGGAAGAAATTACTTCAGGACAGATCAAAATTGAAGACCGCGTGGTCAATGATGTACCTCCCAAGGACCGCGACATCGCAATGGTGTTCCAGTCCTACGCTCTTTATCCGCATATGACGGTTTATGATAACCTGGCTTTTGGCCTCAAACTGCGCAAGACACCCAAGGAAGAGATTAAACGTCGGGTTCAGGAAGCAGCCGAAATTCTGGGCATTGGTGAATTGCTCGCTCGCAAGCCTCGGCAGCTTTCAGGTGGACAACGCCAGCGTGTGGCAGTGGGTAGGGCGATCGTTCGAGAGCCGAAGGTCTTCCTCTTCGATGAACCGCTCTCCAACTTGGATGCCAAGCTGCGTATTGCCATGCGTTCCGAAATTACAAAATTGCATCATCGCTTGCAGACCACCTTTATTTACGTGACACATGATCAAACGGAAGCAATGACGATGGCCAGCCGGATTGCCGTTATCAACAAAGGTACTCTCCAGCAGTTGGATACACCCCAGACTCTCTATGATCATCCGGATAATATGTTCGTTGCCGGTTTCATCGGTGCGCCCGCGATGAACTTCTTCAAGGCGAAATTACGCAAGGATGGTAGCAATCTGATCGTGGATTCAGGCTCCTTCAGCCTGACCATTCCTCCCGAAAGGATGAAGGCTTTCCAGGCATATGTTGATAAATCGATTGTGTTTGGCATTCGCCCGGAAGATATTTACAATCCGGCTTTTGTACCACCCGGTATCCATGCAGCCTCGGTTGAGACGAAGGTGGATGTTACCGAATTGATGGGTAACGAAATCTTCCTATACTTACTGGCGGGCTCAGATAATATTGTTGCCCGTGTTGACCCACGCACTGATTTCCATATTGGTGACAAAGTCCAGGTATCTTTTAACCTTGATAAGTGCCACGTATTTGACCCGGAAACTGAGCTGGCAATTCGCTAATTTGGTTGAATGTCAAAAACCGCCAGGTGCGTGTTGCCTGGCGGTTTCTTATGTCTGAGGTGATTATGGAAGCGAAATATAAGCTTGTTTTAGTGCGACATGGACAAAGTACCTGGAACCTGGAAAATCGTTTTACTGGCTGGACGGATGTTGAGCTTACAGAGCTAGGCCGCCAGGAGGCAATTACAGGTGGTAAACTCCTACAAGAGAAGGGATATGCGTTCGATATGGCATATACTTCAGTGCTAAAACGGGCCATCCGGACGCTGAACATAATTCAGGAAGAGATGGATCTTGACTGGATTCCGGTGATACGCGCCTGGCAAATGAACGAGCGCCACTACGGAGCTCTGCAGGG
>CAIKOL010000101.1 GCA_903829085.1 uncultured Anaerolineales bacterium | reverse complement strand
AGGATGGCATCTGACATCACGTCTGCGACGGTTTCGCGCAGGGGTTTTTCTTCCCCGGCGATGCTCGAGACGAAATCGGAAATTGAGATGACCCCTGCCGGAGCCCCTTTTTCGGTGACCAGCAGGCGGTTGATATCCTTCTCAATAAGCAGGTGGGCAGCCACACCCAGGGGCATACTGGCTTCAACAGTATCGATGGGGGAGGACATCATTTCACCGGCAGTCAGATTCCGCATCGTGCTCAAGCTTTGAGAATCGGCTGAAAGCCATTCACCAGCCAGCAGGTCGTAATCAGAAATGATGCCAATGGGACGCCGATCGCGGTCGACAACGATCAAGGCGTGTACATGATGCTGGGAGAGAAGGACAGCCACCTGTCCCAAGGTGGCATCCGGGTGGCAGTTAAGCAGACCCGGGTGCATCAAATCGCGGACGGTTTTTCTCATAAACATCTCCTGCGAATCATTCGACTTCATCCACTTCTTTGTACCACTTCACTCGGTCGCCAACCCTGGCCCGCAAGCGCCAGGCGAGGGATTTGGGTTCCTGGTCGATGCGCGCCAGCGCTGCCTTGACCTGTGAATCAATGATGCCCTTTTCATCCTCTTTGAGTTGCTCGTAACTCCTGGCCAGTTGGCGCACCTTGTCCAGGTTCATGGTGGTGGTGCGCCATAAGCCCCAATCCGTGCTGCAAAGCCCGGCAATACGCTTGATATTGATGGTTTCATTATCCACATCACCCAGGGGGTGTTCGAGCAGCAACATGATGGTATCAATAATATCTTTTTCATTGATCTGCACGATCTGCATTTTTTCCAGCAGCATCTCGGCCAGGGGAATGCTGGGATGATCGACTTCCAACCTTCCCTCCCATTGGATCACGTGGCAGAAATCGAGTTTTCCAAAAAAAACGTCGAGGTGCAGTCCAGCTTCCGGCTTCTCAAAAATGGAGCGATTGCCTTCCGACACAATAAACACTTCCCGGTTTTCATGATAGCCCAGGCCGGCCATCAATACCTGGATTTCCTTGGTTTGTTTGTGATAGGCGGCAAAATCAATATCGGTATAAGCACGCCCCATGGCAGCCTGCAGATATCCATATTTCTGACAATGCATTTGGAAGGCCAAAGACCCGATCACCCGCAGGATAATTCCGGCATTATCGCTGGCGGAAAGAATGCGTTTCAGTTCATTTTCAAACTTTTCGCGTTCAACTTGCCCTTGTTCGCTCATCCCGATGGAACTGCTTGTCATACAATTCTCCTATGAAAGAGGCCTCAGCGAACTGCTCCCGGTCGAAATAGAGCTGCTGGCAGGTTGATGGCGGGGGAAAAGAACCAGCGACCATTATAATTAGAAATGCAAAAACTTGCAAATTACTTCAGATTCTTATATAATCCAGGTACCAAATAATCAATTTCCTTCACTCTACCGCCAACCATAATCTGCTTAATGAGCAAAACTCTCATTCCCGCACAGCGACGAGAGCGAATCCAGGAGTATCTGGTCACCCACAAGATCGTCCGAATGGATGATCTGTATGCATTGCTGGATACATCTGAGGCAACGGTGCGGCGAGACCTGGAATGGTTGGAACGCGAAGGTATTGTCGAACGTACGCATGGGGGGGCGATCCTCAGCCAAAGGCTGACCCTGGAGCCCGAATATATCCAGAGGGCACAAAAACACCCCGAAGAAAAACGTTTGATCGGTGAGATGGCAGCCTCTCTTCTAGAGGCTGATGATGTTGTATTTATCAACAGCGGCACAACCACCACGCAAGTGATCCGTTATATTCGAGGGGATGCTGGGATCACCGTTTTCAGCAATAATGTCTATGCCGCCCTGGATATGGGCGAGGTGGGCTTCAAGCTTCACCTGATCGGTGGGGAGTTTCAGCCTCATTCCAATTCCGTGGCGGGCGGGTTTGCCATCGATAGTCTGCGCCAGGTATACGCCGACAAGGTCATCCTGGGCGTGGACGGGGTCAGCTTGAAGCATGGGTGTACTGTCCCCTCGAACGCGGAAGCTGAAGTTGTGCGCCAGATGATCGAGCGCACCCGGGGCCAGGTAATTATTGTTGCTGATCACAGCAAGTGGGGAGTGGTTTCAAACTTTCAAATTGCGACCATAGACGAGATAAACCTGTTTATTTCTGATCAAGAACTCGATCCCTCTGCAAGCGAATCGCTCGCCACGCATTCAGTGGAATGCCGGATCGCTTCATCAACTCTTGTCAAAGGCTGACCCTTTATTTATAGAGTGCCAATTCTATTGGATCGGAGATAAAACCATGCCATTCTTCTCAAAGAAACCCAGCAAGAAACCGACCCGCCTGTTCTTTGCCACCGACCTGCATGGCTCGGAACGCACCTATCGAAAATTCATTAATGCCGGGAAATTCTATGGCGTGGATGTGATCGTGATGGGCGGGGATATCCAGGGAAAATTACTTATCCCGATCATTAAAGAATCCAATGGGCATCATCGTGCCACCCTGCAGGGACGGGTTGAACATTTATCCACCGCAGAGGAATTAACTAGCCTGAAAGGAAGGCTGGACATCCTCGGCTTTTATTACCAGGTTATGGAAGAAGATGAGTTTCGAGCCTTGTCCGCAGATCAAAAATCGGTGGATGCGCTTTTTCATGACCTGGCCCGCCAGAGACTGGTCTCCTGGGTCGATCTGGCTGAAGAACGGTTAAATGGTACCGGCATCCGGTGTTATGTGACCGGGGGTAACGATGATGAGTGGGATGTGTTAACTGCTATAAAGAGAGCGGGCACAAAATCATTCTTTGCCTGTGAAAATGAAATGGTTCACGTGGATGAAGACCATACCATGATCTCTGTTGGCTTGAGCACGCCTACTCCATGGAAAACTCCGCGCGAAGTCCCGGAGGAAGAACTTGCCAGGATGATCGAAGAAATGGCGGTGAAGGTCCCGGATATGAATAAGGCCATTTTTAATTTCCATGATCCGCCGAAAGATTCCACCCTGGATACCTGCCCCATGTTGGATTGGACGAAAGATCCTCCGCAACAGATCCAAAAGGGTGGACAACCCGTTATGTACGGGGCAGGTAGCAGTTCCGTGCGCTTGGCAATCGAAAAATACAGCCCCATGTTGGGATTGCATGGTCACATCCACGAATCCCAATCGGTCGCAAGAATTGGTCGAACCACCTGCATCAACCCTGGCAGTGAATACGCCGAAGGAGTATTGCGCGGTTGCCTGGTGACTTTTGTAGATGGTCAGGTGCAGGGTTACCAGATGACAAGCGGATAAACCGGTTCGCCCTGATTGAAAAGGAGGCTATTATTCCAGGAACAAACTTGTCCTGAGTACAGGAAAGAAATTTGGAGTGGAGCACTAGATGCTTCAAAAACCGTAGATTTCGTCTGTCCATCCAAAGGAGATAAAGAAATGACGGCAAAACCAGAAATCTTTACGCGAAAGGCATCCGGTCTGGTACGGGTGATGTCCCCGTATTCTGCTTTTGTGTATAACATCCTGACCATGGGCTTGATTTTTCCCTGGACCTATCTCTGGGCTCCAGGCGCCCTGCCCGGCGGTAAATTGGTGTGGGGAATTTTACTTGCGATGGTGATTGAAATTCCGATCGCTTTTGTTTATGTCTGGCTTTCCACTGCCCTGCCGCGCTCCGGTGGCGACTATGTATTCCAGAGCCGCGTTTTTGGTGGCGGCCTGGCGTTCACCGTTGTGATGTCCGGTTTCGTGATCTGGATCCTGCAATGGGTGGCGCTTTCAGGCTGGCTGGTTTCATACCTTGGATTTGCGCCACTCTTTCTAGGGCTTGGAGCCACGATGGGGAATGCCACGTTTTCAACCTGGGGGGTATGGTTCACAACAGCCCAGGGCATCGTGATTGTCAGTATTCTTAACGCCCTGCTATCCATGTGGCTTTTAACCAGTGGTTTCAAGAACTATGTTAAATTCCAGCATGTGATGTGGTGGGGAACACTACTTTGCTTTGTAACCGTTTTTGTCGTGCTCTTCACCACGCCAGCATCCCAATTCGTGACCCGCCTGAATGCTTTTGCAGTTGCGTCCGGAGGCGCGCCGAATTTCTATGAAACTGCAGTCGCGGCGGTGAAAGCTGCCGGGATTGACCTCCACCCGCCATTCAGCCTGATGGCTACGCTGCTCGTTGCTCCCATTGCCTGGACCTCTCTGCAGTGGGCAACTTACTCATCACAGCAGAACGGTGAGATCAAGGATGCCCGCAGTTTCAAGTCACAGACCTTTATCATGGTTGGTTCTCTTGTGGCAACTGGGATCCTTCTTGCTTTGCTGGCGGTTGGCATTCAGCGGGTTGCACCGCCGGAATTCCTCACCGTCGCTGGCGCAGGCTACTGGTCGTTGATCGGTGAGGCGAACATCAATGGCTTTAACCTGTGGCCTCCAATTATTGCCGTTGCGCTCGCCGCAAGTCCGCTTGTGGTCTTGATCATCAGCATCGGATATCTCCTTAATGGTTTCCAGATCGTTTGCAACTGCTATATCGGTATGACCCGCGTTCTGGTTGCCATGTCCCTGGATCGCCTGCTGCCCGAATGGTTCAGCAAGGTGAATGAGAGACTGCATACGCCAGTTAATGCCCACCTGGCTTACTTCCTTGCCAGTATCCCGGTCATCCTTGCGTATAACCTGGTACCCGGGTGGGTGGGCCTGACCCTGGGTGTGACCTTTGGGTGTGGATATGTGTTTGTCATCACCTGCATTTCCGGAGCACTCCTTCCATACCGTGCCAAGGAATTGTATGAGGCCTCGCCTGGTGCGAAGTATAAACTTGGCAATATGCCGATGATCACCGTACTGGGTGTTTTAGGTGGCATCCTCGGCATTCTCATGGTGCTGGCCTTCCTGTTTGCACCGCAGCTGGGCGTTCTCGGCACCTGGAGTTTAGCGAATCCATGGCCGCAAGTCATCGCCTTTGGGATCATTCTTATCTCATGGATCTGGTATGTATTGGCCAAGAGAGCGCAGAAATCCAAGGGCATTAACGTGGATTTCGCTTTCAAGGAGATCCCGCCCGAATAAAATACTGTTCAGGTCAGCAATGGTTGGTCAGTGCTTTAAAGAGCGCTGACCAACCATTTTCCGTAATCACGGATGGCAAGTCTAAGCCCCTGAATCCTTCAGATACCTGGAGTAGTTCATGTCTGTCATCGAAGAAATTGTGTCTCAAATCGAAGACTGGAAAGGGAAAAGCATCTCGATTCAACCTTTATCCGGCGGATTGACGAACACAAATTTCAAAGTGGATGTGGATGGGACTGCTTTCTTTGTACGTGTGCCCGGGGAAAGCACTGAACTTCTGGCGATTGATCGCAACAATGAATACTATAATACAAGAGCCGCAGCCGAGGCTGGTGTCGGTCCAAAGGTTTTATACCATTTTCCTGAATATAATGTGATGGTGTTGGAATTTTTAAACGGAAAAACCATGTCGAAGGAATCTTTGAATGCTTCGGGAATGCCGGCGCGCATGGCGGAATCTATCAAGCGCCTTCACGCCGGGCCCCGTTTTTTTTCAGACTTTAATATGTTCCGCCTGACGGAATATTACCTGGCGATCTGCAGCGAACGTAAGATCCGTATGCCGGATGGTTATGGGAACAGGATGCCCACTGTGGCGCAAATTGAAAAAGCCCTGCTGGCTGACCCACTGCCCACGGTTCCCTGTAACAACGACCTGCTTGCT
>CAIKOL010000100.1 GCA_903829085.1 uncultured Anaerolineales bacterium | reverse complement strand
TAAAACGGTTTCAAAATTGTTAAAGTGCTGCCGAGCACCAGTGTTCTTGCATTATAATCATACTACCCCCCACGAAGACGGGCTGGCTCGGTGTATCCGGGCGGCTCGTCTTTTAGTAAATACTTAAGCAAAGCGCAATTTCTATTTTCTCTTAAGAAGATTATTTCGGACTAAATTGTTAAATCCATACTCTATCCATATTATTGTCAAGAAGATTCCAAGAACAGAAACACATGCTATACCATGGGTGTATAAGGCGAATGAAAAAAAACCAAGAATCACGCAAGCGCTAAAGTAAAACGCTCGTAATTTACTACCTTTCTCAGATGGAATATGGCCGATAGAAAATCGTATGACAGATATGGCACCTTGAAATCCGCAATAAATTGAGCCAAGCAGAAGTATTACGGCAGCTATTGTTCGAAGTGTATTCCACATTCCTTATGGGCCTCCGTTAATCCGAGTAAATTAATGCTTTACGGATTCAAAATCATTTTGAGTAGCGACGCAATATTTGTTACATTTATAGAGTCGCCAGATCTCTTGCCACTCATGCGATCATCATCATAGGTGAGCTGTAAACCGCTAACAAATACATCCACATTGGATTCCGGTATTGTTCCAAGCAAAGCATTTCTTGCCGAATAAATTGTATCTGTCCCAAGGTAGAATCCGCTCTTATCTGCATAAGTATATCCAGCCAACCAATCTGATAGCGCAGTAGTTCCTAGAGAAAGATACCCAAGCGTATTTTCAAATACTCCAGCAGCAGTAGCAATATAATAATCCATCTTTATAGAACCATATATCATTTCTAGGGACGCTTCTGGTTGAACAATTGAAATAAATATAGCCGCACCATAAAAAAAGTCCGAAATACCGGCTTCCGCGAGACTAATTATTAAAGAAACCAAATCCATGCCATAAGTAGCGTAACCTAATAGTTGGATTGTATTACTGCAAGCAGAAGTACTCAGACCTATTGTCCTACATCCCATATCATTGTGTAAGCTATTTGTAGAAAAACCGCTCTCGATGATAGGTTTAGTATTTACAGGATCGGCAGGAAGGCCGGTACCACCGCTATTACCATTACATGCAGGGCGATCCGGATCTATTTGACAAGGATCGGCGGGAGCTGGTTTCTTTGGATTACAACCGCCCGGAACCGCCTGACAAGAAATGTGTCCGCTAGGATCCGCGAGAACCGTTGGGCGATTAAGCGCATAAGAGTATCTATTGAATGATTGAGGATTGTTAAGGTTCGGAATTACGGTGTCTGGCTGTCCGAACTGCATTATACGAGGATCATCTGATATTATCCATTGCTGATGAGCTTGGCAGCTCTCAATCGGTTTTATGGTGGAATGGGGCAGATGAGAAACTTCCAGAAGGTAAATTTGACCTGGCATTTACCCTCCGTGCCGCAGATTGGAAAGGCAAGCGAAATGTCCAAATGGAATTTGTTGATTTCCGGGTTATTGAGACTTCTGTTGAAATTATTTCTCCAAAACTAGAAATCGTAGATTTCCGAGCCGAAAAATACCCGCGTTCAATGCTTCTGAACTTTCGCAATCAACCTTCAACAGTGGTTTGGGCAGAGGCTGATGCAAAAAAGGAAGTTGACGGGAAAGACCGAAACGAACTTGAACCAGCTAACAACCTTGTCATCTGGACCATTCCACCTTCGCCAGATGTGCTTCTAGGTGTTCTGAAAACCGTCAATCCTCGTATCGTTACCTTGGTTTGTGCGCATCCTAAACTGGATTGCGCCGATCCTTTTGTGGAGCGTCTTATCGGCCTCTTGAAATACGCCATCACCTATCGCGAAGGAAAGGTGACCTATGCCGCGCTCGCCGCAGCAACTGCACAACGCCAAATAACAGTCGAGCAAGGCTTAAATTGGCTCGTTTCACGCGGCAAAATCACTTTGCTGCATCAGGAAGGCAATCTTCTCTGGGTGGGTGCCGGTAAAACTATCAATGACTTGGGTGGTGCTGCGCGGATATGGATCGAAGTCCAAGCGCTCTTGTCAGAGACCCTCGCTTACCGGGCACATTTTAAGCGTACTGATAAAGATTCGCTGTTAACGTAAGAGCATTGCAGCACCTTGTAATTCATTTCTCCAAAATCTGTGACAGGAACAGTTTTGTTCGTTCTTCGATTGGTTTTGTAAATATCTCTTCAGGCGTACCAGTTTCAATAATCAAACCCTGGTCAAAAAAGTACATCCGGTCAGCTACAGCTTTGGCAAAACCCATTTCATGAGTTACCACTAGCATTGTCATTCCCGTTTTTGCCAGGCCGACCATCACATCCAGTACTTCCTTGATCATCTCCGGGTCAAGGGCGGAAGTCGGCTCATCGAAGAGCATGATCTTTGGTTCCATCGCCAGAGCGCGCGCGATTGCAACACGCTGTTGCTGCCCTCCAGAGAGTTGCCCAGGGTATTTATCAACCTGCTCCGGAATGCCTACTCGTTCAAGTAATTCTTTCGCCTTGGCTTCAGCCTTTTCTTTCGACCATTTGCGTACTTGGATTGGAGACAAGGTGATATTCTGCATAACACTCAAATGCGGGAATAAATTGAATTGCTGAAAGACCATCCCTGTTTCCATGCGAATCTTCTCGATATTGTGCATGTCCTTGGTGAGCTCAATTCCATCCACAATAATTTGCCCTTTCTGATGATCTTCCAGGTGATTAATACAGCGAATGAAAGTGGACTTCCCTGACCCAGAAGGGCCGAATATTACGATCACCTCCCCTTTTTTCACTTCCATACTAACACCCTTCAAAGCCTGAAAATGTCCATACCATTTCTGCACATCGCGGGCAATTATGATCGTTTCGTTTGAAGTTGTTTCACTCATCATTGGCTCCCATTTCGAGGTTTTTAAAGAATGTATTTTCACTCAGTAAGTGAAGCGGAATGTGGGTACCATATCCGTGTATATTGAGACGCTACTTTCGTATATTATAGGGCAATTATGCGAATCTGAGGGGAATCAATTATGTTGAAGGGAAATTAAAGAAAAAGCTGCACGAGTTCACATCTCATTTCACTACAGAATTTACAGGGTCGGCGGCACTGATTACAGCAAATCGCGCATGGGTCAAATCCACCAGATGCTTGACTGCTATCCGAACATTCAATCCGCGCTGTCCCCCACTAATATGAAATTCAGACATGTTCTGAGCATCCGATGCAACCACGACTTGGAAACCTTTGTTCACTAACGCTAGCGGAGAAATCCCCCCAGCCTGTAAACCCGTCAGTTCTTCAGCCTCTCGCTCAGTTGGCAGGTTGATTCTTTTCTCACCTAACACGGCTGCCAGTAATTTCAGGTCAACGCGATGTGGACCAGGGATAACAGCTAAGATGGGTTTACCTTTTGTACGGGTGACCACAATGGTCTTATAAACCAATTGTGGGTCAAGACCAAGTTGAATGGCAGTCTCGCCTGCGCTGAGTTTTTCAACGGGAAGTTCAAAGGCCTTGTAAGGGATTTTCTTTGAGTCCAGAAGGCGGGTAACATTATTTACAATTGGCATGGAATTCATCCTATGTCAGGCGAACATGCTATACTTGCCTCAAATTGTACACGAAAATGGTTACAATTTATTGACTACCAGTCCATTGTTTTTTCATGGCTCGAAATTGCACCATAATAAAGAAATTAACTCCAATTTTTGGTAAACTTATCCGTGGTTGGGATTGGTTTATGTAAACTAGAGAACCCATGAAAACATCTTCTCCATTAAGTCTCCAGGAACTCCTGAATCTATTGCCCGAGTATTACACACTTGCAGACCGGGAGTTGGTTCAACACGCGTACCGGCTTGCAGAAAAGGCTCACGCTGGCCAGAAACGAGCTTCTGGCGAACCTTATGTTTTTCATTGCCTGGCAGTGGCAGCCATCTTGGCTGAATACTCCATGCCCGCTGATATTATCGTTGCAGGACTCTTGCACGATACTGTCGAGGATACTTCGATTAAATTCGAAGACCTACGCAACAATTTCGGAGAGGGGGTCGCCAATCTTGTCCAAGGCGTCACAAAGTTAACCCAATTACCACGTGTCTCCCGTGGTGAACATCAGGAGGAGGCCTTGCATAAATCGGAGGAGGCCAATTCTCAGATTGAGGATGAAGCCGCCAAGCGCAACCGTAAGCGTGACCTTGCCACTGAAACCCTCCGGAAAACTTTCCTCGCAATGGATAGTGACGTGCGCGTGGTCTTAATCAAATTGGCTGACCGCCTGCACAACATGCGCACCCTGGGCGCATTTCCTGAGGCGAAACGCCGTCGCATTGCCCAGGAAACGCTTGATATTTTTGCTCCACTCGCTAACCGCCTGGGAATTTGGCAAATAAAGTGGGAACTTGAAGATCTCGGCTTCCGGTATACTAACCCAGATAAATACAAGGAAATTGCCGAGCAACTGGCTGCTCGTCGTGATTCTCGTGAGGCTGAGATCCAGCATATTTCTCAAGACATTTCTAAGCTGCTAGCTACATCGGGAATTAAGACTGAGGTTTCAGGCCGATCCAAACATATCTATTCCATATACCATAAAATGATTGAGAAAGGCAAATCCTTCGACTTGGTCCGCGATGTCCGCGGTATCCGCCTCATCGTTCCAGATGTGGCAGCTTGTTATGCTGTACTGGGCTTAATCCACACCCATTGGCGACCCCTCCCAGGTGAATTCGACGATTACATCGCCGCTCCCAAAGATAACTTCTATCAATCACTGCATACGGTTATCATTTATGACGATGGAAAGCCGGTGGAAGTTCAGATACGCACGCACGAGATGGATGAGAATGCCGAAATTGGCATTGCAGCTCATTGGCGATATAAGGAAGGTGGTGAACGGGGCAAATATGATGAGCGTATCAATTGGTTACGGCGGGTGATGGAATGGACTCAGGAAGTGGAGGATGCCCAGGAATTTGTGGATAGCATGAAGACGGACGTTTTCAAGGACCGTGTTTACGTTTTCACTCCACACGGTGACATCATTGATCTTCCTGCCGGCTCCACACCTATTGATTTCGCCTACCATGTTCACACCACCGTTGGCGATCGGTGCCGGGGCGCTAAGGTTAATAACAAGCTTGTTCCCCTGGATTACACCCTCAAAACAGGGGAACAGGTAGAGATCTTGACCGCCAAGCAGGGGGGGCCCAGTCGCGACTGGCTTAACCCAAACCTGGGTCTAGTGCGTACACAGCGCGCAAAGGCAAAGATCAAAGCCTGGTTCAAAAAGCAGAATCGCGAGCAAAACATTACCCAGGGAAGGGAGTTGCTGGATCATGAAATTCAGAAACTCGGCTTGGTTGAATTGGATGAAAATGGTTTGAAAGCCCTGGCACAGAATTTTGGCCGTGCTGCTGAAGAACTCTACGATGCTCTCGGTTGTGGGGATTTAACCATCGGTCGGGTGGTCAACAAACTTCTTGAGGCAAAAGAAAGCGATGATATCCTGGTGGTCGTTCCTGCTTCCAGCGATGCAGTCCCTGGAGAGGCCGTTACGGTTCTCGGACTGAAAGGCCTGCTCACCGCTATGGCAAAATGCTGCAATCCTACCCCGGGTGATGAAATTATTGGTTATATCACCCGCGGTCATGGGGCTACCATCCATCGCCAAGATTGTCCCAATATTTTACGTATCAAGGATCGCGAACGCTTGGTTAAGGTATCCTGGGGAGAAAATGTAAGAACATACCCGGTGCCAATTCGCATTCGCGCTTTCGATCGTCAAGGTTTAATGGGCGACATCACCACCTTGCTCAACAGTGAAAGTGTGAACATAGTGGATGTTCAGGTAGGCATGAGCAAAAACCTGGCAGACTTACGACTTGTAATTGAAGTTCGTGATATCGCCCAATTAAGCCGCATGTTGGCCCGTATTGAAAATCTACCCAACGTTCTGGAAGCCCTGCGTATCAGAGGTGGATGATTTGGGAACAACTCCGCAAATATCCCAATTTCAGGTCCCGTCAGGTTTCATCGACCTTGGGCTTGGAGACCCGCAATTTTCTCTCCTGCCTTTGGATATGATAAGCCAGGCTGCCTTCGAACGTTTAAATCAAAACGATTCCGTTTTTCTGCAATATGGTGCGAATCAAGGGGATGGGGTCTTCCGCCAAGCGCTGGCAGAATTCTTGAGCCGCGCCTACGGCTTTTCCACTGCATCAGAAAGTTTATTCATAACCTCCGGCGCTTCGATGGGGTTACATCTCATTTGTACGTTTTTCACCCATCCAGGGGATACAATTTTTGTCGAAGAACCAAGTTATTTCTACGCACTGCGCATATTTGCTGACCATCAATTGCGCATGATCCCCATCTCCACCGATGAGAATGGTCTGGTGATTGAATCCTTGGAAGAAAAACTAGTCGGATCTCGCCCGAAATTTCTCTACATCATCCCTACTTATCAAAATCCTACCGGCCGAACCCTATCTCCGGAACGCCGGCAACGATTGGAAAGCCTTAGCCGTAAATACGGTTTCCTCTTGGTGGCAGATGAGGTTTATCACTTCTTGCGTTATTCCGGTCTGCCATCAGTATCGTTCGCTGCAGGTGCCGAGGCTGGGAATATTATTTCACTGGGATCCTTCTCAAAAATACTCGCTCCCGGTCTTCGGCTGGGTTGGATTCAGGCCAATTCTTCAATTATCCACCGCTTTGTAGACAGCGGTCTTATCGACAGTGGTGGTGGGATGAATCCCTTCACTTCTGCTATTGTTTGCCGTGTTTTGGAAAGTGGTGGGTTGGACAAGAATATCGAAAAATTGGTCGCAGTGTTTCGTAACCGCGTTGCGGTCATGGATGCTGCATTGCGCCAATATTTACCAGATGTTGAGTACACCCCTCCCATGGGTGGGTATTTTTTCTGGATTAAACTTCCAGGTAAGTTGAATGCCACTGAGTTTGAACAGCGGGCGAAACTTTTCCATGTTGGTTTCCGACCGGGAGAACTGTTCTCTTGTCAGGGAGGATTTCAGGATTATCTTCGGTTGAGTTACGTCTTTTACGAATCAGATGAACTCGAACAAGGAGTACTGCGCTTAAAAAAGTGCCTGGAGAAGATGGTTGAGAAGATATAATTGTTTGCAACTGTTATAATTCCTCCTATGCCTTGGTACATTCGCCTTCTGCGCACAGTCGAAATCTTCTTCTATGCTGTCTTCTTTGCCTGCCTTCTGGGTGGAAGTAGCCTTCTTCTCTCTACCTCACGAACCGATGCCGTCCACCGCTACACTCGTTCGGTCGAGTTCGATTACGTTTCCTGGACTTTGGAGGCTTTCAATATCAAACTGGATCAGGCAGTACTGTTTACTCCCTTTTATTTCAATGAGACTTCCCGTCACCATATCGTAGTGGATTACTTCCAGTTGATGGGTAACATCCTCTCCAGTGAAAAGCAGATTAATTTGATATTCACAGACCCCAAGATTTACAACCCGATTGCCTTTTCTGTCAATTTACGTGCCCAGCTCGAAGACCTGAATGCTCGACAGCGCCAACTTGCCCCGCTGGCAGAGGCAGTTCTTCAAGAACAGATTTCTACCACGCTCGCTGATCTAAAACTGACAACCGGTGGCCAACCGCTCCCCCCAGTGTTGTTTCATATCACCCCCTTACCCTTCGACCTTATAATCTCTCCCCGCAATAAAATCCAGCAGGATGCTGCGATATCTCTTGTATCCGATTTGAGTGTCGACCAGCAGGTTGCACTTGAAAACCAAGTGGATAGCGCCTTAAACGTTTCTTCCCTGGTTGTGCCGGTCGGCGGTATCGGCTCCTATCCAACTATGGTTATGCGCACAACCGCTTTGGACTGGCTTTCCGACACGATCGCTCATGAATGGACTCATAACTGGCTCACCCTACGCCCACTCGGCTTGAATTATGACACTTCCCCAGAGTTGCGCACAATGAACGAGACTACTGCTGATATTTCCGGGCATGAAATTGGTGCACTTGTAGTAAAGCGTTTCTATCCCGAATTGGTGGATGAATGGAATCTTCATACCGCCAGCCTGCCTCTCAGGTCTGCCCAGACTGGTTTCGATTTTAATGGTGAGATGCACATCACGCGGGTCCATGTGGACGAGTTACTTACCTTCGGTAAAGTAACCGAGGCTGAAACATATATGGAACAGCGTCGCCAGTTCTTCTGGCAGAACGGTTATGCCATACGTAAACTCAACCAGGCTTACTTTGCTTTTTATGGAGCATATGCCGATATTCCAGGTGGAGCGGCAGGTGAAGACCCAGTTGGCCCGGCAGTACGTTCCTTGAGAGCGCAGAGCGCTTCACTGACCGATTTCTTAAATACGATCTCGCAGATGAATACTTTCCAGCAACTTCAGAACGCTGTATCTCCATAGTGTTGTCGAAGAAATTTATGTCAACTACTGACTATTTTTAAGAATCCATTCTTCTCGATATAAATCCTCTGTACACAAATGCATAATAAAATCATTACCATCTTACTTGCTTCTGCTTTTATCCTTGTCTCATGCTCGCCTACAACCGTCAATGCCTATCCAACTTCCCCGGCAACCCTCACAAAGGGATCAACAGCCACACCTGCTTCGATATCCTGTACGTTGCTTCATTTCCCGGTGACACCAGAAGCTGCTTTTGGTGCTGAATTCGAGAGCCGTGGCCATGTTAGCGGACCAGCAGATGCACCTGTCACTATCATCGTTTTCAGCGATTATCAGTGCCTGCCATGTGCCTTCCTGGCTGCCAGCTTGAAACAAATCCGTCTGGCTCATCCGGACGATGTTCGCATCATCTATCTGAATGCTCCAAAGTCGGATCGCGATAAAGATGAACTGGCCATCCAGGCTGTGGAAGCAGCCGACATGCAGGGAAAATTCTGGGATATGCACGACCTGCTTTTTGAAAAGCTGGTAGAGTGGACAGACCTGACTTCAGCCAATTTCGAAACCTGGGTAGTAACGCACGCTACCAATCTGGGGATGGACACAGCCATGTTTCGGTCCGATTTCAAAGGTCCGGTAGTGGCTGATCGTCTCCAACAGGTGTCCAAGTTCGTCAGTGGAGTTCAGCCCTTTGTGACCCCACTGTTGTTTGTCAACAGCACTACACCCTATACGGCACTCGCAGATTTTGCAAGTTTGGACACGGTTGTGCGAATGGATGCCCTGGCAGCGCGCCAATTTAGCGCCTGCCCACCTGAGAAGATTGATCCGCTCAAACAATATATCGCCACTCTGCACACAGCGAACGGTGATGTTGTGCTCCAACTCTTCCCCGAAAAAGCGCTGCAGGCTGTTAATAATTTTGTCTTTCTGGCTCATAGTGGCTGGTACGATAGCATCACCTTCTACCGGGTGATCACAGGTAATCGGGTCATGACCGGCGATCCGAGCGAAACCGGACTTGGAAACCCTGGCTATTTATTCGCAACTGAAATTGCACCCAGTCTAACTTTCGATCGGCCCGGTATGATAGCTATGGATAACGACGGACCCGGCACGAACGGTAGCCGTTTCTTTATTACCCTTGCCCCCGAACCTATTTTGGATGGTCAGTTCACCATATTTGGTCAGGTTCTAAGCGGTTTGGACGTTTTGTCTGCTTTGCCCGCCCGTGATCCCCTACCGGGTATTGTTCTTCCGCAAGGGAATGTACTGATCAGTGTCACCATCGAAGAACGATAGGAGTCTCTGTGCAGTCAATCGAATCCAGATTACCCAATCGACCAATTTCGAATCCTGGCCGTCGCAATGACATTCTTCTTCTTATCTTCAGTGGCCTTGGAGTCATTGGATTATGCGTCCGCGGGGCTTACCTGGCTACAACCGCCATCATATATTTCGACCCAGCTTATGGTGTAAACCTTGCATCCAGCATGCTGGATGCATATGCAATGCTTTTCTGTGCATGCTTGCTCCTGCCGGTCGTAATTTACACCATCAGGAGGCTGAAAGAAAATGAAATTCTCCCGGCAGTTATCCAGCCGATTAAATTCTGGCAGGGATTGGCAATTATGGGCATCTGGGTCTTGGTTGTCATCATCGGCACAGTGATTGCCAGTTTATTCATTTATGGTTGGGTTTTGGCGGCACCTTTGTTCCTGCTTGGCATCAGTCTCCCCATTATCCTCCTTGTCTGGATTGGCGCGGGTGGTATGCCTGTCGGTTCCCGTCGCCGCATCTGGTCTGTCTTCGGATACGGTATGGTCGGAGGTACTATTACAGCTTTGCTGCTGGAATATCTTCTGATTGCAGGAGCCGTGGTCATTGTCGGCTTCCTCGCCTCGGTCAACCCGGAATTGCGTACTGTCGTGGATCAGATCAAGACCCAGGTGGCTAACGCCAATTCCAGCGATTTACAAGCCTTATTAACCATTTTGGCTCCTTACCTTACCAATCCGTTGGTCATCGTAACCATCCTGATCTTTGCTGCAGTACTTGCTCCGCTGATCGAGGAAGCCTCAAAACCGGCGATCATCTGGTTTCTGGGAAAGCGCTTGCACTCACCTGCCGAAGGTTTCGCACTGGGTGCATTGTGTGGTGCCGGGTTTGCTATGCTGGAAGGACTCATGTCTATGAGCGGTGCCACACAAATGTGGGGTTTTGGCCTAGCTGGTCGTTTTGCTTCATCCTTGATGCACATCACCGGAAGTGGGTTAATGGGCTGGGCCATAGTGTCGTATCGACTGGAAAAAAGTTATAAACGGCTGGTTCTAACCTACATTCTTTCAGTTTGCATCCATGGAGTGTGGAATGGTTCAGCAATCCTTACTGTCTTTGGCGCATTGCGAACAATGGGTCAAAACACGCAGGTCGACCTCCTTGGTATGGTATTGATGTTGGGGGGTGTAGGAATGTTGATCCTGGAATTGGTATTGATGTTGATCGCCCTGCCAGTGATCAACCGTCGTCTGCGACTTGCATTTTTACCTGCGCAGGTGCAATCTGATATAATCGCCCCGCTTGTAACTATACACCCGAGGAAAAATGATGGACTTGATACTTCAAATAATTAACTTTATCCTGCATATAGACACCTATCTAAATGAGATCATTACCCATTACGGAGTCTGGACCTACGGGCTGCTATTTTTTGTTATTTTCATCGAAACCGGTTTTGTCGTCACCCCCTTCCTGCCAGGCGATTCGCTCATCTTTATGGCTTCAACTTTTGCTGCCCGCGGAACACTTAACCCATGGTTGATATTCATTCTTCTCTCTATCGCCGCAGTCGGAGGAGATACTGCCAACTATTGGATTGGCCATGCCATTGGCGCCAAAGCCTACACTGGGGAGGTCAAGTGGATCAAGAAGGAATACATGGAACGAACTCATGCATTCTTTGAAAAGCATGGTGGCGAGGCTATCTTCTTGGCGCGTTTTGTACCTATAATCCGCACCTTTGCGCCCTTCGTAGCTGGCGTGAGCGAAATGTCTTATGGCTACTTCATAACGTGGAATCTTGTCGGAGGCGTCAGTTGGGTGGCGACTTTCACCTTACTCGGTTACTTCTTCGGTAATATTCCGTTCGTCCAGGAAAATTTTGAACTTGTCATCATCGCCATCGTCCTCATTTCTCTAGTTCCTGCAATAGTGGAAGGCCTGAAAGCCAGGAAAGAAATGAAAGAACAGAAGGGTAAGGTTGATAAGCAGTAATATGAGAAAGGTCTCCTGAATAAAAGGAGACCTTTCTCATATAATTGGCAACCTTCAACCTCAGGGAGTAATTCCCAGGAATCTCGGAAACCAGTACCACAATAAATCCGCCACTGGCTTGCCGCGTACCGAAGCCGAGGCATCCTGCAGTACCACCGGGGGGTAATAACCACGGCTGACAAAACCGTCCACCCAGGCTCGATCGTTGACAGCCCTCAACAATGCCTGGTACACATCTGTCTGCCTCTGTAAATTGACCGCCGCTTGGGAAGTACCGGGCTGGAATAACGCGTTGACCGGCATCTCAATACTGGCTGCATTATCAGCCGAGGGATATGCCACTGCCAGTATAACTGGTTTTTGCCATGCAACCTGTAAGGGTCGGATATCGGTGTCCAACAACTTACCAGCCGCGTCCGCCAATTGATCTGTATTGGAGCCGTTTAGTGGGGCATACCAGAGTAGATAAATCCCATCCAGGCTCTTGGCTAAATTCGGGAGTGATGGCAACCCGTCGGGATAGGAACAGGCCCAGTATATACTGCCTCCAAAATGACCGCGGACACCTGTGATAATCGCCTGCCAGCGCGCCTCCGCGTCAGCCGGAACCCCAGAACTGCTTCCGTTAATCTGCCCGCCGGGTAAGGCAGGTGTGACCCAATCTCCCCCCAGAATGAGAGCTTGGGCACCAGCTTTTGTCGCCAGGTCTGCATGATAAATGGCAAACGCCATATACCGGTCGAACCAGGTATTCCACCAGGTTGCGTCACGTGGTACAGAATTCCACCATAATGTTAGATCGGAGGGCAAATTCACTGCCGGAAAGATTGCCACATTCAAATTGGAAGAACGGGCGCGGTTGACGGTGTCAAGAGTGTCAGCCCATAGCGGATCAACGCCTGGTCGGGGTGAAAAAACGAATGGAGCTGAGAGTTCAACGCTCCAGGACGGATCGAGCACCAGCCAGTTGGCGTGAAGTCCTTGTACGTTCTGAATTGCCAATGGGGTCCAGGCCTGCCAGGTCGGGTCGTACCCAGGCTGGAACTCCACCCCTCCCATAAATCTCTGCCGTGCTGTCACCTGGTAACCTATGATAGCCGGGGGTGTAGTGTCATTCAACCAAGTCCAACTATTAACCGTATCCTGTAAGTCCTGTGGAACCAGGCTCGTGGAAACCGGTCGACCGAGTTGACCTGATGGCGTTTGTCCATCGTCAGCAATTCCGCATTGATCGTTGCGGCAATAGCGATACTGAAAATCGCTGAGCATATTGAGTGGGCTGTAGAGTTGGTATATCCAGCGATTATTTCCAGCCGGCCACATCGGGATGGGTTCCGTCCAGCCGTAGGGGTTAAATTGGATGGAAATGATATCGGTCACCGGGGTGTATGCAGGAACAGTCGCTTCAAACAGAATCGGTGAGGAAGGTCCCGCTTGCCAGGTTTGAACTGTATCGTTAACTTGTAAAGGTATGGATGACTCCGGGACAATCAACTGCCGAAGCACGAAAGCGCCATCGAGGCTATGCTCTGCATTCCAAAAGCCATCACCAAGGGTGTATTTGTACCGAATATCAGCGCCAGCAGGTAGCATGACCGATAGAGTAGAGCGTCCATCCTGCGACAGAGCAAGTGTCGGCATCCGTGTGGCAACGGTGCTCAAACCACCTTGTAAATCGCCAAAGGTATTCCCTAATTGATAAAGGTTTCCCGCCAAGCGGATCGGTGCATTTTGGATTGTGTCGTTCGGTACAGTTAATGCGAAAATGACATTGACCATTTGCGTTGGAATCAGCGCAATCGAGACCGGAGTTTGTTGCCCCGATTCGATTCGGGCACCCTGTTGGAAAGTCTGATAAGTGCCATCGATCGCATACGCCACCAAGTTGTGTGTTCCAACGGGAAGACTCTCAAGAACAAAAGAGCCGGTCGAATCGGTTAATGTTTGCTGACCGCCAGTTGAGATTAGAATATTTGGAATGGGATTATTATTGGTGGAATC
The DNA here is from genome assembly GCA_903829085.1 of uncultured Anaerolineales bacterium. GTDB lineage: Bacteria > Chloroflexota > Anaerolineae > Anaerolineales > Villigracilaceae > UBA877. Next base: position 5,387 of record CAIKOL010000100.1, on the reverse strand, counting down.
TACCACTTTTCCAGTCAATCGCCCGGATGGGCTGGAAAAAAGGCTATCGCTCCACGAAGAAACCACATCATCCACCGTACCAGGACCGGTGACATCGTACATCCGATAACGTACTGGCTTGTCAAACGAGTCGTCTTCCTGTATAGGGATCGTGCCCTGGCGGATGTAGCGGTATTTAATAATGCTATTCATGGAAAAGGGAATTGAAACAGAATAGTCCAGCGTGTCCATCCCCTGCATGGCATAAGTTACTGAGTTCAGTCCCAATCCAGTTACTTCATCGACAACTGACAGGTAAAGGGTTTCGCCTGTCAACAACGGTGAGGGAAGTGCCACCCTGAAAGTTATTGCTGCGGAGGGTAGGGGGGTGGCTGTTGGTCCCGAAGGAGTTGAAGGCGTGGCTGTTTTAGAACCCACTCCTGGAATATTCAGTAATGAAAGCGAGCATGAATTAAGCAGCAGGATCAAGACACTCAACAGAGCTATTAGTCTATAGGTTGAAGGAAGAACAGGTTGTTTATGCATACCCCTCCTTTCAGCGTCGGCGGGTTGGAATGAGCGAAGGTTCTAAGAATCCTGCTTCTTTGGCTGCAGAAATTGCACAACTTCATTTTCGTGATCAGCCAGGCTGCCCAGAACGCCATTAACGAAACGCGGGGCACTGTCAGAGCCGAAGGCTTTAGCCAACTCAACTGCTTCATTGATGGCTACCTTGACCGGAGTACAACGCTGCGCGGCGAATTCCCAGGTAGCAATACGGAGAATATTCCGATCAATGACTGCGATCTGATCCAGAGGCCATTCAGGCGCATACCGGGCAATTACCTGATCCAATTGTTCGCGAAGGGGGAGAACGCCGAAAATAATCTGGCGGATAAACTCCGCCAATTCATCAGGAAATGGCTCTTCCTCCAAGCGGTCATGTAAGACCTGCACAGGAGGATGACTCACGATGTCTGTTTCGTAAAGAACTTGCAGAGCAGTGCCACGCGCCCTGGTACGTGCTTTCATGAAAGGTTATGCCTCGGTCTTGTAATCAATATCCTCGATATGGATGTTTACGTGCCCAACCTCCAGCCCGGTGATCTCTGCGATCGCGCGCGCCACCGTCTGCTGTATGGTTCGGCTGACCTCCCGGATATTTACATCACTGTCCAGTACCAGGTAAAGGTCTATAAAAGCATTGCTATCTTCGACCACAATTCGGACACCATCATTGCCACGCCCAAGAAGGCTATTTACTCCGCCTTTTACAGGAGCCATCCGCTGGACACCTTTTACTTCCAATGCCGCCATCCGAGCGATTGTCAATAAAACATCCGGGGTAAGAGTGGTTTTTCCGGCAGAACGGTAATCAGTCATCATGCCTCCAAACAGTGGTGGAATTATATCACCTGTAATAACACCTTACTTCCGTTTCGGTAACAAACCCAATCCCAACGCCAGCCCACCAACCACGTCCAGCGCTCCTGCAAACAGAAAAGCATCCTGCCAGAAACGCATTGGGAAAAGACGGATGAGCGTGTCAGTATAAAGGAATTGCCAGGAATCTCCAGTGAAAAACAACTCGTGAAAGGCGGTGAATAACTGCCAGAAACTGATCGCACCGAAAATTCCGAAAACGAACACCAACCCGACAGCCAGCCAGCCACCACGCCAGACGCCGCGCACGTATGTAGACCACCACCCGCCAAAATACGCCCACACTCCAAGTCCAATCACTAAAGCCCAGATGCCATACCCAATTTCCAACACCGGCTGGACAACATTCTTAACATCGTGCATATGACTTAATTCGCGTCCGTTGAAAAGTGGGACATTATTCATGAAGGTGAGGTCACCGAGGAAGTTGATATCAGCATTATTTACCAAATAATCAATGGAAATCTCTGACCAATGCAACCGGTCCTGCAGCGTAAAGCCATATGTATCCGCTGGAAAACCTGGCAGGTGATATTCGATCTCAGGAAAAACATGTGTCAGCAGGAGTCGTACGCCAAGGAAAGTTAACGCAAATGGGAGCAGGATGGTAATCATCCACGATAGCACTCTTTGGAGCATTTTCATCGCATGGTCTCCATTTCTCCTTGAAGGAAAAAATTCAGAATCATTGTGTTTGTGATCCATTCGATCGGCGACCGATCATCAGTAAAAACGACCGTGTTTTCCGGCGCAGGCTGGATGTTTTCCAGCATCAAGGTCATGGAGTCTGTCAAGATTGTATTTACACCCTGCCGAGCGATAAGGTCGGAAAGGTTTGCTTGGAAATTGACCAAATCGGTCGGTTGGAGGGTGGCATAAATCATCGAGTTGAATGTATCAGGAATATCCATCACATAAATTGACGAGAAGATCGTTCCCAATGTCGTTGCCAGTCCATTAATCAAACGCCGATCGCCTGGAGAGCGGCCCACATTAATGACCAGCGACCCATCCGGTTTGAGGTGGTCGGCAGCTATCTGGAAGAATTCCTGAGTGGTCAGGTGAGGTGGAATATACGGTGGACGATATGCATCCACACAAATTAAGTCATACTTTTCCAGTGTGCTCATCAAACCCCAGCGACCATCTTGAATGATGACATTCAAATTGGGCATATTCATATCGAAATACTTGCGTCCAACATCCACGATCTTCGGATCAATTTCGAAACCATCAATGACCACATTTGGAAAAACCGCTGCTGCCTGCCGGGCGGTGGTCCCCGCGGCCAAGCCAATAATCGCGATACGGCGTATATTCTCCGGTCGGCGGTTTGCATAAAAAAATGGTCCCACCAGGAATTGCTGCCAGGGTCCCCCATATTCCAGCCTTTGCGGGTTGTATTCCGAATGAATGCCCTGCCCATCGTTCAGCCGGAGGTAACGGGTCCCGTTGAGCTCAAGCACCTGGATATAATTATAGGCTGACTCGGTTTCGTAAATCTGTCCGCTGGAACGCTTGATACCACCACTGCCACCGAACAAAGCAAGGAAAACCAGAGCAATAACCATCATTAAATACAGATAAACGCCTCGCCGTCCAGCGCTCAGGCCCAGGCCAACCAGTGCCACAACGAGCAGCGTCAGACTGAACACAAGAAAGGTCCAGGTCGTTCCGATGGTGGGAATCAGCAGCAGGGTCGGAAGGAATGTGCCGATGAAAGAGCCAATGGTTGAGATACCATAAATGGTCCCTGATACATTCCCGGCTTTATCAGTGTCTTTCATCGAAAGTCGGATAGCAAAGGGCGAGATCATTCCAAACAAAGTCACCGGTACCGTGAACAGAACCAACACACCCGCAAACGCTCCGGCCAGGATGCCAATTTGCAGGTTGTCAAAGGCGTTCGCTGCCAATCGCAATACCGGGTTGGCAACATATGGCACAATGCCAAGGGTGAATGCACCCCAGGCCAGGATGGCATACATCGTTTTTGGGTGTGGCGAGCGGTCTGCCCAGCGCCCACCGAGAAAATAGCCCGCAGTCAGGTAGACCAGGATTAGTCCGATGATTACCGCCCAGACCGGATTGCTGGTTCCAAAGATATTACCCAGCAGTCGGCTTGCGCCGAACTCGGCTGCCATCGAAGTCATACCTGAGAAGAAAACGGTAAAGTAGAGGTATCTGCGCATGGGAGAATTATAACCTTGAACAGGATGCAAGTTGCTGTATATGTCCCACGACGATTAATACGAACCGCACAGGGGTTTGAAGAAAAGAAAGCAGAGAAAGAAGGCCGAATTAAAGTCACTTAATGCATGTAATTCGAGGAACGAATAGGGATGCATTCAGCAATTCTTTAAGAGCCACGGATGGTAAAGTCCAAAATGAAGCAACGGCAAAGTTTCGTAAGAGCGAACAGTTATTAGTGTTTATTGTGAATTTTAGAACTAATTTTCTAATTCGTCAAGTCAATCCCGAACCGAATAGAATCAATCTGAGCTTCTCCTTCCTACAATCCATCTTACTTCTTACCCCCAAAAAAGACTCCCATCCCCGAATAGATAACCCTGCCTTCAAAGATCCGGGCAGGTTGTATAATGGAATTGTTCTTCATCAATGACCGGAAAACAACTTCCGTTTCTATGAGAAGCTAATTAGGAGTGAAAAGGCATGATGTACAAGAAACTCCTTTTATTCTTTATTATCGTGCTATTCGCGGGTAGTTGCATTTTTTCTGCCCGAGTACCAGTGTTGACTGCAACCATGGTAAGTACGGAAGTTCCAAATACACCCTCCTTATCGCCCACACCTAAAAACCCCGGCGAAATTACCAGCCCAACCTTCACCCCACCGGCACCCAGCAACTTTTCTCTTCCATCCCTATCAACGAGCGGTCCCTATCTTGCATATTTGAACCAGGTAGGGGACCGGGTTGAGGTCGTTTTATTGGATGCAGATGGGAGTGGGCAAAAGCGCATTCCCTACCCATCAGATGCCGCCCCAGAGAATACATGGCTTCCCTTATCCAACGTGCTCTCGCCTGACGGGAAATGGTTAGCTTATTACAGTGGCTCAGCAGGAACTTATTTCGGGGAAATTGGGCCTGATACCGCTGACCTGACCCTTCACTTGATGAGTATGGCTGACGGGAGCACGCGGATGGTAACATCACTGTTGTCCAATGGCTATCCCGACATTTTCACCAGAGCCGCCCACGAGATAAGTCAGGTGGATGTGACCGCAGAAGTGTTGCAGCAGGCTTTCCTTTCAGGCATCATGCAATCAGCCTGGTCACCAGACGGACGCTTCCTGGCTTTTGCCGGACAGATGGATGGATTGTCTTCGGACCTGTACGTTTACGACTCGCTGACAAACGCCATCAAGCGGCTGAGCAGCGGCTCGCAGGAGGTTCAGTGGATTTCCTGGTCCCCGAATGGGGCATGGATCCTGGATGGCAGTTCTTATTCGGTCGGCGAGGGAATGCAATATAGCATCTATGCCACATCAGTGGATGGGGCTACCGTAAAGCAACTATCTACGGGAACCCCTCAAATCGTTACATCCAACGATTGGTTGGACGACTACAGGTATTTTGATTCTAATGGAGCCAACGGCCCTGGTGCATACGACTTGAAACTGGTTGATATAATTAACAATAAAACGACGCAGATCTGGAATGGTTCCTACAGTTCGTTTGCCTTCATTCCATATGGGAATTGGGTTGCCCTGTATGCAAACACACCCACCTGGCCTTATACAGGTAGCGACTTTCAGACCGGTATATTTCTAATCAACACCAACACGCACAAGCAAACCCGGGTGAACTCCCTCGGCTCCGAAGGATGTTGCGGGTATTTTACGATCCAGGCTCTTGGTTCCAATGAAGATCGCTTGTTTCTAGTCAAGGATAGCACGGTTCAGAATCTAGATTATCTTACCTCAGATGGAACGCTAATATCCAC
>CAIKOL010000099.1 GCA_903829085.1 uncultured Anaerolineales bacterium | reverse complement strand
CCACTCGGAGAAAATCCATGCTGCAACACTTTGGAATTCTCTATTTTTGGAACCCTCCATTTTCTGCTTCAAAAGCATGTGGCACATCCCGCATATTATGGAGCGAAAACTACACTGTCCTATTGGCTATGTCAAACAGAGGAAGGAGGGCATAATCTGGAGGAACCGAAAATGTGGTTACCAGGCTTTGCACCGTTCATCCGTTATTCAATGGTCTGGATCAATATGAGATGATCACCCTTTTTATTTGGAGTCGAGCGATTGCGGTTCACGAAAAATGACACGTGCCCGATGAGAAATGCCTTGGTTCAAATGCAACCAAGGAATAGCTTCATCCCTTCAACGTGAATCGCCACTTGCAATACAAATCCTTGGGATGGGGATCGGGTGGCGCAAACAGACATTGCACTTCAATACTCGGGTCGATCTCCCGGGCATAACTCTCAAACTCACCCCGGTGCATCTCTTTGCACACAAACTCTCCCAATCCTCTTTTGAGGCGTGCTTCCTGAGTGGGGCAGTTGGGAACGGTGATGATCACTTCGTCCTTCTTCTCCTCAATCTGATAGCCCACCAGGATGGTCCAGGGAAAATACCTTAAAGCTTTCACGAAACCCTTAAGACCTTTCTCCTTGACTCCAAAGCGCTGGATCAGATCTTTCGCAGCCATTCCGCCCACACGGCCCCACACCTGTTCATTGAGCCTTTCGGCTGTGGGTTGATCGAACATTCTAGCCACAGATAAAAACCAGAAGGCGTCCATGACTCGGTAGTGCCAAAGCAAAAATTGGATATAATTCTTAAGTTCAGGGGCATCCATCTTTTCAAAAATTTTAAGATCCATATGTTTCTCCTATGCTGGTTATCTCCCTATGGATATTTTTATTCCACTTGTAGTCTACAACATTAAACACAATGGTGGCCTATTTGTTTCAGGAAAATCATGTTCGGCCTGATAAAGAAAAATTGGCGGTCAAGCATTTGTGGCTCCTGATAGCATCTCTCAATCCCACGTTGTGAACGAGGTGGGGATAATTACTCGTAAACCGTTACCGGTCCAGCCTATGGATACCTACCGCGATGGCATCCCGGACGGCGGCTGCGCATTCATCCGGGGTGATCCAGCCGTTGATCTTTGGCCTCTCATACAGTGGCGGCGGATTATGGATGTTTGTTGGGGCTAAAGATCAACAGCATCGGTTCCAGCAAGTTCCGACAATGCATAATAGCTTAATTGCGTTGTCCGCGCTGCCTCAGAGCCAGGCCGAGGTTATTGCGGGCTGCTGCGTAGTCGGGCTTGATTTCCAGCGCCTTCCGAAAATGGGCGATGGCCTCGTCGATTTGTCCGCGCCTCGCCAGCGCAATGCCGAGGTTGTTGTAGCCCTTGGCGTAATCGGGCTTGATTTCCAGCGCCTTCCCAAAATGGGCAATGGCCGCATCGACCTGTCCGCGGCTCAGCAGCGCGTTACCAAGGTTGTTGTAAGCCTCGACGTAGTCGGGCTTAATTTCCAGGGCCTTCTGAAAGTGGACAATGGCCGCGTCGACCTGTCCGCGCCCCGCCAGGGCATTCCCGAGGTTGTTGTGGACTTCTGCGGAGCCGGGCATGATCTCCAGTGCCATCTGATAATGGGCGATAGCCGTATCGACTTGTCCGCACCTCGCCAGAGCCATACCGAAGTTGTTGTGAGCCTCGACGTAGCCGGGCTTGATCTCCAGCGCCTTCTGATAATGGGCAATAGCCTCGTCAATCTGTCCGCGGTCGGCCAAGGTGTTGCCGAGGTTGTTGTGAGCGATATCGTTGTGTGTGGTGCAGGCCAATGCGCGGGTCCAAAGCGTCTCGCTGTCCTGCCAGTACGACGTCTGCCGCCATGCAAACCCCATCAGAACCAGCACCGCCAATGCCGAGGCAATGCCGCACGCCCAGCGACGATAACGCCAGGAAGCGGTGACTTGCGCGACGCCCCAGGTCACAGCCATACACAGTCCGATCTGTGGCAGATACGTGTAGCGGTCTGCCATCGAATGCGAACCTACCTGAACCAGACCGATCACCGGAACGAGCATCCCCACGTACCAGAACCAGCCAACAAACAGATAGGGAAATCGGCGCCGCCATGCCAGGGCGGCGATCGAGATGCCCGTCAACGTCAGGGTGGAAGCGGCGACTTGCCAGATCGGCAAACCATCTCCTGGATAGGGATAGAACACCGCCAACCCCATGGGGTAAAAGAGTTCTCTGATGTAGGCCACATAGGAAACCAAGGCATTGGCGATCCGCAAAGATATTGGGATGGCGTCAAGATTTGCAACAGCCTTACTTTGGGCAATAAACGTTGCCGCGCAGGAAGCGGCTGTCAGCGCCATCAGCGGAAGCTTCTCGACAACCACGCGCCGGGGAAACGAGAAAGACTTGTCCTCCGCTTGAGGCAGCCCCACGCGCCCCAGCGGCCAATAGTCCAACAGCAATAACACAAACGGCAGCGTCACCAGCATCGGCTTGGCCATCAAGCCTAAGGCAAATAAAACGGCCACAGTCAGATAGCGAACAAGCGAAAAAGGACGACGGGCATAGCCGACGTAGGCCCACAGGGTCAACATGAAGAACAGACCGCTGAGCACATCCTTTCGTTCCGCCACCCAGGCCACCGACTCCGCCCGCAGCGGATGGATGGCGAACACCGCTGCCACAATCGCGCTCCGCCAGAGGAATCCCGTCATTCGCCAAAGGACCAAGAAGAGCAGGATCACCGCGGCGGCATGCAGCAGAACATTGGTCAAGTGGTGCCCGCCGGCTTGCAGCCCGTAGATCTGGCAGTCCAGCATGTGGGAAAGCCAGGTCAGCGGGTGCCAGTTGTTGAAATGAACGGTTTTAAAGGCCCAGGCGATGCCGCGGGCGGTCAGGCCGCCTGTAACCTGCGGGTTCTCATACACGTACTGGCCGTCGTCGTAGTTGACGAATTCATGCCAAACCGTCTGGCCGAAGACCAGAAGGACCGCCAGCAAAAGAAAACCGCAGACGGCCGCTGCCGTGTAGGTATTATGCGTCCAAAATCTAAGGTTT
>CAIKOL010000098.1 GCA_903829085.1 uncultured Anaerolineales bacterium | reverse complement strand
GGATTCGAACCTGCGACCAAGCGCTTATGAGTTGCCTGGATGAATTATTACCCCAACATCACCCGCGGCCTGTATTGCAGCGCCTCCGCCAGATGACTTGGCCCGATGCTCTCGCTCCCTGCCAGATCCGCGATGGTGCGTGCCAGCTTCAGGATGCGATGGTACGCCCGCGCCGAGAGTTGGAGCTGGTTCATGGCGGTCCGCGTCTAGGGCCTGACCGGTTGGGTCGAAGGCGCAGGATTAAAGAACTGGAATCAAAAAGCCCCCGTCTCCGGGAGCTCATTCAAACCACAGAATCCCTTAGGAAAGAACATGCAAGGCTCTACTGTTTCCAGCCTGCGGCGCAAGCCCTAAGCCAGCAGCAGTTTTTCGCCCAAGGCATTCAAATCCATCAAGTATTCATCCACTTGTGGGAACTTATTCCACCGCACAGCTTCCCAATCCCCCTTTGTCGCCGAACAGAGCAAACGCGCCAGATCAGCAGGAAATACTCCGGCAGCTTTGCCTTGAGCGCCCGAAATGGCATCGTTCAACGATAATCCTTTTAGCTGGCAGAAACCCCAGATATCCGCAAAATCTTTTGGTTCCTCGCGGTCGAGTAAAGCGGTAATCTTATTGGCCAAAATATTCTCGGCGCTGTCCAATCTTCCCAGAATGGGGTGATCCTGGATCGCGCCCACCCGGCTGGGCACATCATTCATCATTTCAATCTTCAGTACAACTTCTCCATGGGTAAGGGTGAGTCGGAAAAAACGTTCTTCGCGGAGCCCGACTGTCAATTCCCCTATCTTTGCGCCCAATAGCGCCTGAATCACGCGCTCGGCCCACAAACCAAAGTTATTGTCATCATCCGCAAACAGGTCGAGATCATCAGAGAAGCGGTGATTGAGATAGCCGCGTGATGCCGCTGTACCTCCAGACAGATAGAGCCCCGTTTCTACCTTGTGAATTAAAGCTAAAACCCGATCCTGCAAAGGGTAGAGATGTTCGAAGAAATAAGAAGGGTTATTCATGGCACAATTCCGGATGTTTTTTCGGCAGCCATTGCACCAGGAAATCAAATCCACGCTTACGGCTAACTGAACGAATGCCTTTTCTCCAACGCGGCCAATATTTCACCAGTCGGGCATAACCTATCTGATGCACGATTTCTTTATAAGGTGCATATTCAAGCAATCTGCGGGCGGCCCAATCTTGATCGAATTTCCCCACGACTTTCTTCCCAGCCAAAATATCTTTGAACTGGGTCTCTTCGATATCGTAATCCCAAACATAGGGAGGTTTCATTATGATGCGATTTCTCCAAATGGATTATACCAACCTTTTCTCTAGAGTTTTGAAAGTCAAAACATACAGTGAGTTTCTAAAAAAGATTAGTTATGTATAAATGATATATCTGCAACCACTTTTTCGCGCTCGCTTTGGATGAGAAAATGGAACCAATTCCGAAGAGTTGCGCAATTGCTTGACAAAAGCCCAAGTTTTACACTATACTGGATGCAGTGTAATGCGTGTGCTCAAGAATACAAACGAATTGATGTAACAATACATTCTTTTTCCATTCAAACTGATACCTCGCCGGGTTATAGCCTGGCGAGGTATTGCTTTTTAACATGGTTATCTACTTTTTTATCCTTTTTCCACCAACTATTGCAACAAATTGTATCACTGTGTAAGAATTCGCTCGCATCACATCAAATTCTTACGCCGGAGAAGATCAGATATGTTATTCCAGAATGCACAATCCCAATACCTGCGATCTTTGCAGAGACGAAATTCTTCACCCTGTACCATCGACAATTATCGCGGCTGCCTGAGCGCACTGGGAATTTTTGGGCGAGATGGAACTGGAGCAAGTCCAATTGCCCCGTTTACGAGAATGGATCGATACTGCAATTGACGCTAAACAAAGCCCTCACACGATCTGGACAAAGGTTGTTCTGGTTCGAGCCTTTTTCAACTGGTGCGTCAAGGAAGGCTTTCTGAACAGATCCCCGGCAGCACAGTTGGATAAACCAAAACTGCCTCAACGCATCCCCAAGGCTTCCACGGACCTGGAAATCCAGGCGCTCCTCCAGGCTGCCAGCGAAAGCCTTCTCCCTGAGCGGAATATTGCCATGGTTTATTTTCTCCTGGAAACCGGAGCACGCCGGGGAGCTGTGGCATCGCTCGAATTATTTAACTTGCACCTTCAAAAGCGTACTGCAATCGTGATAACAAAGGGCAATAAGGAGATCAAACTGTTCTTCGGTGAAATAACCAAGGATGTCATGCAAAAATGGCTGGAAGTCAGGGATCCTCGTCAGTTCCATTCAGCCGTCAATTCCAAAAGCGTCTTTGGTCTGACAGCCGATGGTATTTACCAGGCTATCATCCGAATGAAAGAACATTCTGGTATCCAACGGCCCCTGTCTCCCTATGTGCTGCGCCATACCAGCGCGACCCTACGCGCAGAACAAGGGATCGACTCCAGTGCCTTGCAGCAGATCATGGGCTGGAACGACATTCGCATGGCGGAGATTTACACCTGCATGGCAAGTGATAGGCTGAAACGTCGCGCTCTGGAAACTTCCCCGGTCGACAATAATTCGAGCTTTGCATCGCATCACTTTCAATAAAACATGCTGCCCCGGTTTGATCCAGGGCAGCGCTGTAATTATGAAGGAATACATCAGCATATTGATGAGATGCTTTGTTTTTTACATTATCTCACGGATGTACAACCATCAACCCCAAATGTTTTTCGTAGCCATCGAAGTCGCTGTCGTTGTGCAGCAGTTCGTGGTCGTTTTCAATGCAGTAAGTGGCGATAAGATTATCGATGGTCTTGCGAACAGTGATGCTCTTTTTCCGCAAGAGACGATAGTTGCGGGCGCTCTGTACAGCCAAAGCCGGATTGACCATTTGCGCCTGGGTAAAGCGGGTAAGCAAACGGCGGGCTGTTTCAAAATCCGCTTCATGGCGGAACCCCTGCAACACTTCGGTCAGGATCAAATCCCCCATCAGGATGGGCGTTCGCTCCAGGACGCGATTCAAGAACTCCACTTGCGGTGTTTCCACGCCGTTGAAGTAATCAATCCAGACGGTTGAATCCACGACCAACATCGTTAATGCTCCACAGTGCGCGTCTGGCGCATCTCATCGAGATTCCCTTCCCACTTCAACTTGCCGCGAAACAGTCTCACTTCGGTTTGTTCGCGCAATAAGATGAGCGTGCGCAAGGCTTCCTGCACGACTTCGCGTTTGGTTTTGATTCCGGTCAATTT
>CAIKOL010000097.1 GCA_903829085.1 uncultured Anaerolineales bacterium | reverse complement strand
GAAATGGTCCTGCCGGGTGACAATGTGGACCTGACCGTCACCCTGATCGTCCCTGTGGCGCTCGAACAAGGCTCCAAGTTCGCCATTCGTGAAGGCGGTCTCACCGTCGGCGCGGGTGTCATCACTAAAATCATCGAATAGGTAATAGATATGACGAAACAGAAGATCCGCATCCGCCTTAAGGCATACGATCATCGTGTTCTCGACCAGTCTGCCAAGCGGATTGTCGAAACAGCCGAGCGCTCCGGTGCCCATGTTGTTGGCCCGGTACCCTTGCCAACCAAGATAGAACGGTTTACAATACGCCGCTCGACTTTCATTGACAAAGACTCACACGAGCATTTTGAAATTCGCACGCACAACCGTCTGATCGATGTACTTGATCCAGATTCCAAGACGATTGATATGCTGATGCGGCTCAACCTGCCAGCGGGTGTGGATATCGAGATTAAAATCTAATCCTGTTATTTCGTCTGACCGGTTCAGACCAGCCAGACTGAATAGGCAGCGCAAGAACGGTTCTGTTCGTAGGCCCTACAATCCTGTGTGCCGCGGCAGACCGATTGACTGTGCTGTGACCGAGATGATGCAGCCAAGCCCGGCTGACAGTCTCTAAAAATATTTGGAAGGAGAAAACCGAGTATGTTGAAAGGGCTGATTGGCAAGAAGATCGGCATGACCCAGATCTTCGATGAGAACGGTGCTGCATTGCCGGTAACTCTGATCGAAGCTGGGCCTTGCTATGTTACACAGGTACGCCTTCCCGAGAAGGAAGGCTACGCAGCGGTGCAACTCGGATTCCAGGAGGCGAAACCCAAGCGTCTGACTTCAGGACAACTGGGCCACCTCAAGAAGAACGAATTGCCTCCCCTGCGTTTTTTGCGTGAGTTTCGCAGCCAGGATACTGAAAACAAGATCGGTGACAAGCTTACGGTCGAGGTTTTCGTTATTGGCGAACGTGTGGACGTGGTAGGCACCAGCAAGGGCAAAGGTTTTGCCGGTGTGGTGAAACGCTACCATTTCGCCGGTGGTCCGAAGACGCATGGCGGCTCGGATCGTCTGCGCGCTCCCGGTTCGAACGGTTCGACGACGACCCCTGGTCGTGTTTACAAGGGCTCGCGCCGTCCTGGTCACCTGGGTCACGAACGCGTGACTGCCTCGGGTCTGAAGGTTGTCCTGGTGGATGTGGAGCGCAATCTGCTCGGCGTCACCGGAGCTGTCCCCGGGTCCAAAGGCGGCGTAGTAGTGATTCAGGAAGCGCGCAAGCAGTAGCGCGGATGATGGGAGCATAGGTACTATGAAAGTAGACGTTCTCAACATGAAGGGTGAAAAGGTCAATTCGGTTGAACTTCCGGCCGAGATCTTTGAGGCCCCGGTAAATATAGATTTGATGCACCAGGCCTATAATCAGCAAATGGCTAATGCCCGCCTGGGGACGCACAAGACCAAGACCCGCAGTGAGGTCTCTGGTGGTGGCAAGAAACCCTGGAAACAGAAGGGTACCGGTCGCGCCCGCCAGGGCTCCACACGCGCTCCGCAGTGGGCTCATGGTGGCAAGATCCATACACCCCGCCCGCGCAAGTATACGCAACACATGCCGCTTAAAATGCGGCGGGCTGCGCTGCGCTCGGCCCTGACGGCCAAGGCAGCCGATTCCGGCCTGGTACTGGTAGACCAATTGATTCTTCCCGAGCCGAAGACCCGCTTGATGGCACAGGCTTTGAATCTCCTGGTTGGCAATGCCAGTGCCCTGATCCTGGTTGCTGAGAAGGACGCCGCATACGATGTCGTCGCCCGCTCAACCAATAATCTCCCGGATGCCAGGTTGTTAATGGCCAGTTATTTGAATATCCGTGACCTGCTTGGTTACGATAAACTCGTCATGCCGCTCACGGCATTGGACGTTTTGAAGTCTATTCTGGTGTAGGAGGGCAGCATGATAACGATTTATGATGTACTTCGCCGCCCGCTTGTCACTGAGAAGTCGAACTATCAGACCAGCAAACTTCACCAATATTCGTTCGAGGTGGTATCAGATGCTACCCGGACTTTGGTGAAGGACGCGGTGGAAAAACTGTTCGACGTAAAGGTCACGCGTGTCAATATTATCAATACGGCTGGAAAACGCAGCCGCCGCCGCAACCGGCGCCTGATGATTCGGGATGCAGGTTTCAAGAAGGCGATTGTTACCCTTGCCGAGGGAAGTTCCCTCGATTTTCTTGAAGGGGTGAAGTAATGGCTGTAAAAAAGTATAAACCCACGACACCCGGCCAGCGGGGGATGACCGGATATACGTTCGAAGAAATCACCAAGTCCACCCCGGAACGCAGCCTGATCATCCATCCGCGTGGACACGGTGGACGCGATACCAATGGCCGCATTTCCGTACGCCATCGTGGCGGTGGAAATCGCCGCTACATCCGCATTATCGATTTCAAGCGTGACAAGCAGAACATCCCAGCCAAGGTCGCGGCAATCGAATATGATCCCAACCGGACCGCCCGCCTGGCCTTGCTGAATTACGCCGATGGCGAGAAACGCTACATTGTTGCTCCCCTCGGGATCAAGGTTGGTGATACGCTTTTTTCCGGACCGCAGGCCGAGATCCGTCCTGGCAACAGCTTGCCGCTCGCTAACATCCCGGTCGGTACCCTGGTTCATAATATCGAACTCAAGGCTGGCAAGGGCGGGCAGCTTGTCCGCTCAGCAGGTGGGTCGGCGCAGGTGCTTGCCAAGGAAGGTGAGTATGCCCAGATCCGCCTGCCATCTGGCGAAGTACGCCTGGTAAGCCAGGTTTGCACCGCCACCGTTGGTCAGGTTGGCAACCTGGACCACAGCAACATCAAGCTTGGTAAAGCCGGACGCAAGCGCCACATGGGCATTCGCCCGACCGTCCGTGGTACTGCCATGAGCCCGCGCGATCACCCGCATGGTGGTGGTGAAGGCCGCCAGCCAACCGGTATGCCTGGCCCGAAGACCCCATGGGGCCGCCCAGCCCGTGGTTACAAGACCCGCCGCAATAAGACGACGGACAAGTACATCGTGCGCCACCGCAGCAAGTCAAGCCGCTAGGCGCTGAAGGTAAGCGAGGTAGCAGATATGTCTCGTTCATTGAAGAAAGGGCCTTACATTGCCCCTAAACTGTTGAAGAAAATTGAAGCGATGAACCTGAAAGGTGAGAAGAAGGTCATCCGCACCTGGAGTCGCGCCAGTGTGATATTCCCCCAGATGGTTGGGCACACGATCGCAATCCACGATGGCCGCCGTCATGTACCGATCTACATCACCGAAAATATGGTCGGTCATCGCCTGGGTGAATTTGCGCCGACGCGGCTGTTCCGCGGCCATATGGCGGCTGAGAAGTCGTCGAAGTCGTCGAAGACGGCGTAGGAGTAGAGAGATGACTCATGATATTCATGCTCGATTAAGTTATCTGTCCATCTCGGCCCAGAAGGTACGCCTGGTTGTTGATTTAGTGCGC
Source organism: uncultured Anaerolineales bacterium (assembly GCA_903829085.1). GTDB lineage: Bacteria > Chloroflexota > Anaerolineae > Anaerolineales > Villigracilaceae > UBA877. The sequence goes on along the minus strand of CAIKOL010000097.1, from coordinate 157 downwards.
GGAAAAAATGCAGTGCAGGCAATGGAAATTCTGCGCTTCGCACCCCAAAGCGCGGCGATTCCGGTTGGAAAACTTCTGGCATCTGCCGTTGCCAATGCCGAGGAGAACTTCGGTGTCAGCCGCGACGACCTGTTCGTTGCTAAAATCTTTGCCGACG